>NZ_JBIBUK010000005.1:0-362231 GCF_043079345.1 Streptomyces sp. NPDC015220 | reverse complement strand
CCGTCCATCGCCGCCTGCAGCGCGCAGATCGGGTCGATCTCGGTGATGATCACCCGGGCGCCCTGGCCGCGCAGCGACTCCGCGCAGCCCTTGCCGACGTCGCCGTAACCGCACACGACCGCGGTCTTGCCGCCGATCAGCACGTCCGTGGCCCGGTTGATGCCGTCCACCAGCGAGTGCCGGCAGCCGTACTTGTTGTCGAACTTCGACTTCGTCACCGCGTCGTTGACGTTGATCGCCGGGAAGAGGAGGACCCCGTCGCGCTGCATCTCGTACAGGCGGTGGACGCCGGTGGTGGTCTCCTCGGTGACGCCGCGGATCTCGGAGGCCAGCTGGGTCCACTTCTGGGGGTTCTCGCCCAGGGTGCGGGTGAGCAGCTGGAGGATGACCCGGTGCTCGTCGGACTCGGCGGTGTCGGGCGAGGGGACCTTGCCGTCCTTCTCGTACTCGACGCCCTTGTGGACCAGCAGGGTGGCGTCACCACCGTCGTCCAGGATCATGTTCGGGCCGCCGGTCGCGGCGTCCGGCCAGGTCAGCGCCTGCTCCGTGCACCACCAGTACTCCTCCAGCGTCTCCCCCTTCCACGCGAACACCGGAATCCCCTTCGGGTCCTCCGCGGTGCCCTGCGGACCCACGGCGATCGCCGCGGCCGCGTGGTCCTGGGTGGAGAAGATGTTGCACGACGCCCAGCGGACCCGGGCGCCCAGCGCCACCAGCGTCTCGATCAGCACCGCCGTCTGCACCGTCATGTGCAGGGAACCCGTGATCCGGGCACCCTTCAGCGGCTGCCGCTCGGCATACTCCTCACGGATCGCCATCAGACCCGGCATCTCGTGCTCGGCGAGGGTGATCTCCTTGCGGCCGAACTCGGCCAGGGACAGGTCGGCGACCTTGAAGTCCTGTCGGTTCTCGACAGTCGTCATTACGGGCTGCTCCTCGGGTTCGGGTCGAGGTGGTTACGGCTGACCTGCGCGGCGGCGGACACAGGGGTGCCCAAGGAGGACACAGGCATGCCCGCGTACGCGCAGCGCAGTCCGTCGGAGGCCCTCTCTCCCTCGGACGGTTCGTCGCCGAACCGCCCGACCGCCATCAGCAGCGACGTCTGGCTCCGTCCCAAGCTACACCGGTGGGCCCCGTGGCCCCCAGTCCGTTCCCGAACTGATCCGGCCGTTCGGGAACGACGACGGGGCCCGCCGGTGCTTCGGCGGGCCCCGTCGTGGTGGCCGGTCGGGCCCCGGGGTGGTGGTGGCCGGTCGGGCTCAGTGCCCGCCGGTGTGCGGCGTCGGACCGCCCGGGGTCGCCTCCGGGTCCGGCCCGCGGGCCGCCTCGGCCTCGCTGTAGACGTCCGGTTCGAGGTAGATCACCCGGGCGATGGGAACGGCGCCGCGGATGCGTGCCTCGGCGGCGTCGATGGCGGCGGCGACCTCGGCGGCGGTGTCGTCGTGCCGGACGGCGATCTTGGCGGCGACGAGCAGCTCCTCGGGGCCGAGGTGGAGCGTGCGCATGTGGATGATGCGGGTGACGGTGTCGCCGTCGACCGCGGCTTCCTCGATCCGCTGGACCACGTCGGCGCCGGCGGCCTCGCCGAGCAGCAGCGACTTGGTCTCGGCGGCCAGCACGAGGGCGATCAGGACGAGCAGGACACCGATGCAGACGGTGCCGATGCCGTCCCAGACGCCGTCGTCGGTGAGCAGTGACAGCCCGACACCGCCGAGGGCGAGGACGAGGCCGATCAGCGCGCCGAAGTCCTCCAGGAGGACGACGGGGAGTTCGGGCGCCTTGGCGCGGCGGACGAACTGTGTCCAGGACAGCCCGCCGCGCAGTTCGTTGGACTCCTTGATGGCCGTGCGGAAGGAGAAGCCCTCGGCGCAGACCGCGAAGACCAGGACGGCCACCGGCCAGTACCAGTTCTCCAGCGGGTGCGGGTGGCTGATCTTCTCGTAGCCCTCGTAGATGGCGAACATGCCGCCGACGGAGAACAGGACGATGGAGACCAGGAAGGCGTAGATGTAGCGTTCACGGCCGTAGCCGAAGGGGTGCTGGGGGGTCGCCGCGCGCTGGGCCTTCTTGCCGCCGACCAGCAGCAGGAACTGGTTGCCCGAGTCGGCGAGCGAGTGCACGCCTTCGGCGAGCATCGACGACGAGCCGCTGAAGGCGAAGGCCACGAACTTCGATACCGCGATCGCGAGGTTGGCGCCGAGTGCCGCCACGATCGCCCTGGTGCCGCCTGACGCGCTCATGTGTTCGCGTTGTCCCTTCGCCTTCGTGCGTACGTGTCCGTCCACGCGCGTACCCGTGCCGCACGCATCCGACCCGGCTTCGGCCCTTTGCCCGCCCTTTGCCGGTGGGTCATTGTTGCAGCCCGGTCCGGCGGCGGTGCGTCAGGTCTCCGTGAGCTCCGCCGCGGACCGGGCCGGGATCCGGTCGGCGGCGGATCGGTTCACCGCGGGGCCGGCGTGGTGGGCCCGTGCGACGACCGGGAACGGCCGGACGGGGTCAGACGACGACCGTGGCCCGGAAGACCGTGCCGGCGCCGGACACTTCGGCGGTCTCGCCGGCCGGGACGAACACGGACTGCCCCGGGGACAGCTCGTGTTCGCCCGCCCGGACGGAGCCGGCCGTGCAGAGCAGGATCTGCGGGGTGCCGAGCGTGAGGTCGTGGGCGGCGGCGCCTTCGGGGAGGACGTAGCGGGACAGTCGGAACTCGTCGATGGGGGTCTCGTAGACCTCCTCGCCGTCCGGGCCGGCCTCCGGGCGCAGCACGCCGGGGTCGCCGGCCTCGAAGCGTACGACGCGCAGGAGTTCGGGGACGTCGACGTGCTTGGGCGTCAGGCCGCAGCGCAGGACGTTGTCGGAGTTGGCCATGATCTCCACGCCGAGGCCGTCGAGGTAGGCGTGCGGTATGCCGGCGCCGAGGAACAGCGCCTCGCCGGGTTGCAGGCGGACGTGGTTGAGGAGCATCGCGGCCAGCACGCCGGGATCGCCCGGGTAGTGGTGGGCGATCCCGGCGTAGGGGGCGTGCTCGCCGCCGAGGCGGGCGCAGGCGGCCGCGGCCTCGGCGACGGTGCGGGCCGTCTCCTCGCGGTCGGCGGTGAGGATCGCGGTGAGGACCTCACGCAGGGCGGCGTCCTCGGGGTTGGCGCGCAGCAGGTCGACGTAGGGCTCGAGGGCGTCCACGCCGAGGGCGGCGAGCAGGTCGGCGGCCTCGCCGGGGGCGCGGAAGCCGCACAGCCCCTCGAACTCGGTGAGTGCGCAGATCAGTTCGGGCTTGTGATTGGCGTCCTTGTAGTTCCGGTACGGGGCGTCGACGGGGACTCCCCGGGCCTCCTCGTCGGCGTAACCCTCCTCGGCCTGAGAGGGGTTGGGGTGGACCTGGAGGGAGAGCGGGGCACCGGCGGCGAGGATCTTGAGCAGGAAGGGCAGGTGCGGGCCGAACTTCGCGACCGTCTCGGCGCCCAGTTCCCGCTCCGGGGCGGCGTCGATGACCTCGACGAGCGTGCCGCGCGCGGTGCGCGAGGGCGCGCCCGGGTGGGCGCCCATCCACATCTCCGCCTGCGGTTCGCCGCCGGGTTGGACGCCGAGCAGCTTCGGTATCGCGGTGGTGGAGCCCCAGGCGTAGGGGCGGACGGTGTTGACGAGGCGGTCCATGCGCTTCTCTCCGAGGTTCTTGCCGGGCGTCCGTACGCGGCCCGGGTGCGGACGGTCCGCGTCGGGGTGCGGTGTTCGGCGCCCGGGTACGGCGGTGGGCAGTCCCGCACGACGGCGGGCGGGACTGCGGGGTTCGGCGCCCGGTACCGCGCTCGGCGTCCGGTACGGCCGTGCGGGTCCCCCGCGGTCAGGGGCCCGTACGGCCGGGGAGCCGCGTACGGACGACCGGGATGCCGGTACGGCCGTGACGCGCTCGGTGTGCCCGTACGGCCGTGGCGCGGTCGGGGTGCCGAGGACAGATCAGGCGCCGGAGGCGAGCGCCAGGTAAACGGCGGTGAAATCGGTGAGGGCGATCAGTTCCGCGAGGGTCTCGATCTCGCCGCCGGGCTCCGGCTCCAGCTCGCTGATCGCCGTGTCGTGGCTGAGCGCCAGGTCGCGGGCGGCCGGGGCGGCGGTGAGGCCGCCGAGCGGACGGTCGCGGAGCAGCACCACGCGCGCGTGCAGGGCGGGTGTCTCCTCGACGCGGTCGCGGAAGAAGTCGTCCGGGTCCGCGCTGGCGGCCAGCCGGCCGGCCAGCAGGGCGCCGTGCGCGGCGAGCGCTTCGGGGAGTTCGGCGACGGCCGCGGGGATGCCGGACAGCTCGGCGAGCACGGCGCCGAACCGACGGCCGGCGGGGCCCGCCGATTCGCCCTCGGTCCAGATCACCGGCAGCGCGTCGGCGAGTTCGGCGGCGAGGGTCTTGGCCGGGTTGTTGTACGTGGCGATGGCCGGACCGCAGCGTTCGGCGACCCGGTCCAGCCGGTCGGCCGCCGCCTCCAGGGCGTCGGGCGGCGCGGTGAGCAGCCCGATCCGGTCCAGCAGGGCCAGCAGTGGGGTGAGCAGTGCCCACAGCACGCCGGGGGCTGATCCGGCGAGGGGTTCGTCGTGGTCGTAGGGGGCCGTCGCCATGGGGATGAACATGCCGTGCGCGCCCTCGACGGCCTCGGCGAGCGGGGTGCCGGCCGGAGCGACGGCGACGACCGTGCAGCCGCGGCGGTACGCCTGGTCGGCCAGCAGGCCGAGGCTCGGCTCGGTGCCGTCGGGGGTGGTGATCAGCAGCAGGTCCACGGAGCCGGCCCAGCCGGGCAGTTCCCAGCGCAGCGCGCCGGCGGCGGAGGCGACGCCGGTGGGGGCCAGCCGCGTGACGGGGCTGCCGGCGCCGGCGAGGGTGCCGAGCAGGTCGGCGGCGTGGGTGGCGGCGGCGCCCGGGCCGGCGATCAGGACGGCTCGGGGTCGGCCGTCCGGTTTGAGGTCGGCCACGCCGGCCTCGGCGGCGTTCCGGGCGGCGGTGCGTACGCGGGCGCCGGCCTCGGCGGCACCGCGGAGCAGTCCGCGGCGGTCGGCGTCGGCGAGCGCCTCCGGGTCGTCGAGCAGCGATTCGTCGAGCATGGGCGGCAGCCTCCGATCGGGCTCCGTGCGCCGGGGCCTCGGGACGTCCGGTCGTCGGGACGGCGAAACGGCGGGACGGCGGCGCCGGTTCGCCGGCCGTCGGTCGTGCGGGGCGGCGGCGTCAGTGCGCCGGGCCGTCGGTCATGCGGGGCGGCGGGCCTCGTCGACGAGCAGGACCGGGATGCCGTCGCGGACGGGGTAGGCGAGACCGCAGTCCTGGCCGGTGCAGACCAGCTCGGCGTCGCGCTCCTCCAGGGGAGAGTGGCAGGCCGGGCAGGCGAGGATCTCCAGGAGGCCGGCTTCGAGCGGCATGAGGTTTCCCTTCGGGGCGCGGGGGCGCGTGTGCGGTTGTACGGACGTGCCTGGTCAGGGTACCGCCGGTGAGCGCCCCGTGGCGGGGTCGGGCCGGAGCCGGACGCCGCCGGGTCCGGACGGTCCGCCGCGGACGCCATCGGGTCTGGGGGTCCGCCGCGAACGTCCACTGTGGACGCCGCCAGGTCAGGGCGGTCGGGCCGGGCGGGCCGGGCGGTCAGCGGAGCCGGACGCCGCCGGGTCCGGGTGGTTCGCCGCGGACGACGACGGCCCAGGTGGTCCGCTGTGGTCCGGGGCCGCGGGACCCGGCGGTCGGTCGGGGGCGGTCAGCCTCGGATGATCGCCAGGGCCTCGTCGCGCACCTTGGCCATCGTCGCCTCGTCGCGGGCCTCCGCGTTCAGCCGGAGCAGCGGTTCGGTGTTGGACGGCCGGACGTTGAACCACCAGTCGGCGGCGGTCACGGTGAGACCGTCGAGTTCGTCGAGGGTGACGTCCGCGCGGCCGGCGTAGGCGGTCCTGACGGCGGCGAGGCGGGCCGTCTGGTCGGCGACCGTGGAGTTGATCTCGCCGGAACCCCGGTAGCGGTCGTACCGCGCCACCAGGGCAGACAGGGGGGCGTCCTGGCCGCCCAGGGCCGCCAGGACGTGCAGGGCGGCAAGCATGCCGGTGTCGGCGTTCCAGAAGTCCTTGAAGTAGTAGTGCGCGGAGTGCTCGCCGCCGAAGATCGCGCCGGATCTGGCCATCTCGGCCTTGATGAACGAGTGGCCCACCCGGGTGCGCACCGGGGTGCCGCCGTTCTCCTTGACCACCTCGGGGACCGACCAGGAGGTGATGAGGTTGTGGATGATCGCGCCGCGGCCGCCGTGCCGGGCCAGTTCGCGGGCGGCGACCAGCGCGGTGATCGCGGACGGGGAGACCGGCTCGCCGCGTTCGTCGACGACGAAGCAGCGGTCGGCGTCGCCGTCGAAGGCGAGGCCGAGGTCGGCCTCCTCCTCGCGGACCCGCTTCCGCAGGTCGACGAGATTGGCCGGATCCAGCGGGTTGGCCTCGTGGTTGGGGAAGGTGCCGTCCAGTTCGAAGTACATGGGGACGAGTTCGACGGGCAGGCCGGCGAGGACCGCGGGGACGGTGTGCCCGCCCATGCCGTTGCCCGCGTCGACGACGACCTTCAGCCGCGGGGGGCACGCTTCATCGTCCCCGCGGGAGCGGTGGTGGGAGGCGGGCGGGCGGATGGAGGTCACGTCGACGAGGGAGCGCAGGTGCGCCGCGTAGTCCGCCAGCGTGTCGCGCCGCGTGACGGTTCCCGTCCGCTCGGCCGGGTCCGGGGCGCCCGAGTCGAGCCACTTCTCGACCAGTTCGCGGATCTCGGCCAGCCCGGTGTCCTGGCCGACGGGGGCCGCGCCCGCGCGGCACAGCTTGATGCCGTTGTACCGCGCCGGGTTGTGGGAGGCCGTGAACATCGCGCCGGGCAGGTCCAGCGCGCCCGAGGCGTAGTACAGCTGGTCCGTCGAGCAGAGACCGATCTCGGTGACGTCGGCGCCGCGCCGGGTCGCGCCGTGCGCGAAGGCGCCGGCCAGCCCCGGTGAGGAGGGCCGCATGTCGTGTCCGACGACGACGGCGCTCGCACCGGTCACCTGGACGAAGGCGGCCCCGAAGAGTTCGGCCAGCGACTCGTCCCACTGGTCCGGGACCACGCCGCGCACGTCGTACGCCTTCACGATCTGCGACAGATCAGCAGTCACGGCCAACCCTTCTCAAGTGCCAATCGGTCACCACAAACTACCCGTTCCGGTCGACGGCGCCGACGCACGAACACGGTGGGGGCGGCTCTGAGGGGAGACGCGGTGAGTCCGACTCTCCTGACAGCGGGCGGTCTTGTCAGTTGTCCGGCGAGCGGAGCACCCGCAGATGGCCGCGCCGGGCGACCTCCATCGGGTCCGCGCCGCGCGCTCCGCCGCCACCGGCCTCGGCCGCGCGCTGCTGGGGCCGGGCCGCCTCGCGCACCGCGTTGGCGAGCGCTTCCAGGTCGTCTCCGCTGGGGCGGGCGGGGGCCGAGCCGTCGAGGAGCCGGACGACCTCCCAGCCGCGCGGGGCGGTGAGGCGCTCGGAGTGCTCGGCGCACAGGTCGTAGCAGTGGGGTTCGGCGTAGGTGGCGAGCGGGCCGAGGACCGCGGTCGAGTCGGCATAGACGTACGTCAGCGTCGCTACGGCGGGACGGCCGCAAGCGGTGCGCGAACAGCGACGTACAGGGCTCACGACGTTGGACGGTACCGCACTCTTGAGCGGGCCGCGACGACTCTCCACCAGGTCACTCCCCCGTGTCGTGCTGTGAAACACCCCACACACCCACTCTGACATACCTTTCTGACCTGCGCAGACGGCCTGTCACGAGATCTCGGACACCCCTTGCCCGGGTTACGAACAGGTCCAAACACCGCATTCACCTCAAGATCGACGCTCGCGGAGAGATGCGGAATCGAAGCCGAGCTTGGCCGGAATCGATATCGCGCGGTCCCGGGAAGGACGTCGGTCGATCCGAGGATCCGCTTCGGCCGATCCGGGGACCCGCTTCCGCCGACTCAGGGACCCGCTTCCGCCGCAGCCCGGGGACCCGCTTCCGCCGCGCCTCCCGGAACCGGCGTCCGGCACCTTGCGGGGCCGGCCCCGCCCGCCCCGGGGTCCGGGGCGGGCGACCCGCCGGGAGGGGGGGGAACGGCCGGTGGACTTCCGGCGGGCGGGGCACGGTCGCACGGGCGGCGCGGTGGCCGGGATGCCTCGCGAAGCCCGGCGCGGGCAGGCGGCGAGGACTACCCTTCAGCAGTGATGGACAACCGTGTACCGCCCCGTGCCGCCGGCCCCGGGCCACGACGACGTGATCGCCACGGCCGGGGCATGCGCGGCCCGATCGCACCGCCCCAGGTGCCGCTCGCCGCGAGCCGCGCCGAGGCGTTCGCGGATCTGGTGCAGGACTCCGTGGACCGGCTGGAGCGGCGGTGGCCGCAACTGGCCGACATCGACTTCGTCGTGCTGGAGGTGCCGCGGCTGGACGGGCCGGCGCAGCCCTGGAGCGACGAGCCGGTGCCGCTCGGGGGCACGGTGGCCGCCCAGGACGGGCGCCGGGGGCAGGTGATCGTGTACCGCAGGCCGGTGGAGATCCGCAGCAAGGGCCGCGAGGAGCGGGCCGCCCTGGTGCACGAGATCGTCGTCGAGCAGGTGGCCGAGCTGCTGGGGCTGACGCCGGAGACGGTCGACCCGCGGTACGGGGAGGACTGAGCCGGGCCGCGTCCACGGGCGGCCGCCGGGCACCCCCCTGCATGCGACCGCCGAGGGCACCCGTGCGAACACGGCTTTGCCAGGTCGCCTCCCAGGGGGCGACCACGCGGGACGAGCCGCCGCGCGGGGCGAGTGGCGCGCGGGGCGAGTGGCGCGCGGGGCGAGTGGCGCGCGGGGCGAGTGGCGCGCGGGGCGAGTGGCGCGCGGGAGGAGGCGCGGGCGTCCCCAGTGCGGCCGAGCGACGACCGGCACCCGGTGAGGCCCCCGGGCGCACCGCTGGGACGGCCCGGGGCGGACCGGCCGGTCCGTCGCCGGCGACCGGTCACGGGCCCCGGCCCGGTATCCGGATCCGGTGGGCGGCGCCCGCTCACGGTCACGGCCTCTGCAGCACCGAGACGTCCTCGTCCGCCCGCGGCACGGACACCGTTCCCCGGTCGTCCGGCAGGATCTGGACGGTGAAGCCGGGAACGCCCTCCTCCGTCGCCGTGAGGGTGCGCGCGCCGTACACCGGGCCGCCGGACAGGCGCTCCACCGTCAGGGCGTACGTGCCCTTCAGGCCGGCCGGCACCGGTGGGGCGATGTCCTGGGTGGTGCCCGCCTTGACCGTGTACGTCTTCGACACCGCCGTTCCGCCCTCGCTGCCCGCCGAGGCGGTGACCTTGACCTGCGCGGTGGCGGTGGGCGCCGTCAGCGAGAGCGTCGAGCCCTTCGCGCTGTTGTCGGCCGACGTCGCCCGCGTCCCGGTGGGGCCGGCCGCCGGGATGAACGCCGTCTCCTGCTTGTCTCCCTTGCCGCGTATCACCTGGAGCGCGGCGACCACGGGCGCGGACCGGGCGGACTGGGTCAGCACCAGTGAGCCCGCCTCCCCGCGCGTGATGTCTCCCAGGTCCACGGCGGTCGTCGTCCCGCCCTTCAGGTGCACGCTCTCGTGACCGGCCGGGGTGATCAGTCCGGACGGCGAGGCCAGCTTCACCTTCAGGTCGGTGTCCGCGTCGGCGGGGGTGAAGGCGATCAGCCGCACGGAGGCGGCGTCCTTGGGGATGCCCGGCAGCACGAGGCTGTCGGCCGGGTCCGCGGCGGCCGCCAGCCAGTCCCCGCCGAGCTTGTTGTCGAGGGCCTGCACCGCCGCTCCGACCCGGCCGCTGCGCACGCTCACGTGCACCGTGAGGTCGTCCCGCGTCGCGTCGGCGAGCGTGGACAGCAGGATGGGCTCGCTGGAGTGCGGCGCGACGGTGATGCCGTCGCCCACCGCCGACTTCACGGCGCCGTCCTTGCCGTAGAGCTCGATGTCGACGACGGCGGCGGAGTCGTCGGGGTTGGTCAGGTGGACGTAGTCGGCGCGGCCCGACGCGGTGCTCGCGCCGGGGAACCAGAACTCGGTGTCCGGTGCGGTGCAGTCCACGCCCAGCAGGCCGCGCCCGGCGCCCGCGGCGACCTCGGTGGTCTGCTGCATGGTCCAGCCGGGAGCGAACCTGCCCTCGGCGGTGCCGATCAGCGCGGGCGTGTCGCCGCCCGAGGTGTCCGCGGTGACCGGCGTGCCGGGCGCCTTGGGCTGGAGTACCGGATCGGCGTCCTTCTTCCCGGCGCCGCCCTTGCCCTTGCCCTTTCCGGGGCCGGTGCCCGATTCCTCGGCGGCGACCCGGAGACGGCCCTTGCCCTCGCTTCCCGTGCCCTGGGTCACGGGGGTGAAGGACGTGTACGAGGTGTCGGCGATCTCCGAGCTGCTCGGCGCCGGGCAGACCAGGGTGGTGCGCTCGACGGGCAGTCGGGCGGCGGCCCCGGCCGGTCCGGCGCCCGCCGCGTCGGAGGTGTCCAGCGCGGCGAATCCGGTGACGGCGGCGAGCGCCGCCACGCCGGCGATCAGGGACAGGGTCGTGCGGTTCACTGCTGGCTCCCGTCGGGGCGCTCACTGCCGATGCCGTGCGGGTGGTGCTGTGCCGGGTCGTACGGCTGGTCGTCGTACCCCTGCTGATATGTCTGGCCGTAGGGCGCGGCCGGCGTCTGGTCGCCGTACGCGTACGGGTCGTACTGGCCGCCCTGGTAGTGATCGGTCCCGCCGCCCCGGTACGCGCCGTCGTCGTACACGCCGTCGCCGTACGTGCCCGCCGGGTACTGCTGGGCCTGGGCGGTCGGGTACGGCTCGCCGCCGTAGGAGTCGTACTCGCCCGCCGGTCCCGCGGCCGCTCCTGCCGCGGCTCCGGCGTAGGCGGTGGTGTCCCACTCGCCGTAGGAGTGCTGGTGCGGTACCCCGACAGGGGCCTCCGCCGCGGGAGGGGACGCGTCGTCCGGGCCCGTCGGCGGCAGCTCCTGACCGGGTTCTGCGGCCTCCGTCCGGGCGCGCAGCCTGCGGGCCCGGCGACCCTCCGCGGCGTCGGCCGCCGCGGGTGCCGGCTGCTCCTCGGGCAGGTCGTCGTCGACGTCACGGCGCCGGCCGGGCAGGGCGAGGACGACGAGGACGACGGCGAGGGCACCCTGGGCCCACAGCCAGGCGGTGTGGCCGATGGGGTCGTCGAAGCCGACGTCGAGCTTGCCGCCGGAGGCGGGCAGCCGGAAGCCCTGGGCCCAGCCGTCCACCGTCGTGCGCGGGAGCGGCTTGCCGTCGAGGGTGGCCGTCCAGCCCGGGTCGGCGGCGTCGGCGAGGCGCAGCACGCGCCCTTCGGCGCTGGCCGGGATCGTGGTGTGGATGCCGACGGGTCCGGCGGCGACGGGCTGGGCGGGGGCGGTCGAACCCGAGCCCGAACCGGAGCCCGCGGCGGACACGATGGCGGCGCGCGAGACCTCCTGGTCCACGCGCCACAGGGCGCTGCCGTCCTGCTGGCTGAGCCGGGACAGGCCGGGTGTGGCGTCCAGGACGCGGCTGATCTCGCGGGGCGCGCCCTTGTGGACGAGGACGTAGCGCACGGCGAAGCCGCCGAGCTGGCCCGCCTGGTCGGCGCCGGAACCGGCGACCAGGTTGGCGACGACCTTGTCGAGCCGGCTGTTCCCGCCGGCCGCGGCGGCCAGTTCGCCGTCGCCCATGCGCACGCCCGAGCCGCGGACGAGCATGTAGCCGACGTGCGCGGCGGAGTCGCTGTCGAGGACCAGGGTGCGGGCCTGGTCGCGGGTGGTGCTCTCCTCGGCGACGAACGCGGGCACCTGTACGGGGTCGCGCCGCTCCAGCGGGCCGTCCGCGCCGCCGATCATCCAGCCGGCGGCGACGAGCAGCGGGCCCGCGGCCGAGGCGAAGGCGATCAGCGCGGCGACGGGCTGGCGCCAGCCGAAGCTCTGCTCGGCCACTCGGGCGCGTGCTCCGTCGGCGCCCAGCATCGCGGCGGCCAGGAGGGCGAGGCCGTAGACCAGGGTGGCGGGGCCGGCCCAGGTGGAGCGGTTGGACAGGACCGCGAGGACGAGCGCCACCAGGGCGGCCGCCCAGGCCGCCCGGACCCCGAACTGACGCTGCGAGCGCAGCAGCGCGGCCAGTGCGGCCAGGACGATGCCGACGAGCATCAGCCCGTGCACCGTGCCGGGGCCGCCCGGGCCGGCGCCGAGCAGGTCGAGTGCGGAGGCGGTCGAGGAGCCGTACTCCAGTCCGGCCTCCGTGAAGAAGCCGAACGGCAGCAGCGACAGCGACCAGGGGGCGAGGATCACCAGCGGGGTGGCCAACTGGGCCAGGAACCGCAGTCCGTGGGCCACGATGTCGCCCCGCCGGACGGCCAGCACGCCGATGCCGAGGACGAGCGCGATGGGCCACACCACGGGCGTGAAGGCGGTGGTGACGGTCAGCAGGAGGGCGTACGCCCAGGTGGCGCGCCAACTGCCCCGGGAGCGGGTCGGACTTGCCAGGCCGCTCGCCGAGACGCCCGCGCGGGCGATGAGCGGCAGCAGCACGGCCAGCACGGCGGTGCCGATCCGGCCGCCGGCCAGCGCTCCGGTGGTGGCGGGCAGGAAGGCGTAGGCGATGGCCGCCCAGGCGCGCAGCAGGCGCGAGGGGACGAGCGGACGGGAGGCGAAGTACGCGCTGAACCCGGCCAGCGGGACCGAGCCGACCAGCAGGACGGTGACCGCGAGGCCGGTCGAGCCGAACAGCAGGGAGGCCAGCATGGCCACGATCGCCAGGTACGGCGGCGCGGCCGGGGTGCCGCCGGCGCCGACCGGGTGCCAGGAGTCGAGGTAGCGCGACCAGAGGTCGGCGGAGTCGGCCGGGGCGGGCAGCAGGGCGCCGCCGGCGAGCGCGCCGCCGCCGAGCAGACCCCGGCAGGCGACCAGGGAGACCAGCAGCAGCACCAGGAAGAGCACCGGGCCGGGTTTGCGGGCGATGCGCTTGAGACGGGCGAACTGCTCGATCTCCAGGAAGTCGGCGTCGTCGCCGCCGGGCCCGGACTCCACGGCGCCGCCGTGTCGGCCCGCCGAGGAGACCTCGGGGTCGGAGCTGCCGACGACGTTGCCCGCGACCTGTTCGACGGTGGCCCGGACGGTGGCGCCCGGCGGCGGGAACAGGGCCCGCAGCTCGCCCTTGTCGATCCGCGGTCTGCCGCGTCTGCGCCGTCCGGCGACGATCCGCTCCGGTCGCAGCAGTGTGCCCACCAGGCCGCGGATCTCGTCGACGGCCTGCCCGGGGACTTTGCCGACGAGGTAGGCGACGGTGCGCAGCAGCGTGCCGAGGACCAGGCGGAGCAGCACCCAGGGCAGCAGGGCGGTACGGGTGTTGACGAGCAGGGTGTAGACGGCGCCGGCCTTGTCGACCTTGTGCGGGGACGCGGTGGTGCGGCCGGCGCAGTCGACGGTGCGGCGCTCGCGCGAGGCTGCCTCGGCGTGTCGTACGACGGCCTCGGGGGCGACCAGGACGCGGTGGCCGGCGGCGTGGGCGCGCCAGCACAGGTCGACGTCGTCGCGCATCAGGGGCAGCCGGCGGTCGAACCCGCCGAGCTGCTCGAAGACGTCACGGCGGATCAGCATTCCGGCGGTGGACACCGACAGCACCGGCCGTACGTGGTCGTGCTGGCCCTGGTCCTGCTCGCGGCGGTCCAGGCCGGTCCAACGGCGGCCGGAGTGGGCGATGCTGACGCCCACTTCGAGGAGTTGCCGGCGGTCGTACCAGCCGCGCAGCTTGGGGCCGACGACCGCGACGTCCTCGCGGCCGAGCTCGTACTCGTTGTCGACGACGCGCAACAGCTCGGCCAGGGCCTCCGGTTCGGGGGCGCAGTCGTCGTGCAGCAGCCACAGCCACTGCACCGGTTCCCCGTGGGGGAGGTCGGGCAGGTCGTAGGCGTCGTCGCGCCAGGTGCGCGTGACGGGGTCCCAGCCGCTGGGGCGCTTGAGGTAGGGCAGTTCGTCCGGGGTGAGGTACGGGGCGGTGCGGGCGGCCTCCTCGACGGCCTGGCCGAAGCCGGTGCGCCGGGCGAGGTGCAGCACGCGGTCGGCGCCGAGCGCGTCGGTGAGCACCTGGGCGGAGGTGTCCGCGCTGCCGGTGTCGGCCGCCACGGCGTACTGCGCGGGGCGCTCCTGGCCGAGCAGGCCGGCGAGCGCCTCGGGCAGCCAGCGGGCGCCGTCGTGGGCGACGAGGACGGCGGTGACCACGTGCCGCGGGTACGCGGGCACGCCGGTCGGATCGGACTGCGTCGCGCGCTCGGGCACGGCGGGCGCCGCTGCGGTGACGTCGTGGTGGGCTGCCGTATGGCTGTGCACGGACATCGAGATACACGGCCCCGGTTCGGTGGACTGCGGTGGACGCCTGTGCTCCCCGGGAGCAGCGGGGCGTCTCGGACGAGCGACCACACTACTGGCTGGCCATGAGGGCGGCCCGCCGCCTGTGGATAACCCACCTGCGACGGGCCGTTCGTGACGTTTGCACGGGGGATGTGCGCGCGGTCCGCGACGGGTTCCGGCCGGGCCGCCCTCGGGGCGCGGTCAGACGGCGGCCTTCTTCAGGCGGCGCCGCTCGCGCTCGGACAGGCCGCCCCAGATGCCGAAGCGCTCGTCGTTGGCGAGGGCGTACTCGAGGCACTCGGAGCGGACCTCGCAGGCGAGGCAGACCTTCTTGGCCTCGCGGGTGGAGCCGCCCTTCTCGGGGAAGAAGGACTCGGGGTCGGTCTGGGCGCACAGCGCGCGCTCCTGCCAGCCGAGTTCCTCGTCCGCGTCGTCGACCAGCAGTTGCTGCACCAGCTCGGTCATGTGCGCCCCTCGTCTGTCTTTCGCGTCCCCGTGATGTAGCCGTTACCGATAGCGGCCGAACGACACGAGTGAAATTACAAGTGTGCTGCTCCGGGCGAGTCAAGCCGAGATCTGCTATTGGGCCCCTTATTCACTCTGCGGAACCAAGGCCATGCGGAAAGTGTTCAAATCGGCATAAACCTTGACACACTGCTGGGGCCCCGAGGGCTTCCCGTCCCGCGCGGGACCCCGACGGAGTCCGCACGGGCAAGGACGCCAACGCCTTCGATCTCGTTCCGACACGCGCACCGAAGCGACCCTGATCACAATCGGATCACGGGATGACAACGGGGCTTGCGTGCCCGGCATGTGCCGCATGTGTCCCGCTCTCCCCGTGCGCAAACCTTTCACCTGCGAGATGAACCGGATGAGGTGAAACATGTCCCACATTCCGGGCGTCGAGTTGACACTGAAGGTGTGAGCCGCTGTCCTAGTGGGCATGCTCGCGAACTCGGCACTCACCTCGACCCGCACCGCCGGGTCCCACGGTGCTGCCCGCGCTCGCTGTAGCTGTCGCTGTTCCGGCTGTTGAGCCTCGCGCGCACGCGCGCTCCAGCCGTCGTCCGTGCCCCCCGCGGCCCGGGCGTCCCGTTCCCTCCGGCCAGCCCTCCCCCGAGGAACCACCGCACCCATGAACAGCGACAGCGACCTCCAGATCGCCGGCGACATCCTCGAAGTCCCCCACCTCCTGCGGGCTCCGCGCGAGCACCCGGCCACCGTGGCCGAGTTCGCCGGCCTGGCCCGCTCGATCGCGGCCGACCGCGCCCAGTGGGAGCACCTGGTCCGCTACGACGCCACGACCCGCTGGTACCACCGGCTGCGCACCGGGCCGGGCTACGAGGTGTGGCTGCTGTCCTGGGTGCCCGGGCAGGGCACCGGACCGCACGACCACGGCGGCTCCTCCGGTGTGCTGACCGTCCTGGAGGGCACGCTGACCGAGCACACCGGGCGCGGCACGCGCGCTCTGGAGGCGGGCGCGCAGCGCGTGTTCGCGCCGGGGTACGCGCACGAGGTCGTCAACGACGCGCTGCGGCCGGCGGTCAGCCTGCACGTCTACTTCCCGGGCCTGACCGAGATGCCCATGCACGCCCCCGCCCGGTGCGCCGGGGCGGCGTACGGCACGGCGGACGCCGCGGACCCGTACGACTCGGCGGCCGCCGTCAACGTGTGAGCCCGCACGGTACGACCGCGTGCCGCGTTGTCGTACCCGCCTGCCAGACTTGGGTGCATGCGGATTGTGGTTCTGGCAGGCGGCATCGGTGGTGCCCGGTTCCTGCGCGGTCTGAAGCGGGCCGTGCCGGACGCGGACGTCACGGTCATCGGCAACACCGGCGACGACATCCACCTCTTCGGGCTGAAGGTCTGCCCGGACCTGGACACGGTGATGTACACGCTCGGCGGCGGCATCAACGAGGAGCAGGGGTGGGGCCGGGCCGACGAGACCTTCCATCTCAAGGAGGAACTCGCGGCGTACGGCGTCGGGCCCGAGTGGTTCGGGCTCGGTGACCGGGACTTCGCCACGCACGTGGTGCGCACCCAGATGCTCGGCGCGGGATATCCGCTGAGCGCGGTGACCGAGGCGCTGTGCGAGCGGTGGAAGCCCGGTGTGCGGCTGATCCCGATGACCGACGACCGGGTGGAGACCCATGTGGCCGTCGAACTGGACGGCGAGCGCAAGGCGGTGCACTTCCAGGAGTACTGGGTGCGGCTGCGGGCGTCGGTGCCGGCCGAGGCGGTCGTTCCGGTCGGCGCGGAGCAGGCCAAGCCGGCGCCGGGGGTGCTGGAGGCGATCGCCGCGGCGGACGTGATCCTCTTCCCGCCGTCCAACCCCGTCGTCTCCGTCGGCACCATCCTCGCGGTGCCCGGCATGAGGGAGGCGATCGCCGACGCCGGGGTGCCGGTGGTCGGCCTGTCCCCCATCGTCGGGGACGCGCCCGTGCGCGGGATGGCCGACAAGGTCCTCGCGGCGGTGGGCGTGGAGTCCACGGCCGCCGCGGTGGCCGAGCACTACGGTTCGGGGCTGCTCGACGGCTGGCTCGTCGACACGGTGGACGCGGCCTCGGTGGAGCGGGTCGAGGCCGCCGGGATCCGGTGCCGGGCGGTGCCGCTGATGATGACCGACGTCGACGCCGCCGCCCGGATGGCGCGGGACGCGCTGGCGCTGGCCGAGGAGGTGCGGGGAGCGTGAGCGGTACGCCGTCGGCAGACGTCCCGGGCACCGGGGCGGCGCCCGCCTTCCGGGTGTGGGCCGTGTCCGGGATCCCCGAGGTGACCGAGGGCGCCGACCTGGCCAAGCTGATCGCCGGCGCGGAGCCGGGACTGGCCGACGGGGACGTGCTGCTCGTCACCTCGAAGATCGTCTCCAAGGCGGAGGGGCGGGTCGTCGAGGCGGCCGACCGGGAGGCCGCGATCGACGCCGAAACCGTGCGGGTCGTGGCGCGGCGCGGACCGCTGCGCATCGTGGAGAACCGGCAGGGGCTGGTCATGGCCGCCGCCGGGGTCGACGCCTCCAACACCCCCGCCGGCACCGTGCTGCTGCTGCCCGAGGACCCCGACGCCTCCGCTCGGGCCATCCGGCAGGGCCTGCGGGACGCGCTCGGCGTCGATGTCGCCGTGGTCGTCACCGACACCTTCGGCCGCCCCTGGCGGGCCGGACTCACCGACGTCGCCATCGGCGCCGCCGGTCTGCGCGTCCTGGACGACCTGCGCGGCGGCGCGGACGCGCACGGCAACCCGCTCAGCGCCACCGTCGTCGCCACCGCCGACGAACTCGCCGCCGCGGGCGACCTCGTCAAGGGCAAGGCCGCCGGGCTGCCGGTGGCCGTGGTGCGCGGCCTGCCGCACGTGCTGACCGGGGACCACGGGGCCGGCGCGCGGGCCCTGGTGCGTGACGCGCGCGACGACATGTTCCGGCTCGGGACCTCCGAGGCCGTACGGGAGGCGGTGACCCAGCGGCGTACCGTGCGGGCCTTCACCGACGAACCCGTCGACCCCGGCGCGGTACGGCGCGCGGTGGCCTCGGCGGTGACAGCGCCGGCGCCGCACCACACCACGCCGTGGCGGTTCGTGCTCCTGGAGTCCGCCGGGGCGCGGACCCGGCTGCTCGACGCCATGCGCGACGCGTGGATCGCGGACCTGCGCCGGGACGGCAGGAGCGAGGAGTCGATCGCCAAGCGGGTCCGCCGCGGCGACGTGCTGCGCAACGCGCCGTACCTGGTGGTGCCGTGCCTGGTCATGGACGGCTCCCACACGTACGGGGACGCGCGGCGCGACGGCGCCGAGCGGGAGATGTTCGTGGTCGCCGCCGGCGCCGGGGTGCAGAACTTCCTGGTCGCGCTGGCCGGGGAGCGGCTCGGGTCGGCGTGGGTGTCCTCGACGATGTTCTGCCGGGACGTGGTGCGCGAGGTGCTGGGGCTGCCGGCCGACTGGGACCCGATGGGCGCGGTCGCGGTGGGGCACCCGGCGGAGCCGCCGAGGCCCCGGGCGGAGCGGGACGCGGAGGCGTTCGTCGTCTCCTTGTGAGGAGCGCCGGCTCCTGGTGCCGCGCGACCGCCTACGCTCGTAGGGCATGCCCGCGGCGCACCGCTCGCCGGGCTCCTCCTTACTCAGGGATCACATCCGTGGCAGGCCGTTTCGCTCCCCGCCCGACGCGTACCACCGTGCGCGGCGGGCATGTCGCCGTGCCCGCCGGCGCGGTGCCGCGGCAGGCCGACGGGGAGGGGCGGGCACGCGTCTGGGAGCCGGACGGCCCGCTCGACCTGGGGCTGGTGCTCGGGCCGCTGCGGCGCGGGCCGGGCGATCCGACGTTCCGCGCGCTGCCCGACGGGTCCGTGTGGCGGGCCTGCCGTACGCCGTTGGGGCCGGGGACGCTGAGCGTCCGCGCGCGGGGCGCGCAGGTGCGCGCACAGGCCTGGGGGCCGGGAGCCGAGTGGCTGCTGGAGCGGTTGCCCGAACTGCTCGGGGCCGCCGACGACCCGTCCGCGTTCGAGCCGCGGCACCGGCTGCTCGCGCTGACCCGGCACCGGCGGCCGGGGCTGCGGCTGACCCGGACCGGGCTGGTGCTGGAGTCGCTGATCCCGTCGGTCCTGGAGCAGAAGGTCACCACCGTCGAGGCGTACGCGGCGTGGCGGACGCTCGTACGCAAGTACGGGGAGCCCGCGCCCGGACCGGTCCCGGTGCCGCTGTACGTCATGCCGGCGCCGCGGGCCTGGGCGCTGATTCCCTCCTGGGAGTGGCACCGGGCCGGGGTCGACGACAAGCGGGCGTCCACGGTGCTGCGGGCGGTGCGGGTCGCCGCGCGGCTGGAGGAGGCGGCGCGGATGCCCCCGGCGGCGGCGCGGGAGCGGCTGGAACTGGTGTCCGGGATCGGGCCGTGGACCTCCGCGGAGACCGTGCAGCGCAGTCACGGCGCGGCGGACGCGGTGACCGTCGGCGATCTGCATCTGCCGGGGATCGTGGGGTTCGCGCTGGCCGGGAACCGGGACGCGGACGACGCGGAGATGCTCCGGCTGCTGGAGCCGTACGCGGGGCAGCGGCACCGGGCCGCCCGGCTGATCCTGCTGAGCGGGCGGATGCCCGAGCGGCGCGGGCCCCGGATGACGCGGGGCGACATCGGGCGGTTCTGACCCGTCGCGGGCGGGCGCCCGCGTCGGTGCCGTCGGCCGGGTGCGGGCGCGGGGCTACTGGTCCGAGGAGAAGCGGACCGCTCCCGCCGGGATCCTCGCGTCGCACCAGATCCGCGCGCCGTCCCGGAGTTCGTTGTCGGCGCCGACGACCGCGCCGTCGCCGATGACCGTGCCGGTGAGGACGGAGCGGGTGCCGATGCGGGCGCGGGTGCCGATGAGGGAGTCGGTGATGACGGCGCCGGGCTCGATGACGGCGCCCGGCAGGATCGTACTGCCGCTCACGCGCGCGCCCTCGGCGACGAACGCGCCCTCGCCCACCACCGTGCCGCCGGTCAGCTTGGCGTCGGGGGCGACGATCGCCGTGGGCAGGACGAGGCGGTCGCCGCAGCGGCCGGGCACGGCCGGGGAGGGGGCGCGGCCCAGGACCAGGTCGGCCGAGCCGCGGACGAAGGCGGCCGGGGTGCCCAGGTCCAGCCAGTAGGTGGAGTCCACCATGCCCTGGAGGTGGGCCCCGGCGGACAGCAGGTCGGGGAAGGTCTCGCGTTCCACCGACACCGGACGGCCCTGCGGGATCGTGTCGATGACCGAGCGGCGGAAGACGTACGCGCCCGCGTTGATCTGGTCGGTGACGATCTCCTCGGGGGTCTGCGGTTTCTCCAGGAAGGCCAGGACCCGGCCCGTGCCGTCGGTGGGGACGAGGCCGTACGCCCTCGGGTCCGTCACCTGCGTCAGGTGCAGGGAGACGTCCGCGCCCGTCTCCTCGTGCGTGCGCACCAGCGCGCGGATGTCCAGGCCGGTCAGGATGTCGCCGTTGAAGACGAGGACCGGCTCGTCCGGGCCGGAGTGCAGGCGGTCGGCGACGTTGCGGATGGCTCCGCCGGTGCCCAGGGGCTCCTCCTCGGTCACGTACTCCAGGTGGAGCCCGAGCGCGGAACCGTCGCCGAAGTGCGGCTCGAAGACCTCGGCCAGGTAGGACGTGGCCAGCACGATGTGCTCGACGCCCGCCGCCCTCGCCCGTGCGAGCTGGTGGGTGAGGAAGGGCACGCCCGCCGCCCGCACCATGGGCTTGGGGGTGTGCACCGTGAGCGGACGCAGCCGGGTGCCCTTGCCGCCGACCAGGAGGATCGCTTCTGTCACCTGTCGTCTTCGCTTCCTGCCGGGACCGGCCGATCTGTCCTTCGGCCGGCCAGTTTATGCAGACCGCCGCGCGGCGCCGCGACGCAGACCGCCGTACGTCCTCGCGCGGCTCCACCGGCTCCGCGCAACTCCGTGCGGCGGCCGTGCGGCTGCGTGCCGCGCTCCGTGTGCGGCTGCTCCGTCCGGCTCCGGCCTCAGCGCCCCTGGTAGCGCGCCGCGGCGGACCGGGCCGTGCCGAGCTTGCCGTAGAGCTGCCGGCCGGGGCAGTCGGTGGCGAAGCCGTCCCGGTGACCGGAGATCACGTTCATGCGTACTTTCTTTCCTTTTTGGTAGAGGTTGCCACCGCCGGACTTCAGATATGTCTTTCCGCGCGGATTCATCCCGTAGAGGCCGACCTTCCAGGCGGTCAGCCGTGCCACGGCCGTGACGGCGGCCTTGGCGGGTCTGGTCCTGCCGAAGCTGCCGATGACGGCGATCCCCATGCTGTCGTTGTTGAACCCCATGGTGTGGGCGCCCAGCACCGGCTTGGCCACCCCGCCGGCGCGGCCCTCGTAGACGGTTCCGCACTTGTCGACGAGGAAGTTGTAGCCGATGTCGCGCCACCCCATGCTCCTGACGTGGTAGCGGTAGATGCTGCGGATGACCGAGGGCGCCTGGGAGCAGCCGTAGTTGTCGCCGGTCGCGGTGTGGTGGACGAACGCCGCCCTGACCTTCTTCGTGTAGACGAACCCCCGGGCGCGCAGCGACTCGTCGGCGCCCCAGCCCCGGCGCGTGACGATGCGCGGGCGCGGTCCGATGTACGGCCTGGCCCGCTGGCCCTCCGTCAGTTCGTCGCCGCGCAGGTCGAGCAGTTCCCGTTCGGTGTCCTCGCGGTCGAGTTCGGGGATCTCGGTGGCGCCGAGCGGGGCGAGGCCGAGGTTGGCGGCGGAGGCGGCGGTCGCCTCCTCGCTCGGCTCGCCGGTCCGCGACTGGTCGGGCCCGGGGCCCGCGGCCGGGGGCTCCCCGCCGGGGTCGACGAGTTCCAGGCCCAGCCCCTCGGGGAGCGGGACGGGCGGGTCGGCGGCGCCGTCCCCGGTGTCCGCGCGGACGTGGACGTCGACCCCGTCCGAGTCGCCCACCCACAGGGGTGCGGTGGCGCCGCGCACATGCCCGGTGGCTCGCTCGGCGGTGTCGGGGTCGGCCCCGTGGTCGGCGTTGTGGGTGTCGACCTCCTGCCAGCCGGACCAGGCGCCGGTGGCGGTGGAGCGGGTGCGGACCTGGACGCTGCCGTGCAGTTCGGCGCCGGGGTCGTCCCATACGACGCCGACCAGCGAGAAGTGCCGTACGTGCGCGCGGTACAGGCCCTGCGCCGGGGTTTCGGGGAGCGTCCGTTCGCCGGCCCGGCCCCCGGCGGGCGGGTCGAGGGGGGCCAGGGGCAGGGACTGGGTGCTGCCGGGTACGGCCGCCGGCTCCGTGGCGAGGGCCGGCCCGGAGGCCGCCGGTCTCACCGTGGCCGCGACCGCCGGGAGACCCGGGCCCAGGGCGAGGACGGCCGCGCCCGTGACACCGATCGAGGACACAAGGAATCCGTATCGACGCATGTTCCCGATCTTGAACATAGTCGTACAAATCTGTCCATCCGCGAACTGACGGTGCGTCGGTTCGCGCTGCGCCGAACCGGTGGCCGGTACCCGGCCCCCTCGGCGCCCGCGCGCGGTGCGCGGAGGGGGCGCCGCGTACGCTTGCGCGGGTGAGAGCCGCCGAACGCACCCCTGCCGACCTGCTGAGTTCCGCGCTCGCCGCGGACCCCGGGCGCCCCCTGGTGACCTTCTACGACGACGCCACGGGCGAACGCGTCGAATTGTCCGTGGCCACCTTCGCCAATTGGGTGGCCAAGACCGCCAACCTGCTCCAGGGAGACCTCGCCGCCGGACCGGGCGACCGGGTCGCGCTGCTGCTGCCCGCGCACTGGCAGACGGCGGTGTGGCTGCTGGCATGCTCCGCGGTGGGCGCGGTCGCGGACGTCGGCGGCGACCCGGCGGCGGCGGACGTCGTCGTCAGCGGGCCGGACACGCTCGAGGCGGCGCGCGCCTGCTCCGGAGAGCGCGTGGCGCTGGCGCTGCGGCCGCTGGGCGGGCGCTTCCCGCAGCCACCCGGGGGATTCGCCGACTACGCCGTCGAGGTGCCGGGGCAGGGCGACAGGTTCGCGCCGTTCGCCCCGGTGGACCCGGAGGAGCCGGCGCTGATCGTGGCGGGCGCGGAGTACACCGCGGCCGAGGTGGTGGAGCGGGCCCGCGCCGACGCCCCGGGGCTGGACCTGACGGGACCGGGCTCCCGGCTGCTGTCGGGGCTGGGGTACGACACCTGGGAGGGGCTGAGCGCGGGTCTCTACGCCCCGCTCGCCGCCGGCGGATCGGTCGTCCTGTGCCGGAACCTGGACCGGCTGGACTCGGACTCCCTGGCCAAGCGCATCGAGAGCGAACGGGTCACCGCGACGGCGCGTTGACCCGCGGCTCGCCACGACCGCGACGGCCCCGCGACCCGCGGGTCGCGGGCCCCTCGTCCGGTGTCCCGGGGGCCGGGCGGTTCCCCCGTCCGGCCCACCACCGCCTCCCACCCGCCCCCTCGCCGGGGCATGGTCGTAGGAACGGCACGGCGCGTTCGAACGGCAGGAGGGTGGGCGCTGAGGTGACCCGCGGGGCAGGTGGGCCGGACGGAGTGCCGAAGGACCGTGCCGGGACGGCGGCCGGGCCGGGGCTGGGCGCGTCGGCCACCGGGACCGGGCTGCGGCTGCGGCGCCGCAGGAACCGGCTGCGGGGCGGGGCGCTCGGGCTGGCCGTGCTCCTCGCCGGGGGCACGGGGGCCGGGCTGGCGGCGTACACCACCCTCAGCGGCAACATCACCTCCGACGAGGCGGCCGCGGCGGAGCTGCGGCGGTACGAGAGGGAACGGCCCACCGCCCTGGTCAAGGGCGCCCAGAACATCCTGCTGATCGGCTCCGACACGCGCTCCGGCACGGGCGACGAACGATACGGACGGGACTTGGGCACCGAGCGGTCCGACACCGTGATCCTGCTGCACCTGGCCGCCGACCGGCGCGGCGCCACCGCCGTGTCCCTGCCCCGGGACCTGATGGTGCGCGTGCCGAGCTGCCACCGCCCGGACGGCAGCAGCGCCGAGGCGGCGCTCACCGCGCTCAACCGCGCCTACGAGACGGGCGGTTCGGCCTGCACCGTCCGCACCGTGGAGAAGCTGACCGGCATCCGGATCGACCATCACCTCGTCGTCGACTTCAACGGGTTCAAGGAACTGGTCGACGCGGTCGACGGCGTCCAGGTGTGCCTGCGCGCGCCCGTCGACGACCAGGAGGCCGGGCTGCGGCTGCCGGCGGGCCGGGTACGGCTCGACGGCGAGCAGGCCCTCGGTTACGTCCGCGCCCGCAAGTCGCTCGGCGACGGCAGCGACACCGACCGGATGGAGCGCCAGCAGCGCCTCCTGGGCGCCCTCCTGGACAAGGCGCGCCGGGACGACGTCCTGCTGAACCCGTCCAAGCTCTACCCCGTCCTGAACGCGGCCACCTCGTCCCTGACCGCGGACCCGGCCCTGGCGAGCCTGCGCGGCCTGTACCAGCTCGTGCGCGGGCTGCGTGACATCCCCACCGAGCGGGTGCGGTTCCTTACCGTCCCGCGGAAGGCGTACGTCCACGACGCCAACCGCGACCAGCTCATGGAACCGGACGCCGGAAAACTGTTCGCCCGGCTGCGCGCGGACGAGCCGGTGGAGGTGGTGAAGAGGACTCCGGGAAATTCCGGGACGAAGGGCGGCAATTCTTCTGCGGCCGGGACCGCGGCCCCCTCTCGCCCTACGGCCCCGGCGGCCGCTTCGGCTTCGAGGCCCGCTTCGGCTTCGACATCGGCTTCGGCATCGGCGGAATCGAATTCACCATCGGAAGCGGTGCCTGCGGCGCATGCGCGCGCTCCCCATTCATTTACGCAGTCGGGCGACTACGTTCGGTATGTTTTCGAGAGCGTACCGAAGATCGGCGCACCGGGCGCGGCGTTCGGGAGCCCGCCCGCACCCGTACCGACCTTTACCGGCAGCACCGCCTCGCAGGACCCGTGCGGGTAAAGCCGCGACCAAAGGCGAACTTCTGTCCCGAGAAATGGGCGGATTGCCCGCTTGTAGGGACGTGCAATTCGTCACCGGCGTCGCTGAATGGTCAACCGGCCGGATAGTGTGAGCGATCCGGTGCTACCGGCCGCGAGGTCTCCCTGGGGTCGTGCACTGTGAGACCAGACCTGAGCGCCTTTAGGGGGAGGCGCCGCGTGGCCCCGACGGAGGATTCGGACAACCGTGGACGCGCAAGGCCGTGGGCGGGCGGAAGACATCGACCCCGCAGACCAGTGGGTGCTCAACCCGGACACCGGCGAATACGAACTGCGACTGGCGCCTTCCGCTCCGCAGTCGCCGATTCCCGGACCGCGCAGACCCGGCTCCCGCAGAGCCGGCGCGCCCGGCTCCGCGGGCGGCACACCGACCGGCGGCACGTCGGCCGACGGCTCGTCGGACGGCGCCACGCCGGCCGGCGGCAGGTCCGCGGGCCGCCGCGCCGCCGCGCCGGGGCGGCAGCAGACCCGTGAGGAGACGCCCGCCCGCGCGGTGCCGGGGCAGCGCCGCCGCCGCGGCACGCCGCCGCCGGAGCCGCCGCCCGGCAGGCGGGGCCGCCGGCCGGAGAAAAAGAAGAAGACGCGGACCAAGAAGGTCCTGATGTGGACCGGCGGCACCATGGCGTTCGTCCTGGTGGGCGCCGGCACGGCCGGCTACCTGATCCTCAAGCACCTCGAGGGCAACATCAGCAGCACGGACGTGGGCGCCGCGGCCAAGAACGGCTTCAGCAAGGACGAGGCCTTCAACATACTGATCATCGGCACCGACAAGCGGACCGGCGCGGGCAACGAGGGCTACGGCGACAAGGGCAGCGTGGGCCACGCCGACACCAACGTCCTGCTGCACGTCTCCAAGGACCGGACCAACGCGACCGCGCTGAGCATCCCCCGCGACCTGATCGTGAACGTGCCGGACTGCCCGACCAAGCAGTCCGACGGCACCGAGAAGGTCATCCCGGGCACCGACAAGGTGCGTTTCAACACGAGCCTCGGTCAGGACGGCCGCGACCCGGGCTGCACGATGCGCACGGTCAAGGAAGTCACCGGCATCGAGCCCGACCACTTCATGATGGCCGATTTCAACGCGGTGAAGACCCTGACGACCGCGGTCGACGGTGTGGACGTGTGCCTCAAGCACGCCGTCAAGGACAAGGACTCGCACCTCGACCTCCCCGCCGGACCCTCCAAGATCGAGGGCGAGCAGGCGCTGGCCTTCGTCCGCACCCGGCACAGCTGGGGCAACCAGGGCGACCTGGACCGGATCAAGGTGCAGCAGCAGTTCCTCAGCTCGCTGATGCGCAAGATGGCCTCCGGCGACACCCTCACCAACCCGGCCAAGCTGTACGGCCTGGCCGACGCCGCCACCAAGGCGCTCACCGTGGACCAGGGCATCGACAAGGTGGGCACGCTCAAGGACATGGCCCTGGAGCTGAAGAAGGTGCCGACGAAGAACATCTCCTTCATGACCGTGCCCGTGCTCGACAACCCGGCGGACGGCGTCGTGCACAAGACGGTCATCGTCGACCAGAGCAAGGCCCCCCCGGTCTTCGACGCCATCCGCGACGACGTCTCCTTCACCGAGGTGAAGAAGAAGCAGCAGGCGGCGAAGGACGCCGCGGCGGCCCGGCTCAAGGGCGCCAAGTCCGCGGCCTCCGATGTGCGGGTACGGATCCTCAACGGTGGGGCACCCTCCGGTTCCGCGCAGGACACCCTCACCTGGCTGCAGAACGACAAGGGTGTGCTCAAGTCCGAGAACGGGAGCAACGCGCCCGAGAAGCTCGACAGGACCACGCTCGAATACGCCCCCGACCAGGCCGACCAGGCCCGTGAGCTCGCCTCGCTGATGGGGCTGTCCGGGTCCGCGCTGAAGCCGGGCGAGAGCGTGACCAACTCGCAGGGGCTGCCCACGATGACGCTGACCCTGGGCAAGGACTTCAAGGGCGCCGGTGTGTCGCTCACCGCTCCGACGAAGGCGCCGGAGGTCGACAAGTCCACGGCGGACAAGGTTCAGTGCGCGAGTTGAGCGCACCGTGTGACCTGACGGGCCTGTCCTACGTCTAACACCGCGTAGGACGGGCCTGTTCGATGATAGGCATCAGGGTGGGGAGGATGGGGAGTTGACCCAGAGCGGTCTGCGCGGGGAGGGGCCTGCGGTCGATGAGACGATGCCGCTCGCGTCGCGGGGGGGCGGCGCGAGCGGCGGTCACGGTCGGCGTGGCGGCGGCAGCGGCCGGGGCGGCCGCGGCGCGGGAGGCAGACCTCCCAAGAGGCGGGTGCTGCGCTGGTCGGCGACGATTCTGGCGGTGGTCATACTCGGCACGGCCGGCGCCGGATACCTCTACTACGAGCACCTCAACGGCAACATCCGCAAGGGCGAGCGGGACAGCGGCGACTCCAAGGCGCAGAAGTCGAAGCCCAACGCGGCCGGCCAGACGCCGGTGAACATCCTGCTGATCGGCTCCGACAGCCGTAACTCCGACGCGAACATCGCGTTGGGCGGCAGCAAGGAGAACCGCGGCAACCCGCCGCTGGGCGACGTGCAGATGCTCATCCACCTGGCCGCGGACCGCAAGAGCGCCGCCGTGGTGAGCATTCCCCGCGACACCCGGGTCCAGATCCCCAAGTGCAAGGACTCCAAGACCGGCAAGGAGTACGCGCCGGTCGACACCATCATCAACGAGTCCCTGGCCCGCGGCGGCGCCGGCTGCACCCTCGCCACGTGGCAGAACCTCACCGGTGTGTACATCGACCACTGGATGACGATCGACTTCGCGGGCGTGGTGAGCATGGCGGACGCCATCGGCGGCGTCGACGTCTGCGTGAACCAGAACGTGTGGGACCGCTCGACGGCCGAACAGCGCGGCGGGTCCGGCCTGAAGCTGAGGGCCGGCACGACGAAGGTCCAGGGCGAGGAGGCCCTGCAGTGGCTGCGCACCCGGCACGCCTGGGGCAGTGACCTGATGCGGGCCAGGGCCCAGCACATGTACCTGAACTCGATGATCCGCACGCTGAAGGGCCAGAACGTCTTCACCGACACCGGCCGCCTGATGGACCTGGCCGAGTCCGCCACGAAGTCGCTCCAGGTCTCCGAGGAGATCGGCACCGTCAAGAAGCTGTACGACCTGGCGATGCAGCTCAAGACGGTCCCGACCGACCGCATCACCATGACGACCATGCCCAACGTCACGGACCCGCGGAACGACGACCACGTCGTACCGGACGGAGCCAACGCCGAGAAGGTGTGGAAGATGCTCCGCGACGACGTGTCCTTCGACAGCAACGGCAAGGAGTCCGACGCGCAGGAGGGGGGCGGGAAGAAGGACACGGACAAGGCGCCGGTCTCCGCGGACCCCGCGCACCCGGACGCCCAGATCGGCGTCATGGTGCAGAACGCCACCCGGACGTCCTCTCTCGCCCCGGTCTCCCACCGGGCCTCGGACATCAGTCAGGAGCTCGTGCGGAAGGGCTTCACCAGGGCCGCGGCGGACGGGTCGGTGACGCCGTCCGCGGACGGGACGGTCGTGCGCTATCCGAGCGCCGAACTGAAGGCCGACGCCGAGCGCGTCGCCAAGGCGCTGGGCATCCCGACGAGTTCGGTGGAGCAGTCGACCGACGTCTCCGGCGTCACCGTCGTCGTGGGCCCCGACTGGCGCGCGGGCCTCTCCTATCCCAAGGAGGCGGCGCCGAAGGCGGGGGACATCCCGGAGAACTCCGACGCCATCAACGGCGCGGACACCAAGCAGTGCATGGACGTGTACAAGCCCTATCAGTGGTAGCGGCCGGCGCCCCGTGCGAAGAGGGCCCCTCCCGTCGGAAGCGTCCGACGGGAGGGGCCCTCTTCACGGGTCTGGCCGCGGTGCCCGTGACGGGCGGCGCGGTGCTCAGCCGGAGGTGGTGACGACCGCCGGCCGCCGCGAGGCGATGACCCTCTTCGCCAGCGACTTCGGGCTGGTCAGGAAGCCGTACCCCCACGACATGTGCATGGTGGCCAGGGCGAGGGGTATCCGCAGCCGGGCCTTGGCCGGCAGGCCCTTGCCGGCCGGCACCGAACCGGCGGCGATCGCCGCCAGGTAGCCGCCGGGGATCACGAACGCCCAGGGCGTCAGGGCCGCGCCCACCACGATCCCGGCCGCCATCGCGCACACGGCGGTCGGCGGGGCGAGGTAGCGCAGGTTGATGGAGCCCTCGTGGTAGCGGGCGACGACGTGCCGCCAGCGGCCGTAGTCCTTGTACTGCTTGGCGAGCGCCCGCACGCTCGGGCGGGGGCGGTAGGAGACCCGCAGCTCGGGCGAGAACCAGATCAGGCCGCCCGCCTCGCGGATGCGGAAGTTCAGCTCCCAGTCCTGGGCGCGGATGAACTCCTCGTTGTAGCCGCCCTGCTGCTCCAGGGCCGCGCGTCGGAACACGCCCAGGTACACCGTCTCGGCCGGGCCTGCCTGGCCGCCGGTGTGGAAGGCCGCGTTGCCGACGCCGATCTTCGAGGTCATGGCGGCGGCGACCGCGCGCTCCCAGTCGTTCTCGCCCTCGGCGTGCATGATGCCGCCGACGTTCTGCGCGCCGGTCTCCTCCAGCAGCCGTACCGCCGTGGCGATGTAGTTCGGCGACAGCATCCCGTGGCCGTCGACGCGGACCACGATCGGATGGCGGGAGGCCTTGATCGCGGCGTTCAGCGCGGCGGGGGTGCGGCCGGTGGGGTTCGGGACCGTGTGCACGCGCGGGTCGTCGCGTACGAGCTCGGCGGCGATCTCGTCCGTGCGGTCCGTGGACGGACCCAGGGCGATCACGACCTCCATCTCGCCGGCGTACTCCTGCGCGAGGATCGCTTCGACGGCCCCGCGCAGATGCCGCTCCTCGTTGAGGACGGGCATGATCACAGACACGGCGGGGAACCGCACGTCGGGCTTGGCGTTCATCGGTGCTCACGTTACCGCGAACGGGGGACACCGGTGCGCGCCGCGGTGGCCACCGCACCGGTCAGCCGATCGTATGGCCCTACGGTGCTCACGGTGTCCACCCACGCCATAAGCGGAGGTGTCCCCCATGTCCACCACCTCGCCCCGGTCGCCCCGGCCGCCCGCGCCGCCGTCGCGGCGCGGGCCGCGGCAGACCCTCGCACCCGCCCGGCCGGACCGCATGCCGTACGCGCCCGTGCCGCGCCGCAGACCGCGCTGGGCCATGCGGGCGGCGACCACCCTGTCGGTGGTGGTGCTCGCCTCCGCCGGCATCGGGCACGCGGTGGTCTCCAGCCTGGACGCCGAGATCGGCCGGGTCGACCCGTTCCGGGACATGAAGAACCGCCCGCCGGCGGGCCACGGCATGAACGTCCTGCTGGTCGGCACCGACGGCCGTGACCGGATCAGCGAGCGGGAGCGGCGCGCCTACCGGCTCGGCGGACAGCCCTGCCACTGCACCGACACGATGATGATCGTGCACCTGTCGCAGGACCGGGAGCGGGCCAGCGTGGTGAGCCTGCCCCGCGACTCCTACGTCGAGCTGCCCGCCCACGTCGACCGGCTCACCGGCAAGCAGCACGGACCGCATCCGGTCAAGCTGAACGCGGCGTACGCGGAGGGCGGACCGAACCTCGCCGTGCGCACGGTCGAGGACATGACCCGCCTCAAGATGGACCACTACCTGGAGGTGGACTTCACCACCTTCATGCGGACCGTGGACGTCCTCGGCGGTGTCCAGCTGTGCACCGCCGCACCGCTGAAGGACAGCTACACCGGCCTGGACCTGCCCGCCGGTCCGCACACCCTCTCCGGCGGGCAGGCCCTGCAGTACGTCCGCTCCCGGCACGTCGACGGGGCCAGCGACTTCGGCCGCATGCAGCGCCAGCAGCGCTTCCTGGCCGCCCTGCTGGAGCGGGCGACCTCCTCCCGGGTGCTGCTGAACCCCCTGAAGTTCCGGGACGTGACGCGGGCAGTGCTGGGCTCGGTCCGCGCCGACAAGGGCTTCCACACCGACGAGCTGCTCGACCTCGGGCGGGCGATGCGGAACTTCTCGCCGTCCTCCTCGGAGTTCACCACCGTCCCGGTCGCGCAGGCGGCCTTCCCGGTCAAGGGCCTCGGCTCGACCGTGAAGTGGGACCCGGCCAGGGCGGAGCAGCTCTTCCGGGCGCTGCGCGAGGACCGCCCGCTGGCCGTGCGCAAGCCGTCCCCGCCACCGGACCCCGCCGCGACCGTCGAGGTCGCCCCGCAGCGGATCCGGGTCCAGGTGGAGAACGGCACCGGCACGGTCGGGCTGGGCAGGCGGGTGGACACGGCGCTGGCAGCGGCCGGCTTCGGCACGACCAAGGCGCCCGTCGACTCCAGGGAGCGCGCCGTCAGGCGGACCGCCGTGCTCTACGACCCCCGGTGGGACCGCTCGGCGCGGTCGCTCGCCGCCGCCCTGCCGGGCAGTGAGCTGCGGCCCGTGCCGGGGCAGGGCGCCACCCTCCGGGTGATCGTGGGGGCCGACCACCGCGAGGTGCGCAGGGTCCGGGTGGAGGACCCGGTGCGGCGCGCCGCCCGCGTGGTGCGGGGCGACGAGGTGGCGTGCGACTGACACCGGCGGGAGCCGGTAGGCGGTGGGAGGAGCCGGAGATCCGGTGCGACCCGAGCGACGATCGGAGCGGCGCCGGGGTCGTGCGGCCCGAGCGAAGACCGGAGCCGTCGGGGTCGTGCGACCCGAGCGAAGACCGGAGCCGTCGGGGTCGTGCGACCCGAGCGAAGACCGGAGCCGTCGGGGTCGTGCGGCCCGAGCGAAGACCGGAGCCGTCGGGGTCGTGCGGCCCGAGCGAAGACCGGAGCCGTCGGGGTCGTGCGAAGCGAAGACCGGAGCCGTCGGGGTCGATGCGCCCCCGGCAGCGAGGGAACAGCCGGGGGCCGGTGCGGCCCGGACGGCGGGTGCGTCCTCGGGGACGTCAGTCGGCGTAGCCCTCCGCGGCGCGCTTCTCCCGCAGTTCCTTGATGGCCCGGCGGCGGGCCAGGCGGTGGGTGCGGCGGATCTGGGCCTCCTCGTAACGCCGCTTGTCCCGTTCGGTCTCGGGCAGGACGGGCGGCACGGCGCGCGGCCGGCCGTCGGAGTCCACGGCCGCGAAGACCAGGTAGGCGGAGCCGACCTGGGTGGCCGGCGCCGACTCGTTCCAGCGCTCGGCCAGGACCCGCACGCCCACCTCCATGGAGGTCCGGCCGGTCCAGTTGACCTGGGCCTTCACATGGACGAGGTCGCCGACCCGGACGGGCTCCAGGAACACCATCTCGTCCATGGATGCCGTGACGGCGGGGCCGCCGCTGTGCCGGCCGGCCACCGCGCCCGCCGCGTCGTCGACCAGCTTCATGATCACCCCGCCGTGCACCGTGCCCAGGAGGTTGGTGTCGTTGTGGGTCATGATGTGGCTGAGGGTGGTCCGGGACGCCGAGGTCGGCTTGCCCGGGATGTCCGTGGTCCCGGATTCCGCGGTGGGGGCCTGATCTGTCATGGCCTCCACCTTATGCCGGGGCCGCGATCGGCCGGATATGTGTCAGCTTCGCAACAGCGGTGACCTTATTTCCCGACGGCCCTTGTAAGGCACACCGTGCGGCCCGGCACACTGGGCTCCATGAATGATTGGCCCGAGGGGTGGTCCGACGACAACCGCGGACCCCGGTACGGACGCGGCAGCGCCGGCGCGCAGCCGGAGGGCGCACGCGCGATGCGCCAGGTGCGGCGCGGCGGCCCGGCGGTACCGCCGCCCGGGCGGGGCGCCGGCAGGCCCGGCGGCCAGGCGCCCTCGGCGCCGCCGTACGGCGTTCCGCGGCAGCCGTCGTACGTCGACGGCGGCGAGGGTTACGCCGACGACGGCCGGGGATACGACAGCGGCTACAACACCGGCCAGGTCTACGGCGCCTCCGGCGGTGGCGGCCCGGCCGGTCCCGGCGGGTCCGCCCCCCGTGGTCCGCGGCCCGCGCCGAACTGGCGCCGGCGGATCAAGTGGACGGCGATATCCCTGGTCACCGTGGTGGTGGTGACGTCGGTCGCGACCTACTTCTGGGCCGACTCCAAGCTCAACCGCGACGTCGACCTGTCCAAGGTCATCGACCGGCCGGGGGCGGGCGAGGGCACCAACTACCTGATCGTCGGCTCCGACAGCCGGGACGGACTGTCCGCCGACGACAAGAAGAAGCTGCACACCGGCTCCGCCGAGGGCAAGCGCACGGACTCCATGATGATCCTGCACGTCGGGGACAACGGCGACACGCTGATCTCCCTGCCGCGCGACTCCGATGTGGAGATCCCGTCGTACAAGGGGGCCGAGTCGGGCAAGTCCTACCCGGCCACGGGACGGCACACCAAGCTGAACGCGGCCTACGCGGAGGACGGCCCGACGCTGCTGGTGCGGACCATCGAGTACAACACCGGTCTGCACATCGACCACTACGTGGAGATCGGTTTCGCCGGCTTCGCGAACATCGTGGACTCGGTCGGCGGTGTCGAGATGAACATCGACAAGCCCTTCAAGGACAAGTGGTCCGGCGCCGACTTCAAGGCGGGCAAGCAGACGCTCAACGGCGAGCAGGCCCTCGCTTTCGTCCGCACCCGGCACGCCTTCGCCGCCTCCGACCTCCAGCGCACCAAGAACCAGCAGAAGTTCCTGTCCGCGCTGGCCCACGAGGTGGCCACCCCGTCGACGGTCCTGAACCCGTTCAAGTTCTACCCGACGATGAGCGCCGGCCTGGACTCCCTGATCGTCGACAAGGACATGAGCCTGTGGGACCTGGCCTCCATGTTCTGGGCGATGAAGGGCGTCAGCGGCGGCGACGGCACCTCCATGAACATGCCGATCTCGGGCTCCACGGGCGGCAACCTCGTCTGGGACAAGGCGAAGGTCAAGACCCTGGTGGACCAGTTGAAGAACGACCAGAAGGTCACCGTCTCCGGGAACTGACCGGAAGCCCGCCGGACGACGACGTCAGCCGGACCGCAGGGCCCCGAGGCACGCGTGCCTCGGGGCCCTCGGCCTCTCCTCCGGCTCATGCCCGACCCGCGGGCCCGACCCGGACGAGAGGTCCCGGCCGTCGCGCCGGAGGGCGGGTCACATGCTGGCGCCCGCCATCGAACGGCACATTTCCGCGCAGCGACGACACGCCTCGGCGCAGCGCATCATCATCTTGTCGTCCGGCATGGACATACACGCCTCGGCGCACATGTCGCAGGCCTTGGCGCACAGTGCGCACATCTCGGTCGCCAGGGGCGAGCGGCGCATCATCATGTCCGCGCAACAGCGGGTCATCTCGGAGCAGTCCATGAGCGCGCGCATGATCTGCATCTGCGCCTGGCCGCCCATCTGCATGCAGGAGCTCATGGCCTCCTCGCAGATGGTGTGGCACGTCATGCAGGCGTCGACGCAGTCCTGCATCTCCTTGCTCATGGCGGGGGTGGTTCCGGGCTGGGTGTGGGTCACGGCTCCTCCTGCGGGGGACGAGAGGGCTCCGGGGCGAACCCCTTTCACCTCTGTCGTACGCCCGGCCGCCGCTCCCCGCCATCGGACGGACGCGCGGATCGAGCTGCGTCCGTCCGAGTGACGCGGGGTCGGCTTCCCCGCCCGGTCCGCCGGGCCCTACGGCAGGTTGCGGGCCATGACGATCCGCTGGACTTGGTTCGTGCCCTCATAAATCTGAGTGATCTTGGCGTCGCGCATCATGCGCTCGACCGGGTAGTCACGGGTGTAGCCGTAGCCGCCGAGGAGCTGGACGGCGTCCGTGGTGACCTCCATGGCGACGTCCGAGGCGAAGCACTTGGCGGCGGCGCCCTGGTAGGTGAGGTCGGCGTCGACGCGCTCGGAGGCGGCGGCGGCCTGGTAGGTCAGGGCGCGGGCGGCCGAGACCTTCATGGCCATGTCGGCGAGCATGAACTGGATGCCCTGGAAGTCGGCGATCGGCTTGCCGAACTGCTTGCGCTCCTTGACGTAGCCCTTGGCGTAGTCGAGGGCGCCCTGGGCGATGCCGAGGGCCTGGGCGGCGATCGTGATGCGGGTGTGGTCGAGGGTCTTCATCGCGGTGGCGAAGCCGGTGCCCTCGGCGCCGATCATGCGGTCGGCGGGGATGCGCACGTTGTCGAGGTAGACCTCGCGGGTCGGGGAGCCCTTGATGCCGAGCTTCTTCTCCGGGGCGCCGAAGGAGACGCCCGGGTCGGACTTCTCGACGACGAAGGCGGAGATGCCCTTGCTGCGCTTGTCGGGGTCGGTGACCGCCATCACCGTGTAGTACTCCGACACGCCCGCGTTGGTGATCCAGCGCTTGACGCCGTTGAGGACGTAGGAGTCGCCGTCGCGGACCGCCCTGGTCTTCATGCCGGCCGCGTCCGAGCCCGCGTCGGGCTCGGAGAGGCAGTACGAGAACATCGCGTCGCCCTTGGCGAGCGGGGTCAGGTACTTCTTCTTCAGCTCCTCGGAGCCGGAGAGGATCACCGGGAGCGAGCCCAGCTTGTTCACCGCGGGGATGAGGGAGGAGGACGCGCAGACGCGGGCCACCTCCTCGATCACGATGACCGTGGCGAGCGCGTCGGCGCCCGCGCCGCCGAAGCTCTCGGGGACGTGCACGGCGTGCAGGTCGTTCGCGACCAGGGCGTCGAGGGCTTCCTGCGGGAAGCGGGCCTCCTCGTCCACGGCGGCGGCGTGCGGCGCTATCTTCGCCTCGGCCAGCGAGCGGACGGCGTCGCGGAGCATGTCGTGCTCCTCGGACGGGCGGTACAGGTCGAAGTCAGCCGATCCGGCCAAGGTCTCTCACGCTCCAAAGACGACCAGTGATGACGCTAATTACCGTTAAGTAACCCAAATTTTAGGGGTCCGCCCGCGCGAGTGATACGTGAGCTTGGCGACAGCGGGGGACAGCAGGGACATTGCCCGGCGGAGAGCGCGGGCATGCCCCCGATATGCTCGGGCAGCGCATTGCCTTCATCCCTACTGGAGCAGCCCATGAGCCTCAAGATCACCGTGATCGGCACCGGCTATCTCGGCGCGACGCACGCCGCGGCCATGGCCGAGCTGGGGTTCGAGGTGCTGGGTCTCGACGTCGTCGCCGAGAAGATCGAGATGCTGCAGCGGGGCGAGGTCCCGATGTACGAACCGGGCCTGGAAGAACTGCTGCGCCGGCACGTGGCCGGGATCGAGGGCTCCACCGGGCGGCTGCGCTTCACCCGGGACTGGGCGGAGGCCGGCGCCTTCGGCGACGTCCACTTCATCTGTGTGAACACTCCTCAGAAGCACGGCGAGTACGCCTGCGACATGAGTCACGTCGACTCCGCGATCGCCTCCCTCGCCCCGCATCTGACCGGGCCCTCGCTGGTCGTCGGCAAGTCGACGGTGCCGGTCGGCTCGGCGGACCGCCTGGCCCGCACGATCGCCGAGCTGGCGCCCGCCGGCGAGGACGCGGAGCTGGCCTGGAACCCCGAGTTCCTGCGCGAGGGCTTCGCCGTCCAGGACACGCTGCACCCCGACCGGATCGTGGTCGGCGTGCGCGGCGAGCGCGCGGAGAAGCTGCTGCGCGAGGTGTACGCCACACCGGTCGGCGAGGGATCCCCCTTCGTGGTCACCGACTTCCCGACCGCCGAGCTGGTGAAGACCGCCGCGAACTCCTTCCTCGCCACGAAGATCTCCTTCATCAACGCGATGGCGGAGGTGTGCGAGGCGGCCGGCGGCGACGTGGCCAAGCTGGCCGAGGCGATCGGGTACGACGACCGGATCGGGAAGAAGTTCCTGCGCGCCGGCATCGGGTTCGGCGGCGGCTGTCTGCCCAAGGACATCCGGGCCTTCATGGCACGCGCCGGTGAGCTGGGCGCCGACCAGGCCCTGACGTTCCTGCGCGAGATCGACTCGATCAACATGCGCCAGCGCGGGCAGATGGTGGAGCTGGCCCGGCAGGCGCTGGGCGGCGGGCCGTTCCTCGGCCGGCGGATCGCGGTGCTCGGCGCCACCTTCAAGCCCGACTCCGACGACGTGCGCGACTCCCCCGCCCTCAACGTCGCCGGCCAGATCCACCTCCAGGGCGGCCAGGTCACCGTCTACGACCCCAAGGGCATGGACAACGCCCGCCGCGTCTTCCCCACCCTCGGCTACGCCGACTCCGCGCTGGAGGCGGTCCGGGGCGCCGACGCGGTGCTGCACCTCACCGAGTGGCGGGAGTTCCGCGAGCTGGACCCGGCCGAGCTGGGCGAGGCCGTGGCGACCCGGCTCGTGCTGGACGGCCGCAACGCGCTGGACCCCGAGCTGTGGCGGCGGGCCGGATGGACGTACCGGGCGATGGGCCGCCCGACGGCTTAGGCGCTGTCCGACGGCTTAGGCGCTGTCCGACGGCTTAGGCGCTGTCCGACGGCTTAGGCGCTGTCCGATGGCTTAGGCGCTGTCCGGCGGCGCCCGCCGGGAGCCGCCGGGGCGGGCGCGGGCGTACGGAAGACGCCGGTTCGGCCGAGGCTCAGTCGGCCGAACCGGCGTCTTCCCGCATTGTGCACCAACCGGGGCGGGGGTCAGCCCTCGCGCGCCCGGTAGCGGCGCATCTTCGCGCGTGCCCCGCACACCCGCATCGAGCACCAGCGGCCGCGGCCGGCCGGGCTGCGGTCGTAGTACGCCCAGTGGCAGGTGTCCGCCTCGCATGCCTTCAGCCGGGTCCAGGTGCCTGCGACCAGGGCTTCGGCGACCGCGGCCGCGACGCGGGAGAGCAGGGGGCCGGTGTCGGCCGGGGCGAGGGAGGCGGAGCCGTCCCGGGCGTCGACGGCCACCAGCAGCGGGGCCCGCGCCAGCAGTTCGCCCAGGGGAGCCACCTCGCGGTGCGGTGGGTGGCCGGCGTGGGCGAGCAGCGTCGCCCGCAGCGACTCGCGCAGTTCGCGCGCCGTGGGCAGTTCCGCCTCGCCGACGCCGAAGCGCGCCCGGACGTCCGGAGTGTCGAGCGAGTCGGCGCCCGTCTCGATGTCCAGCGTGTTCACCAGGGACTCGACCAGAGCCAGGCCCCCCGGTGCGGGCGATCTCTCACTCATGGCAGCGACCGTACTCCGTCTATTCCGTTGCGTCGTTACCGGCAATGGGCAAGCATGCGGTAACGGTTACTGGTTACCCGCTCCTACAGGTAACCCTCACTGATCCTTGGGAGGAAGTCATGGCTCTGGCCAAGCTGGGTGTCGTCGTCCTGGACTGTCCCGACCCGCGGGCGCTCGCCGGTTTCTACGCCGAGGTGGTGGGCGGGACCGTCGAGGGCGAGGGCGATTGGGTGAACCTGAAGGTGCCGGGCGGGCCGTCGCTGGCCTTCCAGGCGGCGCCCGGGTTCGTGCCGCCGAAGTGGCCGTCCGCCGACGCCTCGCAGCAGTTCCACCTCGATCTGGTCGTCGAGGACATGGACGCCGCGGAGAAGGGCGTGCTGGCGCTCGGCGCGAAGCCGCTGGACACGGAGGACCGCTCGCGCGACTTCCGGGTCTACGCCGACCCCGCCGGGCACCCGTTCTGCCTCTGCGCCTGCTGAGCGGAGTTCCGGTCGGCCGCCGCGGCGGGCCCCGGGGGCCCCGCTCCCCCGGCGCCGGCCCGGTGCACGGGCCGGCGCTCGCGTCCGGACGCGTCCCCTTCCGGCGGCACCGGCCTGCCGGTGCCGCCGGAAGGGGACGCCGGATCCCACCGGTCGGGCAGGTGAACCGACGCCCCCCGGTACCGGGGATCAGCCGTCCAGGTCCTCGATCGTCGCGTTGGACGGCGGCCGCGTGGCCCGCAGATCCCGGGCCACGTCCTCGGCGGCGCCCAGCACCCGCACCGCGTTCTGCCAGGTCAGCTTGGCCAGGTCGGTCCTCGACCAGCCGCGGTCCAGCAGTTCGGCGATCAGGTTCGGGTAACCGGAGACGTCGTTCAGGCCCTCGGGGGTGAAGGCCGTCCCGTCGTAGTCGCCGCCGATGCCGAGGTGGTCGACGCCCGCGACCTCGCGCATGTGGTCGAGGTGGTCGGCGACCGTGGCGACGGTGGCGACCGGACGGGGGTTGGTCTCCTCGAAGGCGCGGTGGACCTTCATGCCCTCCTCGGTGGTGTCGAGGTGGTGCAGGCCGTGCGCGCGCATGTTCTCGTCGGCCGCCGCGGTCCAGTCGACGGCGGCCTGGAGCACGAACTTCGGCACGAACGTCACCATCGCCATGCCGCCGTTGGCGGGCAGTCGCTCCAGGACGTCGTCCGGGACGTTGCGGGGGTGGTCGCAGACGGCCCGGGCGGAGGAGTGGGAGAAGATCACCGGGGCCGTGGAGGTGTCCAGGGCGTCCCGCATGGTCGTCGCGGCCACGTGGGAGAGGTCCACCAGCATGCCGAGGCGGTTCATCTCCCGCACCACCTCGCGGCCGAAGGCCGACAGTCCGCCCACGCCCGGCTCGTCCGTGGCCGAGTCCGCCCACGCCACGTTGTCGTTGTGGGTGAGCGTCAGGTAGCGCACGCCGAGCGCGTACAGGCCGCGCAGGGTGCCCAGCGAGTTCGCGATGGAGTGGCCGCCCTCGGCGCCCATCAGCGAGGCGATCCGGCCCTCACCGCGCGCCGCCTCCATGTCGGCGGCGGTCAGGGCGGGTGCCAGCCGGTCCGGGTAGCGGGCGAGGAGCTGCCGTACGCAGTCGATCTGCTCCAGCGTCGCGGGCACCGCGTCGGGCAGGTCCGCGCGGACGTACACCGACCAGTACTGCGCACCGACGCCGCCCTCGCGCAGACGGGGCAGGTCGGTGTGCAGGTGGGCGCCCTGACCGGTGGCGATGTCACGCGCGGCGAGGTCGTAGCGGACCTGCTCGCGCAGTGCCCAGGGCAGGTCGTTGTGGCCGTCGACGACCGGGAACTCGCGCAGCAGTTCCCGGGCCTGTTCGAGGGAGCTCACACGCTCACTTCCCCGGGCCGAAGCCGAAGCCGTTCGCGCCCTCGACCTTGGCGCGCAGCCGCTTGCCCTTCTCGGTGGCCTGGTCGTTGAGGTCCTGCTGGAACTCCCGCATCCGGGTCAGCAGGTCCTCGTCGTGCGCCGCCAGGATCCGGGCGGCGAGCAGGCCCGCGTTGCGCGCGCCGCCGACCGAGACCGTCGCGACCGGCACACCGGCCGGCATCTGCACGATGGAGAGCAGCGAGTCCATGCCGTCCAGGTACTTCAGCGGCACGGGCACGCCGATCACCGGCAGCGGGGTGACCGAGGCGAGCATGCCGGGCAGGTGGGCGGCGCCGCCCGCACCCGCGATGATCGCCTTCAGGCCGCGCTCGGCCGCGTGCTCGCCGTAGGCGATCATCTCGCGCGGCATGCGGTGCGCGGAGACGACGTCGACCTCGTAGGCGATCTCGAACTCGTCCAGGACCTTGGCGGCGGCCTCCATGACGGGCCAGTCGGAGTCCGACCCCATGACGATGCCCACCAGGGGGAAGGCGCGCGCGTCGGCGCTCGACGAGGGACGGTGGTCGGGCGACGGGTGGGCGGGGCTCATTCTGTGATGGTGCCTCTCAGGTAGCCGGCTGCGTGACGGGCGCGCTCCAGCACGTCGTCCAGGTCATCGCCGTAGGTGTTGACGTGCCCGACCTTGCGGCCGGGCTTCACGTCCTTGCCGTACATGTGGATCTTGAGCTGGGGGTCGCGGGCCATGCAGTGCAGGTACGCGGAGTACATGTCGGGGTAGTCCCCGCCGAGGACGTTCACCATGACCGTCCACTTCGCGCGCGGGCGCGGGTCGCCCAGCGGCAGGTCCAGGACCGCGCGGACGTGGTTGGCGAACTGCGAGGTGATCGCGCCGTCCATCGACCAGTGGCCTGAGTTGTGCGGGCGCATCGCCAGCTCGTTGACGAGGACGCGGCCGTCGCGGGTCTGGAACAGCTCCACGGCCAGGTGGCCGACGACGTCGAGCTCCTTGGCGATCCGCAGGGCCATCTCCTCCGCGTGCAGCGCGAGGTCCTCGTCCAGGTCGGGGGCGGGGGCGATCACCGTGTCGCAGACGCCGTCGACCTGCCGCGACTCCACGACCGGGTAGGCCACGGCCTGGCCGTGCGGGGAGCGTACGACGTTGGCGGCCAGCTCGCGGACGAAGTCGACCTTCTCCTCGGCCAGGACGGGGACACCGGCCCGGAACGGGGCGGCGGCCTCCTCGACCGAGTCGACCACCCACACGCCCTTGCCGTCGTAGCCGCCGCGGACGGTCTTCAGGACCACGGGGAAACCGCCCGCCCGCCGCCCGTCGCCGCCCTCGCCGGAGGACTCCTCCAGCTCGGCGGCGAAGGCGGCCACGTCCTGTGGATCGGTCACGATGCGGTGCCGGGGGCACGGCACGCCCAGCGCGTCGAGCTTCGCGCGCATCACGCCCTTGTCCTGGGCGTGCACGAGCGCGTCGGGACCGGGGCGCACGGGGATGCCGTCCGCCTCCAGGGCCCGCAGGTGCTCGGTGGGGACGTGCTCGTGATCGAAGGTGATCACGTCGCAGCCCCGCGCGAAGGCGCGCAGCGTCTCCAGGTCGCGGTAGTCGCCGATGACGACGTCGCTCACGACCTGTGCCGCGGAGTCCTGGGGTGTGTCACTGAGAAGCTTGAACCTGATGCCGAGCGGGATGCCCGCCTCGTGTGTCATACGAGCGAGCTGGCCACCGCCGACCATGCCGACTACCGGGAACGTCACGCCCCTAGGGTATCGGCCGCGCCGACGCGGCCGGATCCCGCGCTTGCCGCCCGCCCGCCGAACGCTCCCCGAACGGCTCCCTCACCGTCTCTTTCCCGCCTTTTCCGGGACTCTTTCCGACCCGTTCCCCAGCTCGTGCCCGGTCCGCAGGCGCGGGCCCGGGCCGCTGGATAGCATGGCGGGGTTACGAAACCGACCCGGACGGGGGCCTGCACGACCATGGGACATGGTTCCTCGGGGCGCCGAGCGGCGCCTCCGGACGCCCCGACACCTCCGTCCTCCCCTGTTCCCCGGGGCGCGCTGCTGCGGCGCGCCGGCCGGGTCTGGAGCGAGGTCGCCAAGTTCGGCGCGGTGGGCGGAGCGGGACTCCTCGTCAATCTGCTCGTGTTCAACCTGGTGCGACACATCACCGACCTCCAGGTGGTCCGGGCGAGCGTCATCGCGACCATCGTCTCGATCGTCTTCAACTACGTCGGTTTCCGCTACTTCACGTACCGGGACCGGGACAAGAGCGGCCGTACCCGGGAACTGACCCTGTTCCTGCTGTTCAGCGCGGTCGGTCTGGTGATCGAGAACGGCGTGCTGTTCCTGGCGACCTACGGCTTCGGCTGGGACAGCCCGCTGCAGAGCAACGTCTTCAAGTTCCTCGGCATCGGCATCGCGACCCTGTTCCGCTTCTGGTCCTACCGCACCTGGGTGTTCCGCGCCCTGCCCGGCCAGGGGGCCGGCGGGGAGACGGGGCACGGGGCCGGGCTCGAGGCCGGCCCGGAGACCGTGGCCTACGCGGAGTCCTATCTGCGGGCCGAGTCGAAGAAGCCGCGGCCTAAGGCCTTCCGCTAGCGGCTCGGCGGTCCGCCGTCCCCGGTGGCGGCAGGCGGTGTCCCAGGGCCGCCGCCACCGCTCGCCGTTCGCCTACCGCACCGTCGGCAGGTCCTCCGCCGGCTTCTTCGCCGGTGGCGTGCGCGAGAGGAACAGGCCGAACACCGGCGGCTGGGCCTGGAGCAGCTCCAGACGGCCGCCGTCGGCCTCCGCCAGGTCGCGGGCGACCGCCAGTCCGATACCGGTGGAGTTGCGTCCGCTGATCGTGCGTTCGAAGATCCGGGCGCCCAGGTCGGCGGGGACCCCGGGTCCCTCGTCGGTGACCTCCACGACCGCCTGGTTGCCGGTCACACGGGTGCGCAGTGCCACCGTGCCGCCGCCGTGCATGAGGGAGTTCTCGATCAGCGCGGCCAGCACCTGGGCGACCGCGCCCGGGGTGCCCACCGCCCGCAGGTGCCGCTTGCCGGAGCTGACGATGGCCCGGCCGGCGCTGCGGTAGGCGGGGCGCCACTCGGCGATCTGCTGCTGGATGACCTCGTCGATGTCGAAGGCGACGGCGGAGCCGGTGCGCGGGTCGCGCGAGTTCGTCAGCAGGCGTTGCACCACGTCGGTCAGCCGCTCGACCTGGGTGAGCGCGACGTTCGCCTCCTCCTTCACCGTCTCCGGGTCGTCGGTGAGGGTGATCTCCTCCAGGCGCATGGACAGCGCGGTCAGCGGAGTGCGGAGCTGGTGGGAGGCGTCGGCGGCCAGGCGCCGCTCGGCGGTCAGCATGCGGGCGATGCGCTCGGCGGAGCCGTCCAGCACGTCGGCGACGCGGTCCAGCTCGGGGACGCCGTACCGCTTGTGACGGGGGCGCGGGTCGCCCGAGCCGAGGCGTTCGGCGGTCTCGGCGAGGTCGGTGAGCGGCGAGGCGAGGCGGTTGGCCTGGCGGATCGCGAGGAGCACCGCGGCCACCACCGCCAGCAGCGCGACCAGCCCGATGATCAACAGGGTGCGGCCGACCTCGCGGGTGACGGACGAGCGGGGCTCCTCGATCCGGACCGTCTCGCCCTGCTCGCCCCTGGCCGTGGAGTGGATCACCTCCCCGGACACCTTGTCGCCCACCTTGATCGGTGGGCGCCCGGGGATGCCGATCACCGCGTACTGGCCCGGCGCCACCTGGTCGCGCAGGATCTCCCCGTTGACGGTCTCCGCGCCCAGCAGCCGGCTGTCGACGATGCTGGCCAGCCGCAGCGCCTCGGAGTCGACCCGCTCCTGCGCGCTGTTGCTGATCGTCCGGGTCTCCACGATCACCAGGGAGACGCCGAAGACGGCGATCACGACGAGCACCACGGCGAGCGTGGACTGGATCAGTCGTCGGCGCATGACCTCTTACCTGCCGGGACCCGGGCCGCGGGGCCGCTCAGCTCTTCTCGAAACGGAAGCCGACGCCCCGTACCGTCGCGATGTACCGGGGGTTCGCCGCGTCGTCGCCGAGCTTCTTGCGCAGCCAGGAGATGTGCATGTCGAGGGTCTTGGTCGACGACCACCAGGTGGTGTCCCAGACCTCGCGCATGAGCTGGTCCCGGGTGACGACCCGGCCCGCGTCCCGCACGAGCACCCGCAGCAGGTCGAACTCCTTCGCGGTGAGCTGGAGTTCCTCGTCGCCCATCCAGGCGCGGTGGGACTCCACGTCGATGCGCACGCCGTGGGTGGCGGGCGGCTGCTGCGGCTCGGCGGCGCCGCGCCGCAGCAGGGCCCGTACCCGGGCGAGCAGTTCGGCGAGCCGGAACGGCTTGGTCACGTAGTCGTCGGCGCCCGCGTCCAGGCCGACGACGGTGTCCACCTCGTCGGCGCGCGCGGTGAGGATCAGGATGGGCACGGTGTGGCCGTCGGCCCGGAGCCGGCGGGCGACCTCCAGGCCGTCCATACCGGGCAGACCGAGGTCCAGCACGACCAGGTCGACACCGCCCTGCATTCCGGCGTCGAGCGCGGTGGGTCCGTCCTCACGCACCTCGACCTCGTAACCTTCCCGGCGCAGTGCGCGGGCCAGCGGCTCCGAGATGGACGCGTCGTCCTCGGCGAGCAGTACACGGGTCATGGAGTGATGGTAGTCCGCCCGCGCCACCCCCCGGGGCGGTGCTGCGGTGTGATCGACATCCGGTGCTCTTACCTTCCCGCCTGCCGGTACGCACCCGCCGCACAGGGTGTCGCGGGCTCTCCACCGGTCCCTCGCGAACCGTCCACCGCGTCCGGCACGGCCGGTGGACCCATGGTGCGATCCTTGCTTACACCTTCGAATGGGTGTGTGCGGTTCCGTCGCTTCCTGTGATCCGTGTCTCAAGTCCTTCCATATCAGGCAGTGTCCTGCCGTATGGTGAGCTGAACGCCTGTAGCACGCAGCGGGCCTTCGGCGCTTGTACGACGTCGAAGGTCCCTTTTGCGTGCGGGCCGGTTCTGCCCGGCCTTGAAAGGAATGACCTAGGGCCGGGCCTCGCTGGACGCATCGTCGCGCCGCGGGGCGTGGATCCCGGTGGCCGCCGTCCGCCGTCCCGCGACCCGGGACGGACTCCCCTGGGCGTGGGGTGGACGACAGGCCCTGCCGGTGCCGGCCAGCCCCCCACCGGGCGCGCACCCGCTCGTCGAGGCGCGTCCCGACCAGCAAGGAACGACCATGGCGTCCAGCCTGACGAAGGACTCGGTCCGTCCGGGCACCCCCGGTTCCGAGAAGACCTTCTTCGGCCACCCCCGCGGCCTGGCCACACTCTTCATGACCGAGATGTGGGAGCGCTTCTCCTACTACGGCATGAAGGCCCTGCTCCCGCTGTACCTGGTGGCCCCGGCCGGGCTCCACATGAACGCGGCCACCGCGACCGCGATCTACTCGGTGTACCTGTCGCTCGTCTACCTGCTCGCCCTGCCGGGCGGCTGGGTCGCGGACCGGGTCCTCGGTCCGCGCAAGACGGTGGCGGTCTCCGGCGTGGTGATCATGCTGGGTCACCTGCTGCTGGCCGTGCCCCTGGCGGGCACCTTCTACGCCGGCCTCGGTCTGGTCGCCATCGGTTCCGGTCTGCTGAAGTCGAACATCTCCACGATGGTCGGCCACCTCTACAAGGGCCCGGACGACCCGCGCCGTGACGGTGGGTTCTCCATCTTCTACGTGGGCATCAACCTCGGCGGTTTCATCGCCCCACTGGTCATCGGCACCATCGGCGAGAACGTCAACTGGCACCTGGGCTTCGCCCTCGCCGCGCTCGGCATGGCCGTGGGCCTGGGCCAGTTCCTGCTGGGCAGCCGCCACCTGTCCAAGGACTCGGACATCGTCCCGAAGCCGCTGACCCCCGCCGAGAAGGCGTCCACGCTGCGCAAGTCCGCCCTGTGGGCGGCCGTCGCGGTGGTCTTCTACGCGATCGTCGGCTTCTCCGGCGTGTACACGCTGAACTGGCTGCTGGTCCCGATCACCGCCGCCGGTCTGCTCATCCCGGTGCTGGTCATCGCCCGCATCAAGCGGGACAAGGAGCTCGACCGCGCCGAGCAGTCCAAGATGTCGGCGTACATCTGGTTCTTCGTCGCCGCCGCCGTGTTCTGGATGATCTACGACCAGGGTGGTTCGACCCTCTCGCTCTTCGCCGAGGAGTCCGCGAAGAACAGCGTCTTCGGCTGGGAGTTCCCGGTCTCCTGGTACCAGTCGGTCAACCCGGTCATGATCATGGCGCTGGCGCCGGTCTTCGCCTGGCTGTGGCTCGCGCTGAACCGGCGCGGCAAGGAGCCGAGCACGGTCGTGAAGTTCGCCTCCGGCCTGGTGCTCGTCGGTCTCTCCTTCTTCCTCTTCCTCCTGCCGCTGGGGATCGCCGACGGCGGTCACAAGGCGGCCGCGCTGTGGCTGGTCGGCATCTACTTCGTGCAGACCGTGGGTGAGCTGACCCTCTCCCCGGTGGGTCTGTCGGTCACCACGAAGATGGCGCCCGCCAAGTACGCCTCCCAGATGATGGGTGTGTGGTTCCTGGCCGTCACCGCCGGTGACGCCACCACCGGCCTGCTCTCCATCGCCGGCGTCAACCTCAACAAGACGGGCATCGTGACGCTGGAGGCCGCCCTCGCGGTCGTCGCGGGCGTGGCGGTGTGGATGTACCGCAAGAGGGTCAAGGAGCTCATGGGCGACGTGCACTGACGCGCCCGGGCCGTACCGCGTGCCCGCGTGGGCGCGTGGCACGGCCCCGCCGTTCCACCGAGGGCCACCGCATCCCGTACGGACGCGGTGGCCCTCCGGCGTTCCCGGACGGCGGGCGGACGGCCCCGCGCGGGACCGGACGGCGGGCGGACGGCCCTGCGCGGGACCGGACGGCGGACGGGCGGCCCCGCGCGGGACCGGACGGCGGACGGGCGGCCCCGCGCGGGACCGGACGGCGGACGGGCGGCCCCGCGCGGGACCGGACGGCGGACGGGCGGCCCGGCGCAGCCCCGCGCAGGACCGTACGGCGGCGCGCACCCGGCGACGGCCTCGGCGCCCCGGCCGCCGACCGGCGCCGGTACTCCGGCCGCCGACCGACGCCGGGTGCTCCGGCCGTGGCACGACGCGAAGCGCGCCGGACCCGTGGGGTCCGGCGCGCTGGAGAGGGAGAGGCGCCGCCGAAAAGGCGCCACCCGGCGAGGGCGGCGTCCGGCGTAACGCCGGCCTAGGCGGGCGCTCCGAGCTCCGCCCACACCTTCTTGCCCGCGATGCCCGGGGCGCGTACGACGCCCCAGTCGAGGCACAGGCGCTGGACGATGAACATGCCGTGGCCGCCGGGGCGACCGGCGCGGTGCGGGGTGCGCGGGGCGGGCTGGCCGGTGCCGCGATCGGAGACCTCGATGCGGATCACCTTGTTGTCGCAGGTGAGCTCCATCTGCTCCGGGCCCTCGGCATGCAGGCAGGCGTTGGTGACCAGCTCGGAGACGACGAGGAGCACGTCCTCGGCGGCCGCCCGCTGGTCGGCGGAGCCGGCGGGCAGCCAGCCCCACGCGTACAGCGCCTGGCGGGTGAAGTCGCGGGCGAGCGGCACGACGCCGCTCTCGCCGTCGAAGCCCAGCCTGCGGACCTGACGGCCCCCCGACGGGACCGCCGGCACGGCCGCCGCGGACGCCGACGCGCCGCCCTCGGACACCCCGGAAGCGCCGCTCGGCTCCGGGCCGCGGTCGCCCGGCGAGCAAGGCCGGGTGGTGCTCATCAGCGCTTCACCTCACCGATTCACCAGTTCACGATTCAGAAATCACTGCACACGTACATGGGGTACACCCCTACACACGCAATAAGCCGCTCTCCGGCTCCCGGTCCGGGCCACCGGTCCGTTCACAGGATGACTCCTGCCCGACCGATCCCGCTGAACACCCCCCGTTTTCCGGCCCCTGGGACATGACGCCCGGCACGGGCCGGCCCGAGGACGCCGCTGGATCCGGACGAGACACGTCGCCGGTCCGGCGGACCGGCTCAGCCGGTCTCGTCGGCCAGAGCCTCCTCGAGCGTGGCGTGGACGCTGAAGACCGCGTCCGCCCCGGTGATCTCGAACACCCGGGCGACCACCGGCAGCATCCCGGCGAGATGCACACCTCCCCCGGCCGCCTCCGCCTTGAGCCGCGCTCCGAGCAGCACGTTCAGCCCCGTGGAGTCGCAGAACTCCAGGCGCGAACAGTCCACCACCAGGCGCGAGCGCCCCTTGTCGAGGCACTCGTCGAGCGGCTCACGCAGCAGATCGGCCGTGTGGTGGTCCAGTTCACCCGCCGGTGTCACGACGGCGCTGGAACCCTCTTGGCGCACCTCCACCAGAAGCCGGCCCGACTGTGCACTGCCGACCGTCCCGCGGTCCATGCCGTCTCTCTCTCCCGGTGTCTTGGCTGCTGACTGACGTGCTCGAACATTACGCCTTCCCGCACCGCTCCAACACCCGAACAACCGCACACAAACGGACATATCTCCACAGAACGCACTTGCGGCTGCCCAGGTAAAGCGGGTAGGGCTAGTAGAGACACGCACCCGACACGGCCGGCTTTGGAGGCGCCGCACACCGCAGTGCACGAACTGGCTTCGGCAGCCTTATGCCGAGAACGATGGAGGACATCATGTCATCCCGGCTCGACGCCTCGCACACCCCGAGGGCGACGTCGACACCCACTCCGGTCCGCCAGGGGCCGATCGGCGCAGAGGACGCTCTGGCCGGACTCCCGGACATCCCCCCGTACGACGAGGTGGCCCCGGACGACGCCCGGGCCCTGTCCGTCACCCTCTTCGAGCGCCTGGAGTCCCTGGAGGAAGGGACCCACGAGTACTCGTACGTGCGCAACACCCTCGTCGAACTCAACCTCGCCCTGGTCAAGTTCGCCGCCTCCCGCTTCCGCTCCCGCAGCGAGCCCATGGAGGACATCATCCAGGTCGCCACCATCGGCCTGATCAAGGCGATCGACCGTTTCGAGCTCTCTCGCGGCGTCGAGTTCCCGACCTTCGCGATGCCAACCATCATCGGCGAGATCAAGCGCTTCTTCCGGGACACCTCGTGGTCCGTGCGCGTTCCGCGCCGGCTCCAGGAACTGCGGCTGGAACTGGCCAAGGCCGGTGACGAACTGGCCCAGCGGCTGGACCGCGCCCCCACCGTCGCGGAACTGGCCGGACACCTCGGTCTGTCCGCCGAGGAGGTGGTCGAGGGCATGGCGGCGTCGAACGCGTACACCGCCTCGTCGCTGGACGCCCAGCCCGAGGAGCACGAGTCCGAGGGCGCGCTCGCGGACCGCATCGGCTACGAGGACCACGGGATCGAGGGCATCGAGTACGTCGAGTCGCTGAAGCCGCTGATCGCCGAACTGCCCTCCCGGGACCGCAAGATCCTGTCCCTGCGGTTCGTCGCCAACATGACCCAGTCGGAGATCGGCGAGGAACTGGGCATCTCGCAGATGCACGTCTCACGGCTGCTGTCGCGCACGCTGGTGCGCCTGCGCAAGGGGCTCATGGTCGTGGAGTGACCGGAGGACCGGATGACATGCCGCTGCGTCCGGCGCCCGAGCGGGCGCCGGACGGGCGTTCCCGTCGCCGGTCCGCTCCTCAGACCTCGCGCACGCCCCGCCGCCACACCTGGTCCACCAGGGGCACACCCGGACGGTAGGCCAGGTGGACGTGGCTGGGGGCGTCGAGGACGATCAGGTCGGCACGGGCGCCGGGGGCGAGCCGGCCGACGTCGTCGCGGCGCAGGGCCGCCGCGCCGCCCGCGGTGGCCGACCAGACCGCCTCGTCCGGCGTCATCCCCATGTCCCGTACCGCCAGCGCGATGCAGAACGGCACCGAGGACGTGAAGGACGAGCCGGGGTTGCAGTCGGTGGACAGGGCGACGGTGGCGCCGGCGTCCAGGAGGCGGCGGGCGTCGGGCCACTCGGCGCGGGTGGAGAACTCGGCGCCGGGCAGCAGCGTGGCGACCGTGCCGCTGTGGGCGAGCGCGTCGACGTCCGCGTCGGTGAGGTGGGTGCAGTGGTCGGCGCTGGCCGCGTCGAGTTCGACGGCGAGCTGCACACCGGGGCCGTGGGAGAGCTGGTTGGCGTGGACGCGCGGGCGCAGCCCCGCGGCCCTGCCCGCCGTGAGGATCGCGCGGGCCTGGTCGCCGTCGAAGGCGCCCTTCTCGCAGAAGACGTCGATCCAGCGGGCGTGCGGGGCGCAGGCCCGGAGCATCTCACCGGTGACCAGGGCCACGTAGGCCGCGGGGTCCTCGGCGTAGTCCGGGGAGACGATGTGCGCGCCGAGGTAGGTGACCTCGTCGGTGTGCCGGGCGGCGATGCGCAGGGCGCGGGCCTCGTCGGCGACGGTGAGCCCGTAGCCGGACTTGGTCTCGAACGTCGTGGTGCCCTGGCGCAGGGCCTCGGCGAGGTACCGGGTGAGGTTGGCCTCCAGTTCCCCGTCGCTCGCGGCGCGGGTGGCGGCGACCGTGGTGCGGATGCCGCCGGCGCTGTAGGCCCGGCCGGACATGCGGGCGTTGAACTCCTCGGTGCGGTCGCCCGCGAACACCAGGTGCGAGTGGGAGTCCACGAAGCCCGGGAGCACCGCCCTGCCGCCCGCGTCGATCCGCCGGTCGGCGGCGGGCGCCCGGCCCGACTCCCCGGTCCACGCGACGCGGTCGCCGTCGATGACGACGGCCGCGTCCCGGACCAGGCCGAGCGGGGACCCGTCGCCCAGCCGGGGGTCGTTGGTGACGAGCGTGGCGATGTTGGTGATGACGGTGCTGGTGCTGGTGCTCGCGCTGGTCATGGTGTCCTCGGTGATGGCGTCGGGATTCAGCCGCGCAGGGCTTCGACGGCGGCGGTCAGGGCCCGCGGCACGTCGGGTACGAGGGTGTGCGCGCCGTCGCGCACGATGTGCCGCCCGGCCACGACCGTGTGCCGCACGTCCGCCGCGGTAGCCGCGAACACGGCCGTCTCGGCGCCGAGTCGGGGCAGTGTCCCCGCGGTCCTGACGGAGTCCAGCGCGATCGTCGTGAAGTCGGCGAGGGCGCCGGGGGCGAGGGTGCCCGCCTCGGTCCAGCCGAGGGCCGCGTGGCCGTCGGCGGTGGCGGCGCGCAGCAGCGCGGCGGCCGTCCAGTGACCTCGGGTCCGGCTGCGCAGCCGCTCGTTCAGCTCCATCGCGCGGGCCTCTTCGAGCAGGTCGATGACGGCGTGGCTGTCGGAGCCCAGGGAGAGGGGGGAGCCGGCGCGCTGGAGGGCGAGGGCGGGTCCGATGCCGTCGGCCAGGTCCCGCTCCGTGGTCGGGCACATGCAGGTGCCGGTGCCGGAGTCGCCGAGCAGGGCGATGTCGGCGTCGGTGAGGTGGGTGTTGTGCACACCTGTCGTGCGCGGGCCGAGGACGCCGTGGTCGGCGAGCAGCCGGGTCGGCGTGCAGCCGTGGGCCTCCAGGCAGGCGTCGTTCTCGGCGGTCTGCTCGGACAGGTGCACATGGAGCGGGGCGTGCCGCTCCTCGGCCCACCGTGCCACCGTGGCCAGCTCCCGCGCGGGCACGGCCCGCACCGAGTGGACGGCGGCGCCGATGCGCGCGTGCTCCCGCTCCTCCAGCCGCGAGCAGCGTTCGGCCCAGGCCTCGGCGGTGCCGTCGCTGAAGCGGAGCTGGTGGTGGCCGGGGGGCTGTCCGAAGCCGGCGGACAGGTAGCAGGTGTCCAGCAGGGTGATGCGCACCCCGGCCTCGGCGGCGGCCGCGATCAGGGCCTCGCCCATCGCGTTGGGGTCGGCGTAGCGGGTGCCGCCGGGGGCGTGGTGGACGTAGTGGAACTCGCCGACCGCCGTGATCCCGGCCAGCGCCATCTCGGCGTACACCGCGCGGGCGAGCGCGTGGTAGGTCTCCGGGGTGAGCCGGTCGGCGGTGGCGTACATGACCTCGCGCCAGGTCCAGAAGGTCCCGGAGCCGACCTGGACGGTGCCGCGCAGGGCCCGGTGGAAGGCGTGGCTGTGGGCGTCGGCGAGCCCGGGGAGGGTGAGGCCGCGCAGGGGTTCGGCGCCCGGGGGCGCGGTGGGCACGCCCGTGCGGACGGCCGCGATGCGGCCGTCGCGCACGTCGAGCGCCACGCCCGGCTCGACGTGCGTGCCGAGCCAGGCCCGCTCCAGCCAGTACGACCGCGTCCGCTGGGTGTCGCTCACGTGCAGGCCAGTCCTTCCAGTACGTCGGCGAGTGCGCGCACCCCGGCCACGCAGTCGTCCTCGGCCGCGAACTCGGCCGGGGAGTGCGAGACACCGGTGGGGTTGCGCACGAACAGCATGGCGGTCGGGATGCTCCCGGACAGGATTCCGGCGTCGTGTCCGGCGCCGGTGCCGAGGACGGGAACCGTGCGGCCGGTGGTCCGGCCCAGGATGCGGGCGAGTTCGTCGCGCAGGGCGTGGTCGAACTCCACCACGGGCGTGAAGGACTCGCGGACCACGTCGAGGTCCACCCCGTGGGCCGCGGCGTACTCGCGGGCCGCCTTCTCGACACCGGTGACCACCGCGTCCAGGCTCTGCTGGTCGGCGGCGCGGGAGTCGAGCCAGCCGCGCACCAGGGACGGGATGGCGTTGACCCCGTTCGGTTCCACGGCGATCTTGCCGAAGGTGGCGACGGCGCCGGCGAGTTCGGCCTCGCGCCGGGCGGCCAGCACCGTCTCGGCGTACGACAGCATCGGGTCGCGCCGGTCGGCCGTCCGGGTGGTGCCGGCGTGGTTGGCCTCGCCCCGGAAGTCGAACCGCCACCGCCCGTGCGGCCAGATCGCGCCGGCGACGCCGACGGGGTCCCCGGTGAGGTCGAGGGCCCGCCCCTGCTCGACGTGGAGTTCGACGAAGGCCCCGATGCGCGCGAGGCGCTCCGGGTCCGGGCCGACGGCGTCGGGGTCGTAGCCGGCGGCCTCCATGGCCCCGGGCAGGGTGATGCCGTCACCGTCCGTCAGCCGGCGCGCCCGCTCGGCGGTGAGCCGGCCCGCGGTCAGCCGCGAGCCGACACAGGCCAGCCCGAACCGCGCGCCCTCCTCGTCACCGAAGTTGACGACGGCGAACGGCCTGGTGAACCGCGCTCCCCCGCGGCGCAGTTCGTCCAGCGCGGCGAAGGCCGACACCACCCCGAGGGGCCCGTCGAAGGCGCCGCCGTCGGGCACCGAGTCCAGGTGCGAGCCGGTCACCACGGCGTCCCCGGCGGCGGGGTCCCCGAGCCAGGCCCACTGGTTCCCGTTCCGGTCGACCTCGTGGAACAGGCCCCGTGCCCGGGCCTGGTCCTCGAACCAGGCCCGGCACTCGGCGTCGGCCGCGCTCCACGCGAACCGGCGGTAGCCGCCGGACCCGGAATGGCGCCCGACGGGAGCGAGCTCCCGCCACATCTCGTGGAAGGAACTCCCGGTCGCGGGCCGCGGGGTCCCACCGTCCTCGCACCGCACCGGGCGCGGGGCCTCGTTCGGCTCGGCGCCGGGGGCCCCCGCCGGGCCGGAGCCGGCCTCGGGTCCCCTGGGGAGGGCGGGCACGGCCGGGACGGCATCCGGCGACGGCACCGGACCGCTGCCGCCGCGGCCGTCGCTGCCGGAGGTCACGCGCCCTCACCCTCGCGCATCGGCACCCGCACGCCCCGCTCGTTGGCCACCGACTCCGCGATGTCGTACCCGGCGTCCACGTGCCGGATCACGCCCATGCCGGGGTCGTTGGTGAGGACCCGGCGGATCTTCTCGCCGGCGAGCGCAGTGCCGTCGGCGACCGTCACCTGGCCGGCGTGGATGGAGCGGCCCATGCCGACCCCGCCGCCGTGGTGGACGGAGACCCACGACGCGCCCGACGCCACGTTCACCATGGCGTTGAGCAGCGGCCAGTCGGCGATCGCGTCGGACCCGTCGAGCATGGCCTCGGTCTCCCGGTACGGGGAGGCGACGGAGCCGCAGTCGAGGTGGTCGCGGCCGATGACGACCGGCGCGGCGAGTTCACCGCTCGCGACCATGTCGTTGAACCGCTCGCCGGCCTTGTCCCGCTCGCCGTAGCCGAGCCAGCAGATGCGTGCGGGCAGGCCCTGGAAGTGGACGCGCTCACCGGCCATCTTGATCCAGCGCGCCAGGGACTCGTTCTCGGGGAACAGTTCCAGGATCGCCTTGTCGGTCCTGGCGATGTCGGACGCCTCGCCCGACAGCGCGGCCCAGCGGAACGGGCCCTTGCCCTCGCAGAACAGCGGCCGGATGTAGGCGGGGACGAACCCGGGGAAGGCGAACGCCCGGTCGTACCCCGCCAGTCGGGCCTCGCCGCGGATCGAGTTGCCGTAGTCGAAGACCTCGGCGCCGGCGTCCATGAAGCCGACCATCGCCTCCACGTGCCGGGCCATGGACTCCCGGGCCCGGGTGGTGAAGCCCGCCGGGTCCTTGGCGGCGGCCTCGGCCATGTCCTCGAAGGCGACGCCGACCGGCAGGTACGACAGCGGGTCGTGGGCTGAGGTCTGGTCGGTGACGATGTCGATGGGCGCGCCCATGGCGAGGAGCTGCGGGACCAGCTCGGCGGCGTTGCCGAGGACGCCGATGGACAGCGGCCTGCGCTGGTCGCGCGCCTCGACGGCCAACTGGAGGGCGTGGTCGAGGGAGTCGGCCCGCACGTCCAGGTAGCGGTGCTCGATGCGGCGCTCGATGGCGCGCGGGTCGCAGTCGACGCAGAGGGCGACGCCGTCGTTCATCGTCACCGCGAGCGGCTGGGCGCCGCCCATGCCGCCGAGGCCGGCGGTGAGGGTGATCGTCCCGGCGAGCGTGCCGCCGAACTTCTTGGCGGCGACGGCGGCGAAGGTCTCGTAGGTGCCCTGGAGGATGCCCTGGGTGCCGATGTAGATCCAGGAGCCGGCGGTCATCTGGCCGTACATGGTCAGGCCGAGGGCCTCCAGGCGGCGGAACTCCTCCCAGTTCGCCCAGTCGCCGACGAGGTTGGAGTTGGCGAGCAGGACGCGCGGCGCCCACTCGTGGGTCTGCATGACGCCGACGGGGCGGCCGGACTGGACGAGCATCGTCTCGTCCGCCTTGAGGGTCCGCAGGGTGCGGACCATGGCGTCGAAGGAGCGCCAGTCGCGGGCCGCCCTGCCGGTGCCGCCGTAGACGACCAGCTTGTCGGGGTGTTCGGCGACCTCGGGGTCGAGGTTGTTCTGGAGCATCCGCAGGGCGGCCTCCTGCTGCCATCCCAGGGCGCTCAGTTCCGTGCCGCGCGGTGCTCGAACAGGGCGGGGTCCTGACATGGTCTGCCTCCTGGCGGTCGCTTCCACGGGATTGTTGGTGCGCCTATTCACATCCTGAACCTCTGAATAGAGCTAGTCAATACACGGGCCCGCCACGGCGGCGCCCGGGAGCGGCCGGGTGAGCCGGGCGGACGGCGGAGGACCGAGCGCCACGGCGCACCACGGCGGACCACGGGCGGACCACGCCGGGTCGCCGGGAACGGCGCCGGACGGCGGCCGACATCGGTGAACGGGACCGCGGGAGCGGGAGGGAGCCGCGCGGGCGGCCACCGCGGACCGCGGAACGGAGCGGGGGCGAAGGGGCGCGCGGCGGCGGCCCGGCGACGCGCCCGTGCGTCCGGGCGCCCGAGGACATGCCGGAGGCCCCGGCACAACCGGTACGAAAACCCGGTCAGTCGACCCACGTTAGCCCCTCGGTCGCATGTTCCACCGGAAAATGCCGTAACCCTCGTCGCCCCCGTGCACCGTGCGTAGCGTCTGCCCCACTCAGGCCGAACCCCAGGCGGGAGGGGAGCACACGGTGCCCGGAATCGACGAGTGCCTGCTGGAAGCCATGCGGCTGCCCGGAGCCAGGGGCGCCGCGCTGGTCGACTGGACGAGCGGACTGGCCCTGGGCACCGTCGGGGAGTCCCCGGGCGGCGACCACGAGACCACCGCGGCGGAGGCCGCAGAACTGGCCCGGCTCGCCGCCGAGCACGGGGCGTTCGCCGCCGCCGACGAACCCGGCGGCGAACGCCCCCCGGTGGAGGACCTGATCGTCAGCAACCGGGACAGCTACCACCTGCTGCGGTTCGTGGACACCTCCTTCGACAGCAGCGTGTTCCTGCACCTGTGGCTGACGCGCGCGGAGGGCAACCTCGCCCTGGCACGCATACGCCTGGGCGAGATGGCCGAGCGGCTGGTGCTGGGATGACCGTGCTCGACACCCCTCCCCCGCCCCGGCTGCCGGTACGGGACAAGGCGGCAGCCGTGGAACGGGACCGGGGCGGCGTCTCGCCGATGCTGATCCGGCTCGCCGAGGAGCGGGCCACCGGCGTCCTGGTCCGCGAACGCGGCACCCTCCATCTGGCGGACGGCCTGGTGACGTACGTGGAGAGCCCACTGGCCCCGGGCCTGGACGCCCTGCTCACCGCGCACGGCACGGTGCGCTCCGACGTCTGGCGGGACGCGCTCGCCCGGGCCGACGAGGACCGCGGCGCCGCACGGTTCCTGCTGGCCGGCGGCCACCTGGCCGAGGGCGCCCTGCAACTGTGCCACCTGGGCGCGCTCTACGACGCCGCCTACTTCGCCCTCGCCCCGAGCAGCACCCCGGGCCGCTTCCGCTACGGCCCCGCCCACCGGCTCGGCCCCGTCCTGCCGGTCCCGGTCGCCGCCCTGGAACGCGAGACACTGCGCCGCCGCGACCTGCTGCACCGCATCTGGCCCGACCCACGGCCGGACAGCGCCCCGCTGACGCGGACGCACACCACCGCGGCGCCGAGGCCCACCCCCCGCCAGCAGGCCCTCCTCGACCGTGCCGACGGCACCCGCACGGCCACCGACCTGGCCCGGGAACTGGGCCGGCAGGCGTTCCACACGCTCGTGGACGTACGACGGCTGGCGGCCGCGGGCCTCCTCGCGCCACAGCCGCCGCCCTCGCCGCAAGCGCCGGACACCGGGCAGGAACCCTGGCCGGGACCCCGGCAGCACCAGAACACGGACACCGGACCGGACCCCTGGCCGACTCCCGGGGCGGCCGCCCGGCCCAACCCCGGCACGGTCTGCCGGCCGGACCCCGGCACGGTCTGCCGGCCGGACCCCGGACCGGCGCCCTACGCCACCGAACAGCTCGCGCACACCACCGACCCCCACATCACGCTGCTGAAAAGGCTCAGGGATGCGCTGGAGGCCCTTTGAGAGGAGACACCGGATGGCAGCCGAGCCCGAGATCCTGGACGAGCTGCGCCGGCTGAGAGCCCGAGTCCCGCAGCTCACCGGCGCCCTCGCCGCGAGCGTCGACGGCCTCGTACTGGCCCACGACACCCCGGGCGTGGAGCCGGAGAGCGTGGCCGCCCTGACCGCGACCGCGCTCGGCGTCGCCGTACGCATGACGGACCTGACCGGCCAGGGCGGCCTGCGCGAACTGCTCGTGCGGGGCGACCACGGCTACGTCGCCACCTACGCGGCCGGCCGCACCGCCGTGCTGACCCTGCTCGCCCAGGACCGCGTCAACGTCGGCCGCCTCCATCTGGAGGGCCGCCGGGCCGGCGCCCGCATCGGTGAAATCGTCGACGCCGAGGCGACGGCCCGGGACACCGGCCGGGCGCCGGCGAGGCCCGCGAGAGCGGCCGCCAGGACCACCGCCCCACACACCAGAACCACCCGCGCGGCCCGCGCCACGGGCACCGCGCCAGGCCCCAACACGCCTGCCGCAACCGAAAGCTGACGGAACAAGGAGACCCGGCCATGGCCAACACCGAGACCTGCCTGAAGGAAGCGCTCGCCTCCATCGAGGGCGCCACCGGAGTCGCGCTCGTCGACTACACCAGCGGCATGGCGCTGGGCACGATGGGCGGCAGCAAGACCTTCGACCTGAACGTCGCCGCCGCCGGCAACACCGACGTCGTCCGGGCCAAGATGCGCACCATGGAACACCTCGGCCTCAAGGGCGAGATCGAGGACATCCTGATCACCCTGACCGACCAGTACCACCTGATCCGCCTGCTCAGCGGGCGCGGCGGCAACGGCCTCTTCCTCTACCTGGCCCTGGACGCCAAGCGCGCCAACCTGGCCATGGCCCGCCACCAGCTGAAGAGGATCGAACAGGACCTGGAGGTCTGACCCGCCCGCCCACCAGGACAGTGCCCCCCTCCCGCGAGGACAGCGCCTCCTGGTGACGCGGCAGACGATGCCCGCCCGTGAGGGAGCGGCGTCCGGTGCGCGCTCCGGGTCCCCTGTCCGAAGAACCGGGGAAGGCGCGCCGGGCGCCGCGACAGGGCGAACGTCACCTGCCGCGGGACTGGACGAGTGACGCCGTGCGGCGGCGTGCCCCGCCCGGGGCCGCGTCACCCGCCGCGACTCCCGTGCCGCGGTAGCCCTTGACCGCTGGGCCCGCGGGGCGCCCGCCGCGCCGGCCCAGCCAGTCGACCCGCACCCACAGCAGCATGTCCCCGGCCAGCTCCTGCCGGCCGAGCCACGCCGCCTTCAGCCACAGCCCGGCCCCGGCGCCGGCCAGCAGCAGCCCGCCGGCCGCCGGCACGGCGAAGCAACTGCCCAGCGCGCCCACGAAGGCCCCCAGCAACCACCAGCGGTGCCCCCGGCGCCAGGCGCCGACGCTCACCGCCCGGTCCAGCAGGACGTCGTGACGTCCGGCCCGGGCGGCACCGCGGACGAGATCCCGGTAGCGGCGTCGCCGGGCACCGGCCACGACGGCCGCCGTCACCAGGAACAGCGCGGCCCCCGACAGAACACCGATCCGGCGCCCGGTCAGCCCCGGCACCAGCAGCCCGATCCCGGCCGCGAACACCCCGAGCCACCACATCGGCGCCGCCCCGGCCCGTACGACGACGGCCACCCGGGCCAGTCCCTGCCCCCCACGCCCTCCGCGTACCACGTGCTCTCTCCCTCTCACCCGGCGCCCTTCCACCAGGGCGGGCAGGCTAGCGAGCCTTCGTGAGACGAGTCTGAGAGCGCCCCGGGACGACAGCACCCCGGGACGACAGCGGCCGGGGACCGGAAGCCACCGCAGCGGGAAGCCTCCCGGACCAGCCGATCCGCCCCGGGGCACGCGAGCGGCGGCCCGTGGGCAGTGGCCCGCGGCTCAGTCCACGAACAGTCCCCGCGCCGCCGCGGCGGCGTCGAACTCCTCCAGTCGCGCCTGCGCCTCCGGCAGGTCGTCGCACATCGCCTCCAGCAGCATCCGGCCCAGCAGCATCGGCGCGCAGGCGGTGTCGAAGGCGAGCCCGGTCCCCACGGCCGCGGGCAGCAGCAGGTCGGAGTACTTCGCGACCGGCGCGAAGGCGGAGTCGGCGACCGTGACGACGGTCAGCCCCGCGTCCCTGGCGTAGGCGAGGGTCTCCACGACCTCCCGCGGATGCCTCGGCAGGGCGAAGCACAGCAGCGTCGACGCGCCCGCCCGCACGGCGCCGTCGATACGGTCCTGGACCATCGTGCCGCCCTCGTGCAGCAGACGTACGTCCGGGTGGACCTTGCCCGCGAAGTACGCGAAGCCGTAGGCCTGCGAGGCCGCCGCGCGCAGGCCCAGCACCGGCAGCGGACGCGAGGCCGCGAGCAGCCGGCCCGCCTGCCGCACCGGCCCCGGATCGGCCAGCGCCTCCGCCAGGTGCCGCAGGTTCTCGATCTCCGCCTCGACGGCCTGCTGGTACTCGTTGTACGACGCCGGACGGCCGGCCGGTTCGGCGGGCGCGACCTCCCGCAGATGACGGCGGAGCGCCGGGTAGCCGTCGAAACCGAGGGCGACCGCGAAGCGGGTCACCGACGGCTGGCTGACCCCGGCCAGCTCGGCCAGCTCCACACTGGACAGGAACGGCACGTCGGCGGCGCGCCGCACCATGCTGTGCGCGATGCGCCGCTGGGTCGGCGTGAGCCGGCGCCCCTCGAAGAGCGCCTGCAGCCGTGCGGCAGGGCTGTCGGTCACGCTCATGACGTGCTCCCCCTCCAGAAGTCGTCGACGCCCCGGGAGAGTACTCCCCGACCAGTTCCTATTCAGACACCAAGAACTCTGCATGACGTCATACAGACCGGGCAAGGGATCGGCCAAGTGTCGCCGGGGATGCACGGACGGCGACCAATCCTGTGCTAATCGTGAAGGGACGCGCTTCGCACGACCCCGGCGAAGGCGTCACGGCCCCCACCGCAGGGCCCTCGCGACGGCCGCCGCCGTCGGCGCGCCGACCGCAGCCCGGACGACGCCGACGGCGGTCGGCCCCGCGGGCCACCGCCCGCACCCCGGCCCCGGATCCCGCCCCACCCCGCGCCCCACCACCCACCAGGCGCCTTCTGCGGGCTCCCCCCGCCGGAATCGGGGGGCTGTCCCCAGTGCGGCGGGCGGCGGGGCTCCTTAGCGTGGTCCCCATGACCGGAATGGACGCGCGGGACGCCGACCTGAAGAAGGAACTCGACGCCACCCTGCATGCCCGCAGGGAACTGGGCGACGAGTACGAGTCCGCGCTGGTCGACTCGTTCCTGGAGAAGGTCGACCAGCGCATCGACGGAGCCGTCGAACGCCGGGTGCGCCGACAGCTCGCCGAGCAGCAGATGACGGTGGCCCGCGGGGCCCGGTCGCCGCAGCCCACCGACTCCTGGGGCGAACGCTTCGGCTTCGGCATCATCTCGCTGGTGCTGGCCGTCCCGCTGTCCGCGATCGGCGGCGGCGTGGCCCACCTCCCCGGCCTCATCGTCGCCTGGGCCGGGATCGTCGGCGTCAACGCGTTCCAGGCCGCCCGCGCCACCCCCGGCCTGTTCGGCGGCCGCCGCCGCCCGGCGGACGACGACGCCTGGGAGGACTGAGCCCGCCCGCCGGAGCGTCAGTCACGCGCCCGCGGACGAGCGGGGGCGGACGAGCGCCGGCGGACGACAGGGGTCGGGAGCCCGCCCGCGACATCGACGCGCCACCGTCCGGTGGCCGTCCGGAGGACAAGCGTGCGCGGGGACCGCCGCAACCCCCATCGCTGGGGGGCGGGACGACGGCGGTCCCCGCGAGGGACGCGGGCCGGGTCAGGGCCGGGCTTGCGCGTCCTGGGCGTCCATGGAGGTCCGGGAGCCGCTCCGGATGTCCGTGACGCCGTTTCGGTCGCCGGCCCGGAAGGGGAGCCGCTCCCTTCCCTGCCGACACCCCTCACTGTGCCGGACCCGTGTTAAGCGGGTGCTGCGTACACGTGACACGCTCGTACCAGTTCCGCGACCGGCCCTCAGCCACAGGTCACCGCGTGTTCCCCGGAACCGGCGGCGGTTGGCCGGGCGTTCGTTACTGCTTTCCGCCCTTGGCCAGGAAGGCGAGCAGGTCCTGCCGGCTGACCACGCCCGTCGGCTTGCCCTCCACCAGTACGATCGCCGCGTCGGCGACACCGAGCACCGACATCAGGTCGGCGACCGGCTCGCCGGATCCGACCTGCGGAAGCGGCGCGGACATGTGCTTCTCCAGCGGGTCCTCCAGCGACGCCCGCTTGGTGAACAGCGCGTCCAGCAGTTCCCGTTCGACCACGGATCCGACGACCTCGGCCGCCATGACGTCCGGGTGGCCCGCCCCCGGCTTCACGATCGGCATCTGCGAGACGCCGTACTCGCGCAGCACCTCGATGGCCTGGCCGACGGTCTCGTCCGGGTGCATGTGGACCAGTGAGGGAATGCCGCCCTCCTTGTCGCTCAGCACGTCACCGACGCGGGCGCTGGGGCCCTCGTCCTCCAGGAAGCCGTAGTCCGCCATCCACTCGTCATTGAAGATCTTGCTGAGGTACCCGCGGCCGCTGTCGGGGAGCAGGACGACCACGACGTCGTCGGGGCCGAGACGCTCGGCCACCTCCAGGGCCGCCACCACGGCCATGCCGCAGGAGCCGCCGACCAGCAGGCCCTCCTCCTTGGCCAGGCGGCGGGTCATCTGGAAGGAGTCCTTGTCGGATACGGCGACGATCTCGTCGGCGACGGTCCGGTCGTAGGCGGTGGGCCAGAAGTCCTCGCCCACGCCCTCGACGAGGTAGGGCCGCCCGGAACCGCCGGAGTACACCGAGCCCTCGGGGTCGGCGCCGATCACCTTGACCCTGCCGTCGCTGGCGTCCTTCAGGTAGCGGCCGGTGCCGGAGATGGTGCCGCCGGTGCCGACGCCCGCCACGAAGTGGGTGATCCCGCCCTCCGTCTGCTCCCACAGCTCGGGGCCGGTGGAGTGATAGTGCGACAGGGGGTTGTTCGGGTTGGAGTACTGGTCGGGCTTCCACGCGCCCGGCGTCTCACGGACCAGCCGGTCGGAGACGTTGTAGTACGAGTCCGGGTGCTCCGGCGCCACGGCCGTAGGGCAGACCACGACCTCCGCCCCGTACGCGCGCAGCACGTTGATCTTGTCGGTGGACACCTTGTCCGGGCAGACGAAGATGCACTTGTAGCCCTTCTGCTGGGCCACGATGGCGAGACCGACTCCCGTGTTCCCGCTGGTCGGCTCGACGATGGTGCCGCCGGGCTTCAGCTCCCCGCTCTGCTCCGCCGCCTCGATCATGCGCAGGGCGATGCGGTCCTTCACGGAGCCGCCGGGGTTGAAGTACTCGACCTTGGCCAGGACGGTCGCCTTGATGCCCTTGGTGACGTTGTTGAGCCGTACCAGCGGGGTGTTGCCGACGAGGCTGATCATCGAGTCGTGGAATCGCACCGTTGTCTCCGGTCGCTGCAAAAGATGTGGTCGTGGTGGTGCCGCCAGCCTAAGGCCAGGGCCGCGCCCGGGACGGGCGTTCACTCACTGTCGCGATTGGACGACGGTCGGTACGGGGCAAGGAGTGGGTGTACGGCTCTGCGGGAGGTGGCAGCCAGTCATGACGAGCATGTCGAGGGCGAGGGTGGCCCGGCGGATCGCGGCCGGCGCCGCGTACGGCGGCGGGGGGCTCGGCCTGGCCGGCGCGGCGGCCGTGGGGCTGCTGCTGGCCGAGGTGCGGCTGGCCCGGCGCCACGTGGGCAACGGTACGGACAACCATGTGCCGCTCGCCAACGGCCTGTACGGACACGTGTACGAAACCCCCGGCGAGCCTCCGCTGCGGCTGGTCATGCTCGGCGACTCCACGGCGGCGGGGCAGGGCGTGCACCGGGCCGGGCAGACGCCGGGCGCGCTGCTGGCCTCCGGCCTTGCGGCGGTGGCGGAGCGGCCGGTGCGGTTGCGGACCGTCGCGGTGACCGGGGCCCGTTCCGACGATCTGGACCGCCAGGTGGCCCTGGTGCTGGGCGATCCGGACCAGCCGCCCGACGTCTGCGTGATCATGATCGGCGCGAACGACGTGACCCACCGGATGCCGCCGACGCGTTCGGTGCGCCATCTGTCGGCGGCGGTACGGCGGCTGCGCACCGCGGGTGCGGAGGTGGTCGTGGGCACCTGTCCCGACTTGGGGACCATCGAGCCGGTGCAGCAGCCGCTGCGGTGGCTGGCCCGGCGGACCTCCCGGCAGCTGGCGGCGGCGCAGACCATCGGGGCGGTGGAGCAGGGGGGCCGCACGGTGTCGCTGGGCGACCTGCTGGGCCCGGAGTTCGAGGCGAACCCCCGGGAGCTGTTCGGTCCGGACAACTACCACCCGTCCGCCGAGGGGTACGCCACGGCGGCGATGGCGGTGCTGCCCACGGTGTGCGCGGCGCTCGGCCTGTGGCCGGCGGAGGAGGAGCGGCCGGACGTGTCGCGGCGGGAGGGGTTCCTGCCGGTGGCCCGGGCGGCGGCGGAGGCGGCGTCCGAGGCGGGCACCGAGGTCACGGCCGCGATGCCGACGGGGCCGCGGGGTCCGTGGGCCCTGCTCAAGCGGCGCCGTCGGCGCCGGGTGACGGAGCCGCGGCCCGCGCCGGTGGCCCCGTCGACACAGGGAGGTCCGTCGGCGTAGAAGCTCCGTCGACGCAGGGAAGCCCTGTCGGCGTGGGGAGGCCCTGTCGGCCTGGGGAGGCCCTGTCGGCGTGGGGAGGCCCTGTCGGCGTGGGGAGGCCCTGTCGGCGTGAGGAGGCCCTGTCGGCGTGGGGAGGCCCTGTCGGCGTGAGGAGGCCCTGTCGGCGTGGGGAGGCCCTGTCGGCCTGGGGAAGGAAGCTCGTACCGCTCCCGGCGGTCGCCGGTGTTCGGTGTGGGAGTGATCGTAGACGGAAAAGCAAGCGCTTAGAAAACTGCGGCCAGGGTCACACCGCCACCCCCGTGACCTGGACCATACGGACGGGTAACTTCCAGACAGCCGCCATCGACGCGCCCGCCCGTCGCCCGACCGCCACCCCGCGACGGGGCGCTGTGCGCCGCCTCATCGACATCGACTGGAGCCGTGATGCCCGAAGCCGTCATCGTCTCGACCGCCCGCTCCCCCATCGGCCGCGCCTTCAAGGGCTCCCTCAAGGACCTCCGTCCCGACGACCTGACCGCCACGATCATCCAGGCGGCGCTCGCCAAGGTTCCCGAGCTGGACCCGAAGGACATCGACGACCTGATGCTCGGCTGCGGTCTGCCCGGCGGCGAGCAGGGCAACAACCTCGGCCGGATCGTCGCCGTGCAGATGGGCATGGACCACCTGCCGGGCTGCACGATCACCCGTTACTGCTCCTCCTCGCTGCAGACCTCCCGGATGGCCCTGCACGCCATCAAGGCCGGCGAGGGCGACGTGTTCGTCTCGGCCGGTGTCGAGATGGTCTCCCGGTTCACCAAGGGCAACTCCGACAGCCTCCCGGACACGCACAACCCGTTCTTCGCCGAGGCGGAGGCGCGCACCGCGGCCGTCGCCGAGCGGGAGGGCACCACCTGGCACGACCCGCGCGAGGACGGCCTGGTCCCCGACGCCTACATCGCGATGGGTCAGACCGCCGAGAACCTGGCCCGTTGGAAGGGCGTCACCCGGCAGGAGATGGACGAGTTCGGCGTCCGCTCGCAGAACCTCGCCGAGCGGGCCATCGAGAACGGCTTCTGGGAGCGGGAGATCACCCCGGTGACCCTGCCCGACGGCACCGTCGTCGGCAAGGACGACGGCCCGCGCGCCGGCGTCACGATGGAGGGCGTGGCCGGTCTCAAGCCGGTCTTCCGCCCCGACGGCCTGGTCACCGCCGGCAACTGCTGCCCGCTCAACGACGGCGCCGCGGCCCTCGTCATCATGTCCGACACCAAGGCCCGCGAGCTGGGCCTGACCCCGCTCGCCCGCATCGTCTCCACCGGCGTCTCCGGGCTGTCCCCGGAGATCATGGGGCTCGGCCCGGTGGAGGCCTCGCGGCAGGCCCTGGGCCGGGCCGGCCTCACCATCGAGGACATCGACCTGGTGGAGATCAACGAGGCGTTCGCCGCCCAGGTGATCCCCTCCTACCGGGACCTCGGCATCGACCTGGACAAGCTGAACGTCAACGGCGGCGCCATCGCGGTCGGCCACCCGTTCGGCATGACCGGGGCGCGCATCACCGGCACGCTGATCAACTCCCTCCAGTTCCACGACAAGCAGTTCGGTCTGGAGACGATGTGCGTCGGCGGCGGCCAGGGCATGGCGATGGTCATCGAGCGCCTGAGCTGACACGCGGAGGTGGCCGCGCGGTGAACCTTAAGTGTCCGCCGTAGCACCAAGCGTGATCGAACGGCCCGGAATCCAGAAAACACCCGGATTCCGGGCCGTTCTGTGATCCAATCTCCCCCAGAGTGTGACCTGTCTCCTTCGGGGAGGGGATCTTCGCAGGTCAAGAGCGCCGCGCCAGGCGACTCAAGCATCCCAGAAGCCGCATTCCTGTCCGTTTCGTGACGTTCCGCACTGACAGCTGGATAGTCCACCCTTCAAGCTGATGTAGGAAGTCGGGGATCTACCTTGAACCCGGGAGTACGTCAGTGAGCGCCATGCCGATCGCCCTGCTGCTCACCACGGCCGCCACCGGCGCCGTGGGCGTGGCCGTCCTGCGCACCCTGTTCGCGCTGCGCCGTCAGGTCGCGGCGCTGCGGGAGCAGCTCGCCGAGAACCACGCCGCCACCGCGCGCGCCCTGCTGCCCGCCGCCCGCGGCCACGCGGACGCCGAGCAGATACGCGGTGCCGTGGTCCAGGCGCTCGCGGAGGAGCGGGAGCGCGAGCTCGCCGAGGCGCGGGCCTTCTGGGCGGCGCAGGAGGCGCGGGACGCCGCCGACGCGCCGTCCCTGCTCGGGCTGCCCGACAGCGAGCTGTTCCTGCCCCGGCAGGCCGACTTCGCCGGTCTGGAGCACCTGGAGCCGGTGACCGAGACCGGCGCGGACGCCGACGAGGCCCAGGGCGGCGTCGCCGGCGAGTCCGCCGAGCTGGCCGCGGCCCGCCGCCGGCACCCCTCGCACCCGGACTTCACCCCGCACCCGTCCCCGGTCGTGGGCGACCACGAGCGCACCGTGGCCACGCTGGAGCAGCTGGCCGAGTCCCGGGTGGAGCTGGCCGACGTCCGCCCCGGCCCGCTGGGCACCCTGGACGTCTACGTCTTCGCCGACGGCACGACCCTGTGCATGACGCCGGGCCACCGTGAGACCGCGGACCGCCTGGCCGCCGCCCTGCGCGCGGGCGAGTCCCCGGTCCTGCTGGGCGGTTCGGGCATCTCCGGCGCCTACACCCTGACCTTCGGCTGCGGCGAGGAGAACGTGTACATCCTGGCCGACCGGGTCATAGCCTCGCTGTAGCCGGCCGGCGCGCCGGTCACACCCCCGCGCGTTTGCGCGCCTCCTCCACCAGCCGGACCGCCTCCTCGACCTCGTCGTCGTTCTTCAGTACGAGCGCCAGGTCGTGTCCGGCCACGGTGATCTGGTCCGCCACGGCGAACATCCCCGCGTCGGGCATCTCCCGCGGCGGCTGCCCGGGGTTCTCGGCGAGCTGGGCGCGGCGGGCGAACTCCCTGGCCAGTCCCAGCGCCTCGGCCGCGGCGCTGCGTTGCAGCCGGCTCTGCGGCGCCGCCCTCAGACGGTCCGCGAAGTGATCCACTGCCCGGCTCAGCGATGTCGTGTCAACCACGCCGCGAGACTACGCGCCGCACCGGGACTGTTGCCAACGAGCGAACCCTCGGGCACGGTGACGTGAAGGACCGGCTTCGTCGAACGCGTCCGGAGGTGCCGATGTCCCAAGTCTTCTCCGAAGAGACCCATCGCAACCTGCTCGCCCGCATCCCCCAGTGCACCGGTCGTGAAGTCGCCGACTGGCTGCGCACCGTCGAAGAGGGCCCGGCGCTCTGTTTCGAGGAGAAGCTGAGCTGGCTCCGCCACGAGCACAACCTCGCGTACGGCCACGCCAAGGCGATCATCCACGAGTACGACCTGAGGAGGGCCGCGCGCAAGCTGCTCTAGGGTCTTCCGGCCCGGCGGAGCGGTGCCAGGGCCCGCGAGCCCGGCATGACCGGACGAGAGGCGCCGGGCGACGCCGCTCCGGGTGAGCCGAGCGGCGTGTCGACAGCGAAGGGCCCCGGCCGGAGCCGGGGCCCTTCGCGTGTCGCGCGGGTGACCGCTAGTCGTTCTGGTTGAGGATCGCGATGATCCGCAGGAACTCCATGTAGATCCACACCAGCGTCAGGGTGAGGCCGAACGCCGCGAGCCAGGCCTCCTCGCGCGGCGCGCCGTAGGCGACACCGTCCTCGACCTGCTTGAAGTCCAGGGCGAGGAAGCAGGCGCCGAGGATCACGCCGATGACGCCGAAGAGGACGCCGAGGCCGCCGCTGCGGAAGCCGAGACCGTCACCGCCGCCGAACACGGCGAACAGCATGTTCACCGCCATCAGCAGTACGAAGCCGAGCGCTGCCGCCATCACGAAGCCGTAGAACCGGCGGTTGACGCGGATCCAGCGGGCCTTGTACGCGATCAGCACGGCGGCGAAGACCGCCATCGTGCCGAGCACCGCCTGCATGGCGGCGCCGCTCGCGATGCGGTTGTCGACGACGCTGGAGACCACGCCGAGGAACACGCCCTCGAACGCCGCGTAGGTCAGGATCAGCGCGGGCGAGGCCTTGCGCTTGAAGGACTGCACGAAGCCCAGCACCATCGCGATCAGCGCGGCGCCGATCCCGATGCCGTACGACCGGGTGATGTTGGCGTCGTCGACCGGCAGCAGCGCCCAGGCGAGCGCGGCCGTGACGACCAGCACGCCGAGCGTGGAGGCGGTGCGCACGACGACGTCGTCCATCGTCATCCGGCCGGCGGCGGCCGGGGCCTGCGGCGGCGCGCCGTACTGCAGGTCCTGCTGGGCGTAGGGGTTCTGAGCGTAAGGGTTCTGCGCGTAGGGATCGCCGCTCGGCTGGGCGTACGGGTTGCCCTGCGCGTACGGATTGCCCTGCGTGCCGACTGCGGGGCCCCCGGCCTGCGGCGCGGTGTTGAAGCCCGCGTAGCCGTTGTCGCGGCTGAATCCCCGTCGCGAGAAGACCGGGTTTCTGCTCCTCATCTCACTCCTCCATGGCCATACGTCGTGGCCTTGGCTCAAGAGTAATGGAACGGCAAAGGATCGACCCTAGTACCTGGGAAGGATCTTTCCCTCGTCCTGTTGCGGAACACGCTACGCGGGCGGGTGATTCCCGGCGCGGGACGGCGCCATTCATGACCAACCTGGGACACGTCCGGAATCAGCCGGAGATCACCGGGCTCCGGGGGACGCCCCGTCAGCCGACCGGGTACCCCGTGTAGCCCTCGGCCAGGTCGGTGGCGGCCGCCCGGGAGGAGGCGATCCGGTCCAGGCGGGCGAGTTGCAGCCGCTCCTCGAAGGGGGTGGCGTCGGGGGCGCGGTGCAGCATGGTCGTCATGTCGTAGCTGAACCGCTCGGCCTGCCAGACCCGCCGCAGGCAGTTGGCCGAGTAGGCGTCCAGGAGCGCGTCGGAGCCGGTCTCCTCACGGTGCGTCAGCGCCCGCGCGAAGGTGACGACGTCCCCGACGGCGAGGTTGAGCCCCTTCGCTCCGGTCGGCGGCACGATGTGGGCGGCGTCCCCGGCGAGGAAGAGCCGCCCGTGGCGCATCGGCTCGTGGACGTAGGAGCGCATCGGGGTCACCGACTTCTGGGTGATCGGGCCCCGGTCCAGGGTCCAGTCGTCGTCGGTCTCCAGGCGGCGGTCCAGCTCGTCCCAGATCTCCCCGTCGCTCCAGCTCCGCGGGTCGGTGCCGACGGGCACCTGGAGGTAGAGGCGGGAGACGGACGGGGAGCGCATGGACAGCAGGGCGAAGCCGCGCTCGTGCCGGGCGTAGATCAGCTCGTCGTGCGAGGGGGCGACGTCGGCGAGGACGCCGAGCCAGCCGAAGGGGTACGTCCGTTCGAAGGTGCGCGAGAGCGGGGCGGGGACCGCCTTGCGGGCCACCCCCCAGAAGCCGTCGCACCCGACGACGTAGTCGCACTCCAGGACTTCCTCGCGTCCCTCGTGCCGGAACCGGACGCGGGGCCGGTCGCTCTCCGCGCCCTCCACGGCCAGTGCCTCCGCCTCGAACAGCAGCGGGCCGCCCTCCTTGAGCTGGAGGGCGATGAGGTCCTTGCAGACCTCGGTCTGGGCGTAGACCATCACCGACCGGCCGCCGGTCAGGCCCGGGAAGTCGACGCGGTGGCGCCGCTTGGCGAACCGCAGTTCGATGCCGTCGTGCCGCAGCCCCTCGCGGTCCATCCGCTCCCCGGCCCCGGCCGCGCGCAGCACGTCCACGGTGCCCTGCTCCAGGATGCCTGCGCGCTGGCGCTGCTCGACGTAGGCGCGGTCACGGCTCTCCAGGACGACCGAGTCGATCCCGGCGTTGCGGAGCAGCCGGGCGAGGAGCAGGCCGGCCGGGCCGGCTCCGATGATGCCGACGGTGGTGCGCATCGGTCGTTCCCTTCGGGTGGGCGTCTTTGCCGTGGTGTTCGCGGTGCCCGCGACGCGTTCGCTCAGTGAACTTTCCTTCACTAAGTTGACGGCAGTGTCCGCCCGGACCCGACCGATGTCAATGGTTCCGCCGCTCGCCGACGGCGGCCCCCGCCCCGCCGGGAGCGGCGACGCCCAGCGGGACCCGCTCCGGCGCCGGTGCGGCCCGGCCTGGAACGGGAGCGCGCGGAAACCCGGGCGGAGGAGTTGCCCGGGGCCGCCGAATCCCGTCGGCACTGGACCCGGCGACCGACGTTGTAACCACTACGCTCCCCGGAACGGGCCGCCCTTTCATGACCGGCGACGCGCTTCCTGTCTGCGGTGCCTGCCCGTCGAGGCGACGGCCCCGCGAATTTGGAGACTGTCTGCCGCTCAGGCGCCCACGGCGGAGAAGCCACCGTCCACGTGCAGTACCTGGCCCGTGATGGCGCGGGCCGCGTCGCTCAGCAGGAAGGCGACGGTGTCGGCCACCGGAGTGGCGTCCGCGGTGTCCCAGCCGAGCGGGGCACGTTCGGGCCACAGCTTCGCCAACTCGTCGAAGCCGGGGATGGACTTGCCGGCCATCGTCGTGATCGGGCCGGAGTCGACCGCGTTCACTCGGATTCCCTTCGGCCCCAGGTCCCGGGCGAGGTAGCGGTTGACCGACTCCAGGGCGGCCTTGGTGGGCCCCATCCAGTCATAGACCGGCCACGCCACGGTGGCGTTGAACGTCAGGCTGACCACCGAGGCACCGGTCTCGGATTTCTCCAGCAAGGGCAGCACACTCGTCGTCAGCGCCTTGAGGGAGAATGCCGAAACGTTCATGGCGGTTGCCACCGACTCGAACGGGGTGTTGAGGAAGTTGCCGCCGAGCGCGTCCTGCGGTGCGAAAGCGACGGCGTGCACCACGCCATCCAGGGCGTCCCAGCGGGCGGCGATCTGCTCGGCGAGAGCCGCCAGGTCGCTCGGCTCGGTGATGTCCGCGGACAGGCACGCCACCGGCTCCTTCGGCAGCCGCCCCGCGATGCGGCCCATGATGGAGGAGGGCCGCCCCGGGGCGTTGGCGAGGATCACGTCCGCGCCCGCCTTCGTCGCCGCCTCAGCGATCCGGAACCCCATGCTGGTCTCGGTGAGGACACCGAAGACCAGGATTCTCCTGCCACTCAGGTTCACGTCGTCAGTCCTTTCGCCACAGGCCGCAGATACCGTCCCGGTACTGGCCGTAGAAGTTGTGCAGGCTGGTCGTCAGGCCCCACGACCGAAGAGTCTCCTCGTCCAGGGGTGTGACATGGGTGGGGTCCTGCGCCAAAACGTCCACGACGCTGCTGTTGGGCGTCGTCACGACGAACCCCTTCAGCGCGCTTTCCTGCATTCGGCGGATCAGGTCCCCGGGGTTCTGGAGGTGCTCCAGCACCTCCAGGGCCGCGTACCAGCCGACGGGCCTCATCGGCCGCCAGGTGTCGAGGTCGAAGGTGCCGTCCAGCCACACGTCGAGGGGGGCGTACCGGCCGCGCCACCCGTACTCACCGCGCAGGAAGTAATCCAGCTCGGTGAGGCCGGCGCCGAGGTCGAAGAGGATGTCACCGTCGTCCAGGCCACTGGACCGAAGAGGTCGAGTCGGGCCGCGTGACGCGCCGCCTGCACGAGGTGGTCGGCATCCTCGGCCGTCACGACGCCGTCAGCGCCCGGGACGCCGCGCGGGAACTACGCGAGTACGTCCACGAGCGAGCGGCCGCCTGATGACCGACGTGGGGTTCACCCGATACGAGGGGCCTGCGCCGGCCGGCCGGCTCGACGCCTTCCTCCGGGCGTACGCGGAGGTCTACGCCGACCCGCCCTACCTTGAAGGGTGCCGCGAGGTCGCGGAGTTCATCGACCGTTACCAGGTCCACGCCCGCCGGCCCGGCATGCGCCTGATCATCGCCCGAGTCGGTGAGGAGGCGGTCGGCTTCACATACGGCTACTTCCTGGCCCCGGACACCCGCTGGTGGCACAACCTCCAGGACGTCACCCTGCCCGAGCCCTACATGCGAGAGGACGGCCATCGATCCTTCGCCATCATCGAGCTCGCCGTGCGCAAGGCGTGGCGCCGCCGCGGCATCGCGGCCGGCCTCCACGACCGCCTCCTCGACGGCGTCGACGCGGAGCGCGTCACGCTCACCGTCCGACCGGAGCCGGAGGCCGATCCCGCCCGTGACGCCTATCTTGCCTGGGGCTATCACAAAATCGGCATCTCCCACCCGTGGGAGGACGCCCCGCTCTATGAGTGCATGATCCGAGAATTACGGACCAGCTGACCCTCCGGTCTGGCGCCCTGCCACTCCCCGCCGGCCGTACCGCGGAGGCATGCCCCGACGCACCCGGTTCCCGGGCCGTTGGACGAGCCAAGGAGTAGCCCGTCCCCTGGAGCCGTGGGCCGGCGCCTGCCCTCAGGAGGCAACCTGCTGAACGACCGCCGCCAGGAACGAGTGCGCACCGCAGCCACACAATGGTGGCCTCGTCGTCGGCGTTCTTTCGCCTCGCGACGTACGTCATGGCAGGACACCGGCGGAGCACCGTGCGCCCATGGTGCTCCCGAACGGAGAGGGTGGAACAACCCAGGGGGCCGTTCCCCCGGTCAGACCATCTGTAGAGGGAGGTGCCCGGAACCGGACTTGAACCGGTACGCCCGCGAGGGGCAGCGAGGTTTAAGCTCGCCGTGTCTGCATTCCACCATCCGGGCCAGGCCTGGGGCTCCGCGCTGAGGTTCTGAGCCTATCGGGGCACACCCCCCGAACAGTGAGCGGGTGAGCTCATGTTGTCTTATTTTATTGAGGCCTGAGGGGGCATCAGCACCTGAATGCGGCCGTGGGCACTTGCCAACAGCCTTGCGGGCGACGGCGGGCCGCGCACGCGAAATGACGGAATTTCACCGTCCGAACAAGGTGCTCCACCCGTTCTCGACACCTCCGTCCGGGGGAGGCACGCCCGCCCCGCCCCGGGCCGGCCGCCGACGCGGCTGCCGACGCGGTTGTCAGGGGCGTCCCTCATCCCCAGGTATGACGCGGGCCGCCACCGTCCGTCCGTGGTCGCCCCCAGGAACCGGAGCAGCGGCTGACGTCACGGGCCTGATCCGTCACGACGATGGAACACGTCCCCGAGAACATCGTCGTCCCGTCAGGAGCACCCACCCGTGACCACCTCCTCCATCGCCGGCCGGACCACCTCCGTGGCCGCGCGCGCCACGGATCTCTCGAAGATCTACGGACAGGGCGAGACCCAGGTGGTCGCCCTCGACCGGGTCTCCGTCGACTTCGCGCAGGCCGAGTTCACCGCGATCATGGGCCCCTCCGGGTCCGGCAAGTCCACGCTGATGCACTGCGTGGCGGGCCTGGACACCTTCTCGTCCGGTTCGGTGCGCATCGGTGACACCGAACTGGGCTCGCTGAAGGACAAGCAGCTCACCAGGCTGCGCCGGGACAAGATCGGGTTCATCTTCCAGGCGTTCAACCTGCTGCCGACGCTGACGGCCCTGGAGAACATCACCCTGCCCATGGACATCGCGGGCCGCAGGCCGGACAAGCAGTGGCTGGACACCGTGATCCGGATGGTCGGGCTCGCCGACCGGCTGGGCCACCGGCCGTCCCAGCTCTCCGGCGGCCAGCAGCAGCGCGTCGCCGTGGCCCGCGCGCTGGCCGCCCAGCCGGAGATCATCTTCGGTGACGAGCCCACCGGCAACCTCGACTCGCGCTCGGGCGCCGAGGTCCTCGGCTTCCTGCGCAACTCGGTGCGGGAGCACGGCCAGACGGTGGTGATGGTCACCCACGACCCGGTGGCGGCGGCGTACGCGGACCGGGTGGTGTTCCTCGCCGACGGCCGCATCGTGGACGAGGTGTACGGGCCGACGGCGGACGCGGTCCTCGACCGCATGAAGCAGTTCGACGCCAAGGGCCGCACCAGCTGACCCCACGGCGCCGCGCCGAGGGTCGCATCCACCGACCCCACGGCGCGGCGCGACGCCGGGATCCGCGCCGGCCGGCCGCACGGCCCGGCGCCGTCGGACCGCGCCGGCCCGCCTCCCGCCCGGGCACGCCCCGGCGGACCCGCCCTCCTCCCCCACCTCGCACCCCTGGACTGAGACGACCCATGTTCCGCACCGCCTTGCGCAACGTACTCGCGCACAAGGCCCGGCTCCTGATGACCGTGCTCGCCGTCATGCTCGGCGTGGCCTTCGTGTCGGGGACCCTGGTCTTCACCAACACCATCTCGGACGCCTACCAGAACAGCTCCGCCAAGGGCTTCGACCACGTCGACGTGGCCGTCGAGGCCAAGTACCAGGAGAGCAGGGGAGACCGGGTCGGCAGGACGCCCGAGCTGACCCGGGCGCTGCTGGACCGGAGCGCCCGGGTGCCGGGGGCTGCCGACGCCATCGGCGTGGTGCGCGGCTTCACCGCCATCGCCGACAAGGACGGCGATCTGATCGGCGGCGGCTTCCGGTCGGAGGGCGGCAACTACTGGGGGTCCGACGACCCCCGCTACCCGATCACCGCCGGCGCCGCCCCGCACGGCGCGGACCAGGTCCTCATCGACTCCGAGACCGCCCGGCGGGCCGGCTACGAGGTCGGCGACACCGTGCGCGTCTCCGTCGACGGCCCCGTCCTGACCCCCACCGTCAGCGGGATCTTCACCACCGACGACGGCAACGTCGCCGCCGGTGGCAGCCTCGCCCTGTTCGACACCGCCACCGCCCAGAAGCTCTTCGGCAAGCCGGGCACGTTCGACGAGATCGACGTGACCGCGAAGGCCGGCACCAGTCAGACCGCGCTGAAGGCGCAGCTCGACCGGGCGCTGCCGAAGGGCAGGACCGAGACCACCACCGGGAAGAAACTCGCCGACGACCAGGCGGAGGCGATCTCCTCGTCGATGAGCAGCATGAAGCAGGGCCTGCTGGTCTTCGCCGGGATCGCGCTCTTCGTCGGCACCTTCATCATCGCCAACACCTTCACCATGCTGGTCGCCCAGCGCACCAAGGAACTGGCGCTGCTGCGCGCGGTCGGCGCCTCCCGCCGGCAGGTCACCCGGTCGGTGCTGATCGAGGCGTTCGTGGTGGGCGCGGTGGCCGCCGTGACAGGTCTGCTGGCCGGCATCGGCATCGGCGCCGGACTCAGGTCGCTGATGGGCTCGTTCGGCGCCACCGTCCCGGACGGGCCGCTGGTGATCACCCCCGGCACGGTGGCCGCCGCCCTCGCGGTCGGCGTCCTCGTGACCATGCTGGCCGCGTGGCTGCCGGGCCGGCGCGCCGCCAAGATCCCGCCGGTGGCGGCGATGAGCAGCGTGCACGCGCGGGCCACCACCAAGTCGCTGGTGCTGCGCAACACCTTCGGCGCCCTGTTCTCCGCGGCCGGCGTCGCGGTGGTCCTGGCGGCCACCACGATGGACTCCGACTCCGCCCAGGCCCCGATGGGCCTCGGCGCGGTGCTGCTGATCATCGGTGTGTTCATCCTGACCCCGCTGCTGTCCCGGCCGCTGATCGCGGCCGCAGCACCGGTCCTGCGCGTGTTCGGCGTCTCCGGCAAGCTGGCCCGGCAGAACTCGGTGCGCAACCCGCGCCGCACCGCGGCCACCGCGTCCGCGCTGATGATCGGGCTCACCCTGATCACCGGCATGACGGTGATGGCGGGCAGCCTGCAGCACTCGATCGACCGGATGGCGTCCTCCGCGATCCGCGCCGACTACGTGGTGTCGATGGCGAACGGCAACGGCCTCTCCGCCGATGTCGAGAAGAGGCTGACGGCCGCCGACGGCGTCACCGCCACCAGCCCGCTGCGCAGCGCGCCCTCCCGCATCGACGGCGACACCGAGTACCTGACCGGCGTCAACGGCGCCACGATCGGGAAACTGACCGACCTCAAGGTCGACGACGGCTCCTTCACGGTGGGCGGCTCCCGGGTCGTGGTCGACGACCGGACCGCGAAGTCGCACCACTGGACGGCGGGCTCCGGCTTCACCGTCGCCTACGAGGACGGCGGCAAGCAGCGGCTGACGGTCGCCGGCGTCTACCAGGGCAACGACATGATCAGCGGGATCATGCTCGACAACGCCACGCTGGCGCCGCACCAGAGCGACCCGACCGACATGCAGATCATGGTGAAGACCGCTGACGGGGCGTCCGGTGCCACCAAGGACAAGCTCACCGAGGCGCTCGGCTCGAACCCGGCGATCAAGGTGCAGAGCAAGAAGGACATCTCCAACGACATCGCCCAGATGTTCACCCTGATGCTGAACATGCTCTACGGCCTGCTCGCCATGGCGGTGATCGTCGCGGTCCTCGGGGTCATCAACACCCTGGCGATGTCGGTCTTCGAACGCTCGCAGGAGATCGGCATGCTCCGCGCCATCGGCCTGGACCGCAAGGGCATCAAGCGGATGGTCCGTCTGGAGTCCCTGGTGATCTCCCTGTTCGGCGGGGTGCTCGGTATCGGCCTGGGCGTGTTCTTCGGCTGGGCGGCCGGTGAACTGATCGGCACCAAGATGTCGACGTACGAGCTGGTCCTGCCCTGGGGCCGGATGGCCGTCTTCCTGCTGCTGGCGGCGGCGGTCGGCGTCCTGGCGTCCCTGTGGCCGGCCCGGCGCGCGGCCCGCCTGAACATGCTGCAGGCCATCAAGTCCGAGTGACGCCGGCCGTGCCGAAGGGGTCCCGTTCCGCGCCGGAACGGGACCCCTTCGGTGTGCCCGCCGGGTCCGCTACGCGTCCGGCGCGCCCCAGGTGCGGGCCCGCAGGGGCAGCCCCGAGCCGCCGGACTCGGGCGTCTTCACGGCGAGCACCTGGTTGACGCCGATCCGGTTGCGCTCGAAGGCGACGGCGGAGGCGGCCATGTAGAGCTGCCAGACTCGGGCGCGGCCCGGGCTGGTGAGCCGTACCGCGCGGTCCCAGTCCGCCTCCAGGTTGGCGACCCAGCGGCGCAGGGTGAGGGCGTAGTGCTCGCGGATCGACTCCACGTCGCGCACCTCGAACCCGGCCCGCTCCAACTGGGTGACGGTGGTGCCCACGGGGGCGAGTTCGCCGTCCGGGAAGACGTAGGCGTCGATGAAGTCGTCCACCTGGTACGCCGACTCGTCGCGCTGCGGGCGGCGGCCGATCTGGTGGTTGAGGAGCCGGCCGCCGGGCTTCAGCAGGGCGTACAGGTCGTTCGCGTACTCCAGGTAGCGGGCGGCGCCGACGTGCTCGGCCATGCCGATGGAGGAGATGGCGTCGTACGGGCCGTCGGCCACGTCCCGGTAGTCCTGGACGCGGATCTCCACCCGGTCGGTCAGCCCCTCGTCGGCGACGCGCTTGCGGGCGTACGCCGCCTGCTCCTGGGAGAGGGTGACGCCGACGACGCTCACGCCGTGCTCGCGGGCGGCGTGGATGGCCATGGAGCCCCAGCCGCAGCCGACGTCGAGGAGACGCTGACCGGGCTTCAGGCCGAGCTTGCGGCAGATGAGTTCGAGCTTGTCGCGCTGCGCCTCCTCGAGGGTGGCGGCGGGCTCGGGGGCCGGCCAGTAGGCGCAGGAGTACACCATGGACGGCCCGAGGACGATCTCGTAGAAGTCGTTGCCGACGTCGTAATGGTGGCTGATGGCGCGCTTGTCGGAGCGCCGGGTGTGCAGGTGCCCGGGCCGGCGGCGGACCTCCTCGGGGGGCGGGGCGGGCGGCAGCGGTGGTCCGGCCAGCCGCACCAGGCCGCGCACGGCGGCCCGCGCCTCGGGGTCGCGCAGCGCCCGGCCGAGGCCCGGGGCGTCCTCGCCCCGCTCCCAGATGAGCCCGGACATCAGGTCGAGGGCGGTGTAGAGGTCGCCCTCCACGGTCAGGTCGCCGGCCACCCAGGCCCGGGCCAGGCCCAGTTCGCCGGGTTTGAACAGCAGCCTGCGCAGGGCTCGGCGGTTGCGTACGACGAGCGTCGGCGCGCCGGGCGGTCCCGCCTCCGAACCGTCCCAGGCGCGCACACGCACCGGTAGCGGCTTCCCCAGCAACTGTTCGAGCAGTCTCGTGAGCCGCAGCGCGGCATCGGGCATGGTGCACACCTCCGTGACGACGAACGCCGGAATGTCATCCACCACGTAAACACCGGGACGCCCGTGACGCAGTCCCGCAAGCGGGTTACGACTGGGCAAAACAGTTGCACCAGCCACTCATCGGCGGGTCCGCACCTGGGCCGCCCCCGACGGGCGGGCCGCCGGGCGGTCTCCGGACACGCCGAAGGGGCCGCCCGCACCACGGATGGCGGGCGGCCCCTTCGGGTCGTTCAGTGACCGGGGACGGGACGACCGGGCGTCAGGACGCCTTGGCCTTCTCCTCGGTCTTCGGCGCGGCGGCGACCGGCGCCGGCTTGGCGGCCTCGTAGAACTCCTCGCGGGGGTTCTCCATGGCGCCCAGGGAGACGACCTCGCGCTTGAGGAACATGCCGAGGGTCCAGTCGGCGAAGACGCGGATCTTGCGGTTGAAGGTCGGCATCGCCATGCCGTGGTAGCCGCGGTGCATGTACCAGGCGAGACGGCCCTTGAGCTTGATCTTCATCTTGCCCATGACGATCATCGCGACGCCCTTGTGCAGGCCGAGGCCCGCGACCGCGCCCTTGTTGGCGTGGCTGTACTCCTTCTGCGGGAAGCCCCGCATGCCGGAGACCACGTTGTCGCCGAGGACCTTCGCCTGGCGCAGCGCGTGCTGGGCGTTCGGCGGGCACCAGGCGTTCTCGTTGCCCGCCTTGCGGCCGACGAGGTCGGGCACCTGGGCGTTGTCGCCGGCGGCCCAGATGTAGTCCGTGCCCTGCACCTGGAGGGTGGGGGCGCAGTCGACGTGGCCGCGCGGGCCGAGGGGCAGGCCGAAGCGGGTCAGCGCCGGGTTGGGCTTGACGCCGGCCGTCCAGACGATGGTGTTGGAGTCGACCTCGAGGCCGTTCTTCAGCACGACGTGACCGTCGACGCAGGAGTCCATGGAGGTGGAGAGGTAGATCTCCACGCCGCGGCTCTCCAGGTGCTCCTTGCCGTACTGGCCGAGCTTGGGGCCGACTTCGGGAAGGATCTTGTCGGCGGCGTCGACGAGGACGAAGCGCATGTCCTCGCGGGAGACGTTCTTGTAGTACTTGGCCGCGTCCCGGGCCATGTCCTCGACCTCACCGATGGTCTCCGCACCGGCGAAGCCGCCGCCGATGAAGACGAAGGTGAGCGCCTTGCGGCGGATCTCCTCGTCGGTGGTGGAGTCGGCCTTGTCGAGCTGCTCGAGGACGTGGTTGCGCAGGCCGATGGACTCCTCGATGCCCTTCATGCCGATGCCCTGCTCGGCGAGGCCGGGGATCGGGAAGGTGCGGGAGACCGCGCCCATGGCGATGACCAGGTAGTCGAAGGGCAGCTCGTACGCCTCGCCGACCAGCGGGGCGATCGTGGCGACCTTGCGGTCCTGGTCGATGGTGGTGACCCGGCCGGTGAGGACCTCCGCCTTGGGAAGCACGCGTCGCAGCGGGACGACGACGTGTCGCGGGGAGATGCTGCCGGCGGCGGCTTCGGGGAGGAAGGGCTGGTAGGTCATGTACGACCGGGGGTCGACGACCGTGACGGTCGCCTCGCCGTAGCGCATCTTCTTGAGGATGCGCCGAGCTGCGTACAGGCCTACGTACCCACCGCCTACTACGAGGATCCTGGGACGCTCCGTGGTGCTCATGGCATCGAGTATCCACCTGTCCCAGGGGGGCCTCTCGTGCGCCCCTTCACAAGCTTCCGGGGGGGCTGTGTTAAACTCCGCGGCTCACTTCCCGCAGAACTAAGCGGCGGAAGGTGACCGGCGTCCGCTTCCGACCGTTGTCAAGGCCGCGTGAGCTGCCACTCCGGGTTCCGACGGTCCCGCGGAAAGGTCTCGTCAGGCCCTTGCGGAATCCCGGACGGACGCTCCTTCGAGCAGCCTCGAAGGCCCGTTGAGCCCCCGAACGGACCCCTGTGAGCCCTTGAGTCCTCCTGCGGGACCGAATCTCTTGTGAAGAACTTCACGAAGTTTTCCGACAGAGCGTCGGGCGACGCGACGAAAGGCGCCCGGAAGCCCGCTCATGCGTCCTCATCACTGCTCAAGAGAGGTTACCGGCCAGTAGCAAGGGGGCGGTAGCCGCACTTCCGCGAAGAGACCGGCGTCACCGGCCGGCCTCGGACCGCCGCCCCCTTCACCGCCGGCACCCCGTGCCGTGCGCGGGGTGCCGGCCCCCGTGCCGCCCGGGGGCCCTGACGACCGCCCCGCCCCGGCGATCGCGGCTCCGGCCCGGGCCGCCCGGGCCTCAGATGCCGCCCGTGCCGCCCGTGCCGCCGGTGCCGCGGGTCCAGCGCGTTCCGCGCCCTCCGCCGGGCTCCCGGGCCCCACGGGCCTCGCCGGTGTCGGCGGCGGTGTCCTCGAACCCCTCGGCCTCGCCCTTGATGTGCTCCTTGCGGACGCGTCCGCGCACCGTCTCCTGGGTGATGTGCTCCTCCGTGGTCAGCCGGACCCGTTCGACGGGCACCGCCTCGATCTCCACCACCGGGCGCTCCTCGTACACGATCACCTCGTGCACGGCCTCGCCGATGTCCGGCCCGGACAGGGCGGCGTCGCGGTTGGCGTCCGTGATCGGCTCCCGCTCCACGCGCACCTCCTCGTGGCGCAGCGGCACCGTCTCCTCCACCTCCTCGGTGACCACGTACTTGCGCAGCCTGGCGCGGCCCGCCTCACGGCGTTCGACGCTGACGCGCAGGCGTTCCTCGGAGCGCGTCATGGCCTCGCCGCGTCCCAGCTCCGTACGGGCCCGGTCCTCCGTACGGGCCCGGTCCTCGGCCCGCGCACGGCCCGCCGCGCCGGCCACCGCACCACCGGCCGTCCCGGCCTCCCCGGCCGTGAACCGTCCGGTCCCGGCCGCGGCCTGCCCGCTCCCGGCCGTGGTCCACCCGGTGCCCGTTCCGGCCGGGGTCCGCCCGGTCGCCGTCCCGGCCGGGGTCCGCCCGGTTTCCGTCCCCGCCGGGGTCCGTCCGGCTCCGGCCGCCGTGCGCCCGGGCGCCGCCGCCGGGGCGGCCGTTCCCGCGGCACCCGCCGCGGCGTCCGTGACCGAGGGGCCCGCCCGGCCGCCCTCGGCGGCCGCACCGGGACGGCCCGCGGCGTCGCCCCGCTCGAGACCGTAGTAGTCGTACAGCCGGTGCTCCGCGGCCTTGGAGAGGTGGCCGCTCGCGTCGACGTCGATGTGCGGAGCGCCCTTGACCTTGTCCTTGCGGTAGGGGACCTCCAGGTGGTCCCGCACCACGGATGCCTCCCGGGTGGGCACGAACGTCTCGTGCGAGCCGAACAGGCCCGTCCTGACGGTCACGAACTCCGGCAGCCCGGTCACGTCGTCGAGGTAGACGTGCTTGGCCTCACCGATCCTGTTGCCGTCGCCGTCACGGACCGCGTGATCCAGCACGGCCACGATCTGCTCTCTGGTGATCATGTCCCCTCGCCTTCCTTCCGGAGAACCCCCCTTGCGGGTGTTCCGGACAAAAGGCGCGAAACGACTCAAGCAGAGAAAAGACCACGGTGCGACTACGCCACCGACCAGGCGATGCCGTCCAGGATGTCGTGTTCGCTGACCACGACCTCCTCCGCGCCGATACGTTCCATGATCGCGAGCAGTACCAGGGCGCCCGCCCCGATCACGTCGACCCGGCCGGGGTGCATGGACGGGATCGTGGCGCGCTCGGCGTGCGTGGAGTGGAGCAGCGTCCTCGTGATCTCTCGGACCCGGTCGTGGGAGATCCGCGAGTGGTGGATGCGCGCCGAGTCGTACTCCGGCAGGTCCTGCGCGATCGCCGACACCGTCGTCACCGACCCGGCCAGGCCCACCAGGGTGTGCGCCTCGCGCAGCGGGACCGTCTCCTCGGCCAGGTCGAGGGCCGCCTCGATGTCGGCCCTTATCGCCGCGATCTGCTCCTCGGTGGGCGGGTCGCTCACCACGCCGTCGCGGACCAGGTGCCGCTCGGTCATCCGGACGCAGCCCACGTCCACCGAGCGCGCCGCCCGCACGTGTTCGCCTCCGACGACGAACTCCGTGGAGCCGCCGCCGATGTCCACCACCAGGAACGGCTTGGCGAGGTCGTCACGGCCCGTCAGTTCCTTCGTCGCGCCCGTGAAGGAGAACTCCGCCTCCTGGTCGCCGGAGATCACCTCGGGTTCGACGCCGAGGATGTCCACCACCCCGCGCACGAACTCGTCCCGGTTCTCCGCGTCCCGGGAGGCGGAGGTGGCCACGAAGCGCAGCCGTTCGGCGCCGTGCTCCTTGATGACCTCGGCGTACTCGCGGCAGGCCGCGAAGGTGCGCTCCAGCGCCTCGGGGGCGAGCCGGCCGGTGCGGTCGACGCCCTGGCCCAGCCGGACGATCGTCATCCGCCGGTCCAGGTCGACCAGTTCGCCCGTCTCGGGATGCGCGTCCGCCACGAGCAGACGGATGGAGTTGGTACCGCAGTCGATGGCGGCGACCCGGGTCACTTGTCCTCCTCGTCGATCGGCTCGACGGCGAGGCGGCCCTCGCCGTCGCTCGCCGTCCCCGCCTGCGGCCCGTCGCCGGACGTCGGTCCGGGCACCGTCACGCACGGCCCCTTGCGCCACCACTCGGGCAGCATCGCGATCGCCTCGTCGCCCAGCGGGTTCACACCCGGCCCGGCGGCCAGCGAGTGGGCGACCAGGACGTGCAGGCACTTGACCCGGTCCGGCATGCCGCCCGCGCTCGGGAAGCCCGTCAGCTCCTCGATCTCGTCACGGCGCCGGATGTAGTCCTCGTGCGCCGCCCGGTACGCCGCCGCCAGTTCCGGGTCGGTGGCCAGCCGCTCCGTCATCTCCTTCATCACGCCGTCCGCCTCCAGTGTGCCGATCGCCGAGGCGGCGCGCGGGCACGTCAGGTAGTACAGCGTCGGGAAGGGCGTGCCGTCGGGCAGCCGCGGGGCCGTCTCCACGACGTCCGGCTGCCCGCACGGGCAGCGGTGCGCGATCGCCCGCAGGCCGCGCGGCGGCCGCCCGAGCTGCTGCTTGAATGCCTCGACGTCCGCGTCGGTGGGTTCGGTGCGCTCGGTGGGCGGCGGAGGGGTTTCCATGCCTGTCTTTCTGTCCGTTCACTGGCCGGCGTCGGACTTGTCGACCCCGTACCAGACATTGGTGTACCAGGGACGGCGGGCCGTCCCCTTCCCGGCGCGGGACTGCTTGACGGGCCCCGGGTCGACCACGGTGTAACCGGTCTCCCCCGGCAGCACGTAGTGCAGCCGCTCCCGGATCTGCTGCTCGGCGTACGCGTCGTCCTGCCAGCGCGCCTTCAGGTCGCGCAGCTGCTCGACCCGCTGCTGTGCCTGCTGCTTCTGCCGCCTGAGGTCGGCGATGTCGGCCCGCTGGGAGACGTACTGCCGCATCGGGTACGCCAGGGCGACCACGATCGAGCACACCACCAGCGCGAGCAGCGCGGCGCGCCCGGTCAGCCGGGAGCGGCGGGCCTGGCGCCGGGTCTGGGAACGGTAGACGCGGGCCGCGGTCTGCTCGCCGAGCACCCTGAGCCTGGTCGCGGTGGAGAACCGGTCCCGGTCCCGCACGGCCATCGTCCCCGCCTCCCCTTCATGCCACTCACACGTACGTACGTCCCCGGACACGGTACGGGACCGAGTACGGGGACGTACGGACGACTGGCCAGGACGAGGCCCGGGGCGCCTCAGCCCTTGGAGACCTCGGCCTTGCCGGCGTCGCCCTTGAAGCGCGGGAACGCGCTGCGGCCGGCGTACACCGCGGCGTCGTCGAGGATCTCCTCGATGCGCAGCAGCTGGTTGTACTTGGCGACGCGCTCGGAGCGGGCCGGGGCGCCGGTCTTGATCTGGCCGCAGTTGGTGGCGACGGCCAGGTCGGCGATGGTGACGTCCTCGGTCTCGCCGGAGCGGTGGGACATCATGCACTTGAAGCCGTTGCGCTGGGCCAGCTCGACGGCGTCCAGCGTCTCGGTCAGCGAACCGATCTGGTTCACCTTCACCAGCAGGGCGTTGGCGGCGCCGTCCTCGATGCCGCGGGCCAGGCGCTCGGGGTTGGTCACGAACAGGTCGTCACCGACGAGCTGGACCTTGTCACCGAGCTTGTCGGTGATGGTCTTCCAGCCGGCCCAGTCGTCCTCGAACAGCGGGTCCTCGATGGAGACCAGCGGGTAGGCGTCGACGAGGTCGGCGTAGTACTCGGTCATCTCGGCGGCCGAGCGCTCCTTGCCCTCGAAGAGGTAGGAGCCGTCCTTGTAGAACTCGGAGGCGGCGACGTCGAGGGCGAGGGCGATCTGCTCGCCGGGGGTGTAGCCGGCCTCCTTGATCGCCTCGAGGATGAGGTCGAGGGCCTCGCGGTTGGAGCCGAGGTTCGGGGCGAAGCCGCCCTCGTCGCCGAGGCCGGTGGCCAGGCCCTTGTTCTTCAGGACCTTCTTGAGGGTGTGGTAGACCTCGGTGCCCCAGCGCAGCGCCTCGGAGAAGGACTCCGCGCCGATCGGGGCGATCATGAACTCCTGGATGTCCACGTTGGAGTCGGCGTGCGAGCCGCCGTTCAGGATGTTCATCATCGGCACCGGCAGCAGGTGCGCGTTCGGGCCGCCCAGGTAGCGGAAGAGGGGGAGGTCGGACGCCTCGGAGGCGGCGTGGGCGACGGCGAGGGAGACGCCGAGGATGGCGTTGGCGCCCAGCGAGCCCTTGTTGTCGGTGGCGTCCAGGTCGAACATGGCCTGGTCGATGAGGCGCTGCTCGGTGGCGTCGTAGCCGACCAGCTCCGGGCCGATCTGCTCGATCACGGCGAGGACGGCCTTCTCGACGCCCTTGCCCTGGTAGCGGTTGGGGTCGCCGTCGCGGAGCTCGATGGCCTCGAAGGCGCCGGTGGAGGCGCCGGAGGGAACGGCGGCACGACCCGTGCTGCCGTCGTCGAGGCCGACCTCGACCTCGACCGTGGGGTTGCCTCGGGAGTCCAGGATTTCCCGGGCTACGACGACGTCGATGGACGGCACGAGCATCTCCTTCTTGGATGTGACGCTTGAAGTGCGGGGCGTGTGAGCCTTGCGACTAGAGCCTAACCGTCCCGGGGCGCCGACCGGCCGACCGACCGTCCCGTGGACAGGGTGACGGTACACATTGTTTCCTACCGGAACAAAGGGGCCGGTGGCGGGGCCGGGAACAGGAGATGAAAAAAGCCCCGCCCCGGTGCGTACGGGGGAACACGCACCGGGGCGGGGAGCCCGTGGGGACGGGGGGCGGTCCTCACGCGGCCCCCATGACGGGGGCCGCGCCTGGCGGGGCCCGTGGCCCGGCCGCCGGCCGGCCGTCGTCCGGTCCGGCCGTCGGCCCGCTGTCACTTCAGGTGCAGCTGCTGGCCCGGGTAGATGAGGTTGGCGTCCTCGACGATGTCCTTGTTCAGCCGGAACAGCTTCTCCCAGCCGCCCTGGACGTGGTGGGCCGTGGCGATGGAGCTGAGGGTGTCGCCGGCGACCACCTTGTACTCGCCGTCGCCCTTCTTGACCTTCTTGCCGGTCGGGGTGGTGACGGTCTTCCTGGGGGCCGGACGCGTCATGGAGCGGTTGGCGGCCTGCCGCTCGGTGGAGCGGGTGGTGGTGCTCTTGGAGCTGCCGGAGCCACCGCTCGACGAGGAAGAGGAGGACGAAGACGAGGAGGAGGAGGAGGAGGACGAAGACGAGGAGGAGGACGAAGACGAGGACGAGCTCGAGCCGCCGGTGTACCCGGCGCCGGACAGGCCCTTGCCGCAGACCGGCCAGGCGCCCTTGCCCTGACCCGCCAGGACCTTCTCCGCGACGGCGATCTGCTGCGACTTGGAGGCCAGGTCGGCGCGCGAGGCGTAGGCGGTGCCCCCGTAGGCGGCCCAGGTGGAGTTGGTGAACTGCAGGCCGCCGTAGAAGCCGTTGCCGGTGTTGATGGACCAGTTGCCGCCGGACTCGCACTGGGCGACCGCGTCCCACTCGGAGGCGGTGGCGGCGGAGGCGTTGCCGGCGGCCATCAGCGGAGCGGCGACGGCGGCGCCGGTGACACCGGCGAGCGCGATGGCGCGGGTGGCCTTGGAGGGACGACGGTGCTTGCCCTTGCTGGAAAACAGCATGGATGGATCCCCTCACCGACGCCTGCGAGGTGAGCTGTCGGGTTCGGGCCGGTTGAGTTGCCCGGCCGTACCTTTGGGGAGGTACGGCTTCACCCCCAGCCGCTCCGGTGAACTTCCCGGCGCGGCAACTACCTTGGGTCCCCCGCTCCTGCCTACGGCGCGTGACGCGACGACTGTTCCCGTGCGGCCGCTGGCAGGATTCGGCGTTGCGGCAGCCGGGGCTCGCGGTGGCGAGCGGTCACGACCGTAGGCAGGTGATCGACGGAAATTCAAAGACGATCAGGGCTTCTGAGACTCATCCCACACTTTCACCGAATGGGGCATTCTGTGCGAAGTATGGCGCGAACTCCCTCTACTTATGGGCGTTTTCGGTAGGGACATCCAGGCTCTGACCGGCCACGATGTGGTTCGGGTCGGCACCGACGGCGCTCTTGTTCGCGTCGTAGAGCGCGTGCCACCCGCCGCTCACGTCAAGGGAGTCGGCGATGGAGGCGAGGGAGTCGCCGGAGCGGACCGTGTAGGAGGCGGCGTCGCCGCGCGAGGCGTGCCGGCCGCCGGCTGCGGTCGTACGGCTGTCCGCCGGGGTCTCGGCGGCGCTGCCGCCGCGGTGCCGGCCGCCGCCCAGCGCCCCGGTGTCCACGAGGGCCGAAGAGCCGACGCTCTGGACGGAGTTGTCCGAGCGGTCGTAGTCGTCCTGACCGCCGGACCCCGCGCTCCGTGAGGGGGAGGTGCCGGTCGTTCCGGTCCCGTGGGACGCGTCCGACCCGACCGTCTCGCCGCCCTTGGCCGGCGAGGAGGGCGCGGTGGAGGGCTCCGCGGCGGTGGAACCGTCCGACCGGTTCGCGGAACCGGGCGACTTGGAGGCGCGGGGCGCGTCGGAGGCGCCGGCCGGGGAACCGGAGGGATCGGCCGGGTCGGACGTCCCCCCGGGCGAGTCGGACTGGCCGGGGTCAGTACCGTCGTCGGACGAATCGGAGGCATCCGAGGTACCCGAGGCATCGGACGAGTCGGTCGAACCCGACGACTTGGCCGAGCCGTTGCCGCCCGCCTTCTTCGAGGACGAGGGGACCGAGTCGCCCCCCACGCCCGTGTCGACCTTCGCGGCCCCGGAGCTCTTGGTGAGCCCGGACAGCAGCCCGCAGGTGTGCCAGGCGCCGGCGCCCCGGTCGGCGAGGATCTTCTCGGCCACGGCTATCTGCTGGGACCGGCTGGCCTGGTCGGGGCTGGCGGCGTAGGAGAGACCGCCGTACTTCTCCCAGTCGTCCTGGGTCAGCAGCAGGCCGCCGTAGTAGCCGTTGCCGTTGTCGGCGCTCCAGGAGCCGCCGGTCTCGCACTGTGCCACCTTGTCCCACGTGGTGCCGTCGGCCGCGTTCGCGCCGGAGGCGGCGACGAGCGGGATGGCGATGGCGGAGCCGGTCACCCCGGCGGCGACGAGGAGGGCCGGAGCCTGACGGGGGCGACGGTGACGACCGTTCCCGGAGAGCATGCAGAGACCTTTCGCGAGACAACGGTGACCGCGCGGCGGATGGTGCCCGCCGCCGCGCTGATGCGTGAAGGTAGCGGCTCCCGATCACTTGTCACAAGTTAATGCCACACAGATCACGTGAAGATCACACAGTTGAACATGTGTCACCTTTGCGTGCGTCAACGGGTTCGCGCAGGGCCTTCTCCGGTGCCGCTCCGCCCTTGCGCGGCCGGGCGGGGAGTGAACCGGACGGGCAGGGTCCGCAGGCCGCGCATGATGAGTCCGCCCCGCCAGCGCAGGTCCGCCGGATCGGCGTCCAGGGCGAGGTCGGGGAGCCGGGTGAGGAGCGTGGCGAGCGCGGTCTGCCCCTCCAGACGGGCCAGCGGGGCGCCGAGGCAGTAGTGGATGCCGTGGCCGTAGCCCAGGTGCTGGTTGTCCCGCCGGGCGAGGTCGAGGGTGTCCGGGCCGGCGAACCGCTCCGGGTCCCGGTCGGCGGCCGCCAGGACCACGAGCACCGGGTCGCCGGCGGCGATCTCCTGCCCGCCGATGGTCAGCGGTCGGGTGGCGAACCGCCAGGTGGCCAGCTCCACCGGACCGTCGTAGCGCAGCAGCTCCTCCACACCGGTCTCCAGCAGGCCGCTCTCCCCCGCCGCGAGGGAACGTTGCAGCAGCTCGCGCTGCGCGGGGTGGGTGAGCAGGGCGTACGTGCCGTTGCCGATGAGGTTGACGGTCGTCTCGAAACCGGCGAAGAGAAGGATGAAGGCCATGGCCGCGGCCTCGTTCTCGGTGAGGTGCTCGCCGTGGTCGGAGGCGCGGATCAGGCCGGAGATCAGGTCCTCGCCGGGGGTGGGTTCGGCGGGCAGCGCCTGGCGCTTGCGGTGGATCAGCTCGGCGAGGTAGCCGCGCATCTTCTTCACCGACCGGGCGACCCCGCCGCGCGGGCCGCCACCGTGCCGGATCATCATGCCCGCCCAGTCCCGGAAGTCGTCCTGGTCCTCGCGCGGGACGCCGAGCAGGTCGCAGATGGCGTAGATGGGCAGCGGGAAGGCGAACTCGTGGATGAGGTCGGCGCTGCCGCGCCCGGCGAACCCGTCGATGAGGCCGTCGGTCAGCTCCTGCACGCGCGGCGCGAACTCGGCGACCCGGCGGGGCGTGAACGCCTTGCTGACCAGCCGGCGCAGCCGGGTGTGGTCCGGCGGGTCGATGTTGAGCAGATGCGTCATCAGCTCGGCCTTGCGCTCGCCGGGAATGCCGGTCTTGCCCTTGGCGTGCGCCGGCTCGTCGTGGTGCGCGGGGTTCTTGGACAGCCGGGAGTCGGCCAGGGCCTGCCGGGCGTCGGCGTACCGGGTGACCAGCCAGGCCTCCACGCCGCTGGGCAGCCGGGTCCGGTGCACCGGGGCGTGCTCGCGCAGCCAGGCGTACGCCGGGTAGGGGTCGCTCGCGAACTCCCAGGTGAAGAGGGGAGGCGGGGTGGTCCCGGGGCGGGGCGGGGTGGTGCCGGAAGCGGGTGGAACGGGTGGCTGGTCGTGCATGGGGCCGACCCTAGTCGTGGGACCCGGCGTCCAGGCGTTCCGCCCCCGCCGCTCCCCTTCCTCCCCTCCCCTTCTTCTCCTCTCCTTCTCCCCGTCCCCGGTTTCCCGGGACGGCGCCTCCAGCCCGCTGGAGCGTGCCGGCCGCGCGCCGGCGGGAGCCGGGCGCGCCCTGTGCGGCGGCGCCGCGCGGCCTCACGGCCCCGTGCCCCTCGGCTCCTTCGGGCCGTCCTCCGGGCCCCCGGCCTCCGCTTCGCGCCTCAGACGCCCTCGGCGTCCCTGATCGCGTCCCGGTACGTCCGCGCCGCCGCCCGCAGCGCCGCCTCCGGGTCGACGCCGGTCGCCTCGGCGCGGGCGGCCAGCGCCAGCAGCTCGTAGCCGACGCCCTCCGCCCCGGGCAGCGGCACGTCGAGGCCCGCCGTGCGGACCCGGGAGGCCAGCTTCGCCGCGAGGGCCAGACCGGGCTGGCCGAGGGGGACACCGTCCGTCACGGAGGTGCGCCGCTTCTCCTCGGCCTTGGTGCGCAGCCAGTGCGCCTTCACCTCCTCCGGGGTCTCGGCCGTCTCGTCACCGAAGACGTGCGGATGGCGGTGGATCAGCTTGGCGACGATGCCGCCGGCCACGTCGTCGACCGAGAAGGGCTCCTCGGGGTCCTCCTCGGCGATGCGGGAGTGGAAGACGACCTGGAGGAGGACGTCGCCCAGCTCCTCGCGCAGCTCGTCCCGGTCACCGTCCTCGATCGACTCCACCAGCTCGTACGCCTCCTCGATGGCGTACTTGGCCAGGCCCTCGTGGGTCTGCCGGGACGACCAGGGGCACTCGGCGCGGATCCGGTCCATGACCTGCACCAGATCGAGCAGGCGGGCGCCCGGCAGGTCGTAGGAGGCGGGGAGCAGCTCGAGCTCCGGCATGGCGACGCGCCCGGAGCCGGCGAGGCGGGCCAGTTGGTCGGTGAGGACCGGCTCGCCCTCGCCGGTGGCCACCACCACGACCGTACGGCCGCCCGCGCAGGCGTCGACCAGTTCCCCGGCGGTCGGCGACTCCTCGGCGACGGTGACGCCCGCCTCGCGCAGATACGGCAGCTGCGGATGCGCCCCGTCCGCGCACAGCACCCGGTCGGCCGCGCGCAGCGCCTGCCAGGCGGGCCAGGACAGCAGCCCGGGGGCGACCCGGTGGCTGGTGGTGAGCAGGACGATGCGGCCGGGGGAGGCTTCGGCGCCGTGGGCGGTGGAGGTGTTCACGCCTTCGAACGTAACCCACGGCGTCGACGGCCCCCCGAGCCGTCCTCGGGGCGGCCGGCGCACCGTGCGCGCCTCACACCGTCCGCGCGGGCCTCACACCGTCCGCGCGGGCCTCACACCGTCCGCGCGGGCCTCACACCGTCCGCGCGGGCCGCACGCCGCCCGTCCCGCGCCGCGTCACGCCACCTGCCCCGCGCCCGCCGACGAGACGTCCCGCAGCCATGGCGCCTTCGCCTCGACGCCGCCCTTCTGGACGTCCCAGGCGCCGTAGCGCGGGTTGAGGTCGACGTCCAGCTTGCCGGAGGCGGTCGACAGTGCCTTCCAGAAGGCCGGCCCGCTGGTGTCGGTGTGCAGCGCGGCCGCCAGCTTCTGGGCCTCGACCTGGAGGCGGAGGTTGTCGTCCAGGCGCCGCGGCGGCACCCCGTACTGCTGGAGCCAGACCGTCTCCAGCGCCTGGGATCCGCCGGCCCGCTGCTCCAGTCCGGTGCGCATCTGCTGGATCTCGTGGCGGGAGACGGTGACGCCCGCGTCCCGGGCGGCGCGGTCCAGCACCCGGTCGAGCACCATCTGGTGCAGGGTGTCCCGGGAGAGCGTGCCGGTGCGGGCGACGGCCTGCTGGTACTGCGTCTCGTCGGCCACCGCGGCCCGCTGGGCCCGGCGCACCTCGTCCACCCGGCTCTGCAACTGCCCGACGGTGATCCGTTGTCCGCCCACCACGGCCGCCGCGCCGGGATGCGCGTCGTTGCCGCAGGCGGTCAGGAGTGGGGCCGCCGCTGCGATCGCGGCGGACAGGACGAGCGCGGTGCGACGGCGGCGGTGCAAGGGAACCTCCCGTGTGGAGATTGTGCGGCGGTGCACAAAGTCTTGCGGTGATCGATGGTAGGCAGCGGCCGGGCTCCGGCCAAGCCATTGGACCAACGATTCCCGGGGACTTCCGACACCGCCGCGCCGCCCGGGCGCTCTAGCTCCGCTCGCGCACCGCCCGCCGAACGGCCGCCGCGACGTCGGCGCGCAGGCCGTCGCCGGGGCGCACCGTGGTGACGTTGCCGCCGACGCCGCCGCCTCCGACCAGCACGAAGCCGACCTTCTTGTACTGCGGCGCGGTCCCGGCCGCCGCCGTCGTCTCGGGCCGGCCCACCGCCAGGACGACGTCGCAGGAGCGTTGCAGCATGCCGTTGAGGAACGGCCGCGCGTTGCCGACGCTCTGTTCGCCGGTCACCTGGGTGTAGCTGACCCGGGCGTGGGTGGTGCGGGAGGCGTCCTGCATGCCCTGCCAGACGGTGCCGGAGGTGGTGCCGGCGGTGATTCCGTCCTCGCCGGTGAGCAGGCAGGCGTCGGTCTCGGTGTAGTGCCGGGCGCGGGTGTCGGGGATCGGCGGCCGGTCGTCGTGCCGGGAGAGCAGCGCGCCGGTCACCACCAGCGCGCCGACGACGGCCACCGCGCCCGCCGCGAGGGCGATGGTGCGGCCGCGCAGTGCGCGCAGCCGTGCGACGGCGGCCCGTCCCGCCCCGGCGAGCGGGCCGCCCGCCTGGGCCGGTCCCGCCTTTCCGGATCGCGCCTGCGTCACCTGTCTGACCTGTCTGGCCACGATTCCCGTCCGATCCTGCCTGCCTGCCCTGCCCCGCTCCGCCTCAGCCGGTGATGGCGACCGGGGCGTCCCAGTAGTCGCGGTCGACGGTGAGGGTGACGCCGCCGCGCGTCTCCTTGCTGTTCACCTTGTACTGGTGGGCGCGGCTGTGGTTGGTGAACTGGGTGGAGCCCCACGGCCAGTCGGTGGTCGTGGTCTCCTTGCCGTCCCAGAGGGCGTACCAGAGGTTGCCCGGCAGGTCGGTCTTGTTGGTCGCGGTGGCGATGGCCTTGGCGCTGGAACTGGTGAAGCCGTAGTAGCCGGCCCGGTAGGTCTTGGCGCGCAGTTCCTTGTCGAAGGCGCGGACATAGGTCAGCACGGCGTCGTTGCACGACTTGTCGGTCGTGTCGTACGGCTCCATGTCGAGGTAGATCGCGCTGCCCGCCTTCATGCCGAGCGCGGCGGACTTGGCGACCGCGTCCTTGGCGTCGGCGGTGCCGAGCGAGGAGGCGGTGGAGGCGGTGAGCTTCTCCGGGTTGGAGCTCTTCTGGCACGGCGGCTGGGCGCCGACGTAGATCGGTATGAGCTTCCAGCCCTGGGAGCTGACCGACTTCACCCAGGAGGCGGTGAGGTTGGGCTGGTTGCAGCCGCGGTTCTTGCCGCCGACGTAGACGGCCGCGGCGCCGTAGTACTTGTCGGTGCGCCAGGCCTTCATCGCGGTCAGCGAGGGCGCGGTGCAGGTGTCGAAGGCACGGCCGGTGTACGTCTTCTGGGCCGGCCAGGTGGTGGCGGCCATCGAGGTCTGCGCCGCGATGCCACCACCCACGACGACGGCCGCGCCGGCCACCGCCCACGTGATGTACCTGCGCTTCTTGGACTGCCGGTGCTCGGCCATCCCCACCCCTGCCTGTGTCGGTGCGCACGCGCGTGCTCGCGCGTGCGTGTCGGAAGCGGTGTACGACGACGGTCGGGCGACGTACGTCCGCTGGAAAACGTTGCTGTGCCCCCTGGTGCGGCGCGCGCGGGTCCGTCGGCCGACGCTCCTCCGGCGCGCGAAGCGGATCGCACCGTAGCCGATGACGTGCCTGTGAACGGAAAACGGAGCCTTTGCCTCGCCACATGATTCCCCCAAGCAACTGCAAAAACAACGGTCCCGGGGGTGACGGGCACGGGCCGGGGACTCCGACCCGCCGATCTTGACCGAGTGTTGATCGCCGCCTGACCTGTGCATGAACTGTGCGTCCCCCGGGCGTCGTAAGGTCCGCTGGCCACCCCCACTGGCCCGTTCGAAGGACTCAGATGCACATCCCGTCCCGCACCGCCCGCGCCGTCCGCCTCCTCGCGGTGGCCGCGCTCCCCCTGGCCCTGGCGGCCTGCGGCACCTCCGACAGTTCGTCGGCCGAGGCCCCGGCGTCCCCGTCCACCGCCAAGGACCCGAACGCCGGCCTGCTCACCGGGACCCAGCTGAAGCGTGCGCTCGCCCCGGCCTCGTTCTTCCCGGCCGGTTTCGCCTCCGACGCCGACAGCACCCGGGACACCGGGGACACGTACGTTGCGCCGGTCTCCAAGAGCCCGGCGAAGCCCGACTGCACGAGGCTGGAGGGCACGGCCTGGATCGGCATCACCGGTGTCTCCGGGGTGTCCTTCGCGCAGGGCGACTACGTCAGCAAGAACACCTCCGAGGAGATCTCCCAGGAGGCCGACGCGTTCCGCGGCACGACCGCGGCCGACGTGCTGAAGGACGTGGAGAAGGCCGCGACCGCCTGCGCGTCGTTCGCGGACCCGGACATCCACTCCACGGTGAGGACCAGCGGCTCGGCCACGACCGGACTCGGTGACGAGGCCTACACCCTCACCCTCACCGACAGTTCCTGGACCAACGGCACCACGCTGATCGCCGCCCGCCAGGGCACCAACCTGGTCACCGTGCTCTCCACGGACGGCCGCGACAACGGGGCGGCCACGGCGAGGAAGCTGACGCGACGGATCGTCACGTCCCTGAAGACGTCCGCGAAGACGGCTTCCTGAGATCCGGCCGGGCGCGCCGCCCGGTGACTTAATCTTGCCCCCTGCACTGCCTTGGGGGGTTGAGATGGACAAGCGACTGGAGGCCGGGTGGCTCCAGCGGATCGCCTGGTCGGTCCTGGCGTGGGGGTCGCTGGGCCTGCTGATGTGGGTCCCGTTCCTGTACGTGGCGATCCGCCGCGGCCGGGGCTCGGACTGGGGCGCGTTCGCGGCCTTCACCCTGTACGAGTGCGTGACGCTGCCCTGGGCGGTCGTCACGTCCGACGGTGACGGCGACCCGATCCTGGGCGCCGTCGCCGTGCTGTGCCTGCTGGCCGCGACGGCGATGCTGCTGTTCGCGGTCTTCGACCCGCGCTCGGCGCAGGCGGCCGCGCCGGCGTACGGCGGGGGCGGGGCACCGACGAAGCCCCCGCACGGGCAGCCGTACGGGGCCTCGTACGGATCTCCCTACGGGCGGTAGGAGCGGTGTGTCACCGTCGCCGGGTGGGGCACGTCCGGGCCAGGACGAAGACACTCGCCGGTCGAGTGTCTCCGGCCCGCTCATCTGTCGATACAGGGAGCACTCAACCGGTCGAGTGTCTTCGGTTCCGTACAAACATCAGGGGCCGTCGCGTCCCACGCGGCGGCGGCACCGGTTGGCCGCCGCCCTCAAGGACGCGGACTGTTCCGGTAACGCGTCCACAGTCTCCTGATCCACACGTTGGAGCCGTCCGGCGGCTCGGAGGTCACCGGCGGCGAGGGGGCCGATTCCACCAGGTGCAGCAGGGTCCAGGCCAGTCCCCAGCAGTTGTCGTCGCCGAAGCATCCCAGCAGCAGCCGGGCCTCGTCATCGGTGACGGGCTTGTCGATGGCGTGCAGCGCCCGCTCCAGCTCGTCGAACGCCTCGTCGCCGTCCTCGGAGTCGTCCGCCTCCGAGGGCAGCGGCCCCAGCCGGACGAACTCGTGAACCTCATCCCTGATCACTGCTGCTCCTGCTCGCTTCCGAAGGGATTGTGAGGAGCCTCCATGACCACTCCCCGCAACTGGCGGAAGTCGTCCTACTCAGGCCCCGGCGACGGCAACGACTGCGTGGAGATCGCGACCTCTGCCGCCCACACAGCCATCCGCGACTCAAAAGCTCCCGCCAGAGCCACCCTCACCTTCCCGGCGGGAGCCTTCGGCGCCTTCGTGGAAGCCCTCGAGGGCGGGCACCATCCGGCGTCGGCGGCCGACCAGCCTCGCTGTGCGCCCCCACGACCGGAGGATTCCGTGCCCCTCACTGCCCGTCTCGTCGGTACCGTAGCCGCTCCCCTGGGCCCGGCATCGGCCGAGGCTCCCTGCGTGCTGCACTGGCCCGGTCGCAGGCTGCTCGTACAGCGCGGGGACGCCGAGCTGGTCACCCTGGACCTGGACCTGGCCGGTACGGACCCGGCGCACGAGGTCCGCTTCCCGGCGCCTTGGCCGCACCGCTTCGGGTCGGTGGCCGTGTCGCCGGAGCGGGACGCCGCCGTGTTCGCCGGGCTGCACACGGTGCGTGCGGTGGAGGCGAGCGGTGCGACGCGGTGGGAGGTGCGGCACGGCTGCTGGAACGGCTGCCCTTTGAGTCACGGGTCGTTCGACGAGTACGCCGACGACGAGGACCACTTCCACGCCGACAGCGGCTCGGTCGCCTTCTCCTCGGACGGCAAGCTCGTCTGGGCGCACGTCCCCGGCCCCTTGAGCGGGAACAGGCACAAGGATGACTGCCAGGAACTCTGGCTGGTCCTGGACGCCTCGGACGGGACGGTCCTGGCCCGGGTGGACACGGACACCGTGGCCTCCGGCTCCGAGCACACTCCGCACCCGGACCCCGGGCAGATGGGTCTGAGCGTCGGTGAGGGTGAGGAGGGCTCACCGGTGCTGTGGGGGCGCTGGGACGGGCGGCGGCCGGCCGTCGAGCGGATCGGCACCGAGCTGGTACTCCTCGGGGTGAGCCCGTCCGGCCGCCACCTCCTCACCGTCGACGTCGGGCAGTGGTCCCTGTCCCTGCGCCGGGCAGACGACGGTGCCGTCCTTCGGGAACTGGACGCCGAGGGCACCGTACCGGCGCACCCCGCGAGCACCGGCGGGGACAGGGTGTGCTGGGACCACGAAGCGGCCTTCGTCGACGAGGGCAGCATCGTCGTGGGGACCTCCGAGTGCGACGCCCGGTACGGCACGGCGCGCCACTGGCTTGTCGACGCCCAGGCGATGACACTGCGCGGCGAGATCCGCTACCCCTTCCCCGTCACCGGTTCGGCCCGCCCCGCCGGCGGCGGCACCTGGTACACGGTTTCCGAGGACGGTACGTCGCTGCATCTCTGGCGGTTGACCGCCGCGTGCCGACCGGAATGAGCGCGGCGCCCGGCCGGCGGCTCGACACGGGCCGGTCCTACTTCCGCTTCCTGTTCTCGGCGGCTCGCCGGTAGTGGTCCACGCGTTCGTCGTCGAGATCGACGGCTTCCAGGATCTCGATCGCGGTCTCGCTGTCCCCGGTGAGCGCCTCCCGGAAGATCAGCGGAAGGCCCTCGCGGGCGCGCAGACGGCACTCCTGCGGGAGATGCGTACGCCCCCGTGCCGCTTCCGAGGGGTGTGCCTCGCCGAGTACGACCCGCCACAGCACGGACAGCAGGTAGTTCCGCGACGTGTCGCACAGCGGGTCGGCCAACGCGGCGAGGATGACGCTGACCGCCGGCACGGCGGCCTCGAACAGCTCCCCCTGGACTTCGAGGTGTCCTTCCAGATCCGTCCCGAAGGTCTCCTCGGCGCTCTCCGCCTCGACCAGACGCTCGAAGATGCCGGGCACGTGCTCGGCCGTCCCGCCGCAGCCGCACCGGATCTGCCTCCAGTCGAACCGGCCGATCTCGGCCCGCACGAGCCTGCTCATGCGCATTCCTGCTGCTTCCTTCCCCGCTCAGGGCCTCTGGCACGGGATCACACCGGGCCCGCCGGCCCAGGACCGCTCCCTGCCCCCGCCGCCCGCGCCCGACTCGTCACCGCGGCGGGATCCGTACTTCCGCGGCACCGACAGCGACCGCGACCTTTCGGCCGGAATGAACGTGGAGCCCGTCCAGTCCCCCCGCCCCGGCGGTGAGCACGTGACGGCGGCACTGGGCGGCCGGTCTTCTCCCCTTCCACGCGGGTTCCACGCGGGCGTGGACGAACTCCTGGTCGGTGCCCTGGCGGACATCACCCGCACAAAGTGATCCAGAAAATCAAGGCGGCAGGCTCAACAACGCAGCAAAGCGTTTGCGCCGAACTCGCTAGGCAAGCCTGAAGTCGCTTCGGATGACACCGTACTCCGCAGGAGTCACCAAACAGGTGTAATGGCGTCCCAGAAGGCTGGACGCATCGATTCCCAATTCCTTGGCGAGCTCGATCGCCCCCGTCCTGTTCGTCTTGGACGGATTGTCGACGGCTTGGTAGTGGGCCACAACTCCGCGCACCTCCACAACGACGTACTCGACTCGTTTCCCTCCCCCGGCCACTGCGGAAGAGTCGTGCCCCTCACACGAATGCTGCGCGTCCAGCGGCCGTCCGCACAGTTCACACCTTGCTTCTTCACCCGAGACAGTCATGAGAAGCATGCTACTGCCGTCGACCGTCACCCGGGGTCGGCCGGCAAGGCAATGGGAGGGCCCCTGCTGGAGTCGCTCCGACTTGGTCGATGCGCTGTCCAGCAGGGGCCTCAATTCCCTACAAATGACGCTGGTTCACGGTGGGCCGACGCAGCCGGCCATCAGTCATCCGAGGACCACATGTTCATTCCACCCTTTCCATTCGGCCAATGATATTCAAACGTGGCACCCGTATCCTCGGCGGAAGCCCTCATCTGGCCTTGACAGTTTCCACAGGGCGGCTTGGTGCCTGTGATCTTCACCCATCCGCCTTCAGGAACAGGACTCGCCGCGAAGAACGGATCGTCGACGATCACGTGATCCCCGATCATCGGAGCGCCGCCGGACGCTCTGGCCGCCCGGTTCTCCGTGTGCACCGCCTGCCGCGCCCTTCCGACGCCGATGCTGGCTTCCTCGGGAGTCGTGGCTCCACTGCGGAGGGAATACGAGTCGATCATCTTCCCGTCCGCGTCGTGAACCGTCACGTTCGCGTAATGAGTGTTCTTGGTGACGGGGCCGCAGACATCGGGGAGGTTCGCGTTGTGGACCAGCAGCAGGACGCCGTCCGCCGCCACGTAGTACGTGTGGAGGGTGCCGACGGTGAGGTCGTACGTCGTGGTGTTCGCGTGGTACAGGCGGACACCGGCGACCTCGGTGGTACCGGTCGGCGTCTGGAGGACGTCGCCGGGCTCCAGGTCCTTCGCCTCGACAAAGGCCGACTGCGTCTTGTCGTAGAAGGGGTGGTGGAAGGTCGTCGTCAGGTGGGCGTCCCGCGCGCCGGCCGTGGTGGCCCGCGCCGACGACACCTGGCTGACCGCCGCCACCGGCTTCTGCGCGTCACCGTGACCGTGACCGGCCGACAGGGCGCCCAGGACAGCCGCCGAGGCCGCCAGGCCGAAGGCCGCCTTGCGGGCCGCCTTCTTGGCCATGGACCTGGCCGTGGCCTTCACCGACTTCCCGCCCACGCTCTTGACCGTCAGGTCCACGAAGTCGTGGTCGGCGTGCGTCACGATCACGTCGGTGACCTTGTGCGCCTCCGTACCGCTGGCGCCCGGCACCGAGTTGGCGATGGTGTCGCCGGCCTTGACCTGATCGATGGCCTTCGTCGTGCCGTCCGCCATCAGCACTCGGGTCGAACCGGTGAAGCTGTGCGGCCTGCGGCAGCTGGGGCCCTCTCCCTGAGAAGAGGACGGCGCTTCGTCCGAGTGCGACTGGCTCCGTGAGCCCGCCCCCTCCGACTCCGCCCGTGAGGCGGCCGCCTCCGTGGCGTCCGTCGCCGCTGTCTCCTCGGCCTCTGTCGCTCCCTTGCCGAACAGCCCGCCGACGACCTTCATCGCCTTCGGCGCGACCTTGGAGAGGATCTTGCCGCCCAGGCTGCCCAGGGCGCCGCCCACGGCGCCCGCGACCGCGCCCTCGACCGCCGAGCCCGCGAACGCGCCCGCGGAGCAGTCGCCGCCGCCGTTCTCGGCGCACTTGAAGCCCTGCTCCACCAGGGAGCCCGCGGCGCCCGCGGCCGCCGCGCAGCCGATGGAGCCGACGCCCGCCGTGAGTGCCTCGCAGCCCGCGAAGACCGCCGTGGAGACCACGAAGGAGGTGATCGCCGCGGCGTGGTGCTTGACGTACTTCGCCGCCGACTTCGCCGCCTTGACCGTGGCGTGGTACGCCGTCCTCGCCGCGTGCGAGACCGCGTGCGCGGCCTTCTTCACCGCGTGCGCGACCTTGTGCGCCGCCTTCTTCACCGCGTGCACCACGCGGTGCACCGCGTGCGAGACCTTGTGGTAGGCCGTGTGGACCGCGTGGACGACCCGGTGGTACGCGCGTCTGACGTGCCTGGCGGCGTAGTGGTACACGCGCCGCACCACCCGGACGGTGGCGTGGTACACGTCCCGGACGTGGTGCACGACCTTGTGGGCCACGTGCTTGACCGCGTGGACGACCTTGCGGGCCACGTGCTTGGCCGCGTGGTAGACCTTGTGCGCCACGTGCTTGACGGCGTGGCTCACCTTGTGCGCGGTCTTCTTGGCACCGCACACCACGTCGTACCAGGAGCAGTTGCCCGACTCGTCGGTGCCCGCCAGCGGGTTGTCGTCGACGTAGGCGAACGGGTTCGCCGCCACCGAGTTCGGCACCGGGTTCAGCGAGACGCTGTCCTTGTTCAGGAACACGCCCGTGGACGGGTCGTACCAGCGTGAGGCGGTGCCCACGTTGCCCGTGCCCGGCTCCGTCCACCCGGACTGGAAGCCCAGGTGACCGGCGATGGTGTTGGTCGGCGAGACCACCTTGCCCAGCGGGTCGTAGGAGACCGAGCCCGCCAGCGAGGTCGCCCCCGCGGTGAAGGTGCCGACCACGTCGCTGTGCTGGTCGGTCAGGGCCAGCACCCCGCTGCCGCCGGACGTCCGGACGCCGACGAGGCCGCCGTCCGGGTCGTAGGTGTAGGTGTTGTCACCGTCCGAGGCGATGGTGTTGTCCGCGCCGGAGTAGGCGAACGTCCGTGTGGAGCCCGCCACCGACGTGTCCCGGTCGGTGATGTTCCGGCCCACCGCGTCCAGCGTGTACGACTGCTGGCCGGCGACGATCTGGCCGCCGAAGGCGTCCGTCTTGTACGCCACCGTCCCGCCGGCCGCCGACGACTCCTGGGTCATCGTGCCGCGCGCCGAGTAGTCGTAGGTGTGCGTGCCGTCCGAGGTCAGTTCGTCGCGCTCGTCGTAGGTGTAGACGTCCGAGCCGTTGCGGACGCGGTTGCCCGAGGCGTCGTAGGCGTACGAGGTGGTCTTCGTGCCGTCGTTCCACGACGTGAGGCGGTTGGCCCAGTCGTACCCGTAGGTGTTGGCCGACGCGCCCGAGACGCCCGTCGTCGTCTTCGACGTCAGGTTGCCGATCTTGTCGTAGCCGTAGGTGAAGCCCGCCAGCGTCGATCCGCCCTGCACCAGGACGTCGCTGGTCAGTTCGTGGTCGCTGTTGTAGCCGAAGGTGCGGGTCTGACCGGTCGAGCCGTACTTGACCGACCTCAGTTCGTTCAGCGACCCGTAGGTGTAGGTCAGCTGGGTGCCGGTGGCCGCGTCGTTCAGGGACGACAGGCGGCCGGCGGTGTCGTAGCCGTACGTCGTCGTGCCCGCCGCGTCCGTGCGCGAGGTCAGCGCGCCGTCGTCGTTGTAGGCGAAGGCGGAGGAGCCCGCCGAGCCCGACGCGGTCAGCACGTCGCTGCGGTCGTCGTAGGCGAACTCGTCGTGGGTGGCGTCCTGGTGGTCCACCGCCCCGGCGATGCCCGCCGCCTCGGTGTCCGCCGACCGCACGCGGCCGTCCGCGTCGTAGTCGAAGCTCCGCTTGGCGGTGGCCGCGTCGGCGCCCGTGCCGGACATCGTCTTGAGCCGGCCGTTGACGTCGTACGTCATCGCCGTCGTGGTGCCGCCGGGCAGCGTCGCGTCGGTGAGCTGGCCGTCCGCGTCATAGGCGAAGGTCGTCGTCGAGTCGGCCGCCGAGGTGTACTTCGCGGTGGTCGGCTCGATCACCTTCTCGCGCTGGCCCCACGGGGTGTACGTGTAGCGCCAGGAGTTGCCGCGGCCGTCGGTGAAGCGGGTCCGGTTGCCGGCCGCGTCGTAGCCGAACGTCGTGGTGATCGACGTCGAGGCGTCGACCGGCTGTATCTCCTGGGTGATGGTGCCGGCCGCGTCGTAGGTGAAGCGGCTGGTGTGGCCGTTGGCGTCGGTGGCGGCGGTCATGTTGCCGACGCCGTCGTAGGTCTGGGCGGTCTCCCACAGCTTGTTGTCGCCGGCGTCGTAGGACCGGGTGGCCGTGGGGTCGCCGTCGGCGTTGTAGTCGGTCGTCGTGTAGGTGCCGTCCGCCAGTGTCGTCCGGGAGCGGTTGCCCTCGAAGTCGTAGGCGTAGCGGGTGGTGTTGCCCGCGGCGTCGGTGACGGAGGTGATGTCACCGGCCCGGTTGTAGCCGTACGTCGTCGTCACACCACCCGGGGAGGTGGTCGAGGCGGCGTGGGCTCCGTACGGGTTGCCGGGGGTGACGGCGTAGGACGTGGTGGCCGTCAGCGTCCGAGTCGACGGGTAGCGCTCCAGCGTCGTCTGCGTCAGCTGCCGGCCCAGGAAGTCGTACGTGGCCTGGGCCTGCGCGCCGGTCGGATCCGTCGCCGAGAGCTGCTCGCCGTTCGGGTCGTAGGTGGCGTGCGTGGTCGTGCCGTCCGGCGCGGTGGACTGGACGAGGTTGCCCAGCTGGTCGTACAGGTACTTCGAGGTCTTCCCGCCCGGCGTGGTGACGGACGTCTGGTTGCCCTCGCTGTCGTACGTGTAGACGGTCGTGCCCGCGTTGGGCGTCGAGGCGCCCGCCGGGGTGTACGGCGGCAGGGTCTCGGAGACCTTGTTGCCCTCCGCGTCGTACGCCGTCCTGGTGACCAGGCCGTTGGGGTCCTGTTCCTCGACGCTCTCACCGAAGGTGTTGAACCCGCTGGTGGTGGTCGGGCGCACCGTGGCGGCGGTGGTGCCGTCCGGCTCGGCCTGGACGGCGGGCGCGGTGGTCACCGCGAGGTTGCCGGCCTCGTCGTAGGCGTAGTCGGTGGTGTGCTGCTCGGCGTCCGTCATGGACGTCGGCAGGCCCCGCTTGTCGTAGGTGTACTTCGTGGTCTGCGCGTCGGAGGAGCCGACCGTACCGCCGGAGCGGCCCTTCCCGTAGAGGGAGGACACCTCGGTGGCGGACAGGGCCCGCTGGTAGACCTGCACGTTGGAGGTCGCGCCGGGCAGCAGGTCGGTGGCGGCGCCGGCGTACTCGGCCTGCCCGATGGTGAGTGCTCCGGTGGCGTTCCACGGTGTGGTGTTGGTGCCGGAGCCGGACAGTGTGCCGTTGACGTAGATCTTGACGGTGCCGGTGGAGGCGTCGAAGACGCCCACGAGCTGGGTCCAGTCACCGGTGGTGGGCACGGCCGTGGAGTAGGCCGCCGGGAAGGTGGCTCCCGAGGCGTCCTTGCTCGTCTGCTCCATGCTCCACAGCGGGGCGCTGGTGTGCGCGTAGTTGTACTGGAGCATGAACGCGCTGTTGGCGCTGCCGGTCTGCGCGACGACGGTGGCGTTGTGGGTGGGCAGCGAGCTCATCCGCACCCAGGCCGAGACCGTGTACGAGGCGGTGGTGTCGAGGACCGGGCCGTTCGTGGCGATCTGCTGGCCGGTGGTGCCGGCGAAGTTCGCGGCGCCGTCGTTCCAGGTGACGCCGGAGGCGGTGGCGGTGTTGCCGGTGCCGGAGGCGTCGGTGACGTGGGTGCCGGAGGTCTGGTCGAGTTTCCACCAGCCGGCCGGGTGTCCGGAGGCGTCCCCGTACAGCGTCTCGCTGAGCAGGTTGCCCATGTCGTCGTAGGTGTTGGTGGTGGTGCGGTCGTAGCCGGTGGCGTCGTGGTCGTTCTCGCTGGCGACCTGGTCGTCCGGGGTGTACGACACGGTGGTCACGCGGTCCACGCCGGTCGGGTCCAGCTCGGTGGAGGTGGTCCGGGAAGCCGCGTCGACGGTGTACTTGGTGACGGTCTCGCCGTTGTCCGTGGTGGACTGCAGCATGTTGCCGGCGGCGTCGTAGGTGTCCGACTCCAGCACGTAGGTGCTCTTGCCGTCGGCGCTGGTCCGCTTCACCGTCGAGGTCAGGCCGTCGTCGGTGTAGGTGTACGACGTGGTGTTGCCCATCGCGTCGGTGATCGAGGCGAGGCGTCCGGCCGGGTCGTAGGCCCGGGAGGACTCGGTGAGCAGGTCCGGCGACTGCGGGTCGGTCGGGTCGCCGGTGTACATCACGCCCTGCGTGAGCAGTTCGCCGTTGTCGTCGTAGGTGTACCGGGTCTCGTTGCCGGCGCTGGTGACCTCCTTGGTCTTGTTGCCGGAGGTGTCGTACGAGTACGTGGTGGTGTTGCCGCTGGCCGCGCCCGCGGCCACGTTGGCGTCGGACTCGGTGAGCACGTGGTCGTAGACGTCGTAGGTCCACGTCTGGGTGCGCGCCGTGTCGCCGCCGCTCGCGTCGGAGACGGTCTGCGAGGTGGTGTTGCCGTCCTCGTCGTAGACCGTGGTGGAGACGGCGGCGTGGGTGGCGCCGGTGACGCGGTCGGTGAGCCGCGGGTCGTGCTCCTCGACCACCTGGCCGACGGCGTCGTACTGGTAGGTGGTGGTCAGGCCGTCGGGGTAGGTGTCGGAGACGACCTTCTGGCTGGTGACCTGGCCCAGGCCGTCATAGGTGTACTGGGTCACCAGGCCGATGGCGTCGGTGGTGGAGGCCACGTCGCCGTTCTTGAAGTACGACACCCGGTTGACGGCGCCGCCGGGGCTGACCGTCTTCACCGGCAGGCCCTTGGGCACGGTGCCGCCGTCGGCGGACGGGTAGGCGCTGGTGCCGTCGCTGTACTCGGTGGTGGTGGAGCGGCCGTCGGGGAAGCCGGGCACCGCCGGACCGGTGATCCTGGTCTGGTTGCCGGCCGAGTCGTAGGTGTACGACGTCAGGTAGGTGTCGTCGGTGGCGGACGAGGACCGGCCGTCGCGCTCGGTCAGCAGCTGGTCGTTGCGCGGGTCGGCCGTGGTGAGCTGGGCCGTGGTGTCGTCCGGGTAGTACGTGTAGTACTCGGTGTTGCACTTGTTCGCGGCCTGGTCCTGGCAGGACGTGGAGGAGACCACGTTGCCGCGCACGTCGTGACCGGTGACGGTCATCGACCCGTTGGGGTCGGTGACGGTGTGCTCGAAGCCGGCGGTGTCGTAGCCGAAGCTGGTGCGGTTGCCCAGGCCGTCGGTCTCGGTCAGGGCGCGGTTGCCGTTGGTGACGTCGTAGGTGTAGGTCGGCGTCGAGCCGGTCGGCGAGGTGACCTTGACGGTCTTCACCGGCAGCAGGCCGGTGGAGTTCTTCGCCGCCTGGAACTGCGCGGTGGCGTCGGCGGCGGACAACTCCGAGCGGTAGAGCGCCACCTCGGCGATGGAGCCCTTGAAGTAGGTGGCGTAGCCGGTGTTGTCCGCGGTGTTGTGGTGGGCCTCGTCCGGCCAGTTGCCGCCGAGGTAGCCGGCGCCGACGTAGGTGTGCGGCTGGTTGACCATGTTCGGCGCGCCGCTCTGGGTGCCGACGAGGGCGCCGTCGAGGTAGAGCGACTGGCTGGTCGCCGACGCGGAGATCACCGCGTGGTGCCACTTGCCGTCGGTGACGGCGGCGGAGGAGGCGAGCGGCTTGGTGGAGCCGCCGGAGAAGTAGAACTCTCCGTTCAGCTTGCCGCTGCTGCCGACGTAGAGGACCGGGGTGTAGGCGGTCGCCGTGGTGCCGCCCGCTTTGAGCGCGTCCCGGGAGGTGGCGAGCAGGACGCCGTTCGCGGTCGAGGTCTTGAACCACAGGGAGGCCGACTCGGCGCCGGTGCCGGGCACGGCGCCGCTGGGCGGCGTCACCACGGACGCGGCGCCGTCGAAGGCGGCGGCCTTGTGGTCGCTGAACGGGCCGGCCCCGCCGAGGGTGACCGTGTTGTAGGCGGCGTCGCCGCCGCGTACCTCGTCCAGGGCGGTGGCGGCGCCGGCCGCCTCACCGAGGCGGAAGTACTGTGCGGGCGCCTGGCCCAGCACCGCGCCCCGGTAGGTGTCGCTGGACCCGGTGACGGTGGGCGTGCCGAGCTTCCACACGCCGCCGTTCTCGTCGGTGAGCTGGTTCAGGATGGTGCTGTCCGGGTCGTACGACATCGCCGCGAAGGCCTTGCCGGACGGCCGGGTGATGCTCTTGAGCAGGCTGGTGCCGTGCGTGCCGTAGGTGTAGAGCGCGCTGACGTCGGCGGCGACCAGCGGGCGGCTGTACCAGGCGGCGTCGGCGATGGAGCCGTTGAAGTAGCTGGCGAAGCCGTCACCGTCGGAGGTCGAGTAGTGCGGCTCGTCGGGCCAGGAACCGCCGAGGAAGCCGGTGCCCAGGTAGTTGAACGACTGGTTCTTGCCGAAGGCGACCGCGCTCTTGATGGAGACGGTGCCGGTGCGCGAGCCGACCTTGGCGTTGTCCAGGAACAGCGTCTGGGAGTTGCCGGCGGCCGACAGCACCACGTGGTGCCACTTGCCGTCGGCGACGGATGCGGTGGACACGATCGGGTTGACGCCGCCGCTGTACCAGAACTCGGCGTTCAGCTTGCCGTCGGTGCCGACGTAGATGGAGGGGGTGTAGAAGCCCGCGGCCTGACCCGAGCCGATCGGCTGGGAGGCGTAGGAGTAGAGGACGCCCGGGCCCTGGGAGGTCTTGAACCACAGGGATATCGCGCCGGAGTCGGTGTCGTTGCCGAGGTTCTTGGGCAGCGAGACGTCGGAGGAGGTGCCGTTGAAGGTGGCCGCCTTGGCGGTGGAGCCGGTCAGCGGACCCGCGCTCTGGCCGAGGGTGACGTTCTCGTAGGTGGCGTTGGTGGTGCCCTCGTTGTCGAGGACCGCGTCCTTGGCGGTGGTGCCGGAGGTCTCCGACAGCGGCCAGAAGGTGTGCGGGTCCAGGTCCAGGGCCGCGTTGCGGTAGCCGGACCCGGAGTCGTAGCCGTAGGTGGTGCACTTGGTGCTCGACAGCGGCGAGCAGACCTTGGTGAGCTGGTCGCCGGTGTAGCCGTACGTCCACGTCTGGGCGGTGGTGGCCACCTTGGGGTCGACCGGGTCGGTGACCACGGTGGCCACGTGCGCGGCCTGGGCGCCGGAGGGGGTGCTCCAGGTCAGCGACAGGGAGCGGCCGGCGACGGCGGAGGCCATCTTGGTGATGTGGCCGCTGGTCCAGGTGAGGTTGATGGACCGGCCGTTGGCGTCGGTGACGGCGCTCAGGCCGTAACCGCCGGAACCCAGTTGCTGGGTGAAGGTGTAGACGGTGTCGTCCTTGTCGGTCAGCGTGTAACCGCCGCCGGTGACCGTCTTGAAGGTGGCGAAGCGACCGTTGCCGGGCGTGAAGGTGCCGTCGCTGTTCTTGCCGTAGCCGACCTGGGAGCCGTCGGGGTAGGTGACGACGACGCTGGTGACCGCGCCGGCGGCGGTGTACTGCTCGGTGGCCCGGGAGTCGAAGATGCTCGACCAGCCCGCGCCGAACGCGCCGGTCCAGCGCGGGTCGCGGGAGTTGTAGTCGCGCTCGACGTCCAGGGACGGGCCGACGACGGATATGGAGGCGTCGGTGTCGGAGGTGGTGTAGTTGCCGATGGCCGCGTCGAAGCCGTGGTCACTGGAGTTCTGCGACAGCCCGGAGGTGATCACCGGCTGCGGGACCTGCACGGACAGCGCGTACGGGTCGGCCGGGGAGTACATCTTGGTGGTCGCGTCGTACGCCTGGACCTCCCAGGTGTAGGACTTGCCCCAGGCGAGCTTGCCGGCGGGCACGGTCCAGTCGCCGGTGGCGATCAGGCCCGAGTCGGCGACCTTGGCACCGGCGGCGTCGTAGACCTGGAACTGGTACTGGTTGCTGCCGCCGCCGCTGGAGTTGGCGCCGCCGGCCCACGCGGTCAGCTCGGGCTGGGTGGTGCCGACGACTGCGTTGTCCTGCGGGAACTGCTCGTACAGCTGCGGCGCGGTGTTGCCGGTGTAGGTGACCGAGAGCACCGGTCCCTTGCCGGGGTCGTTGAAGGAGCCGAACTGCTTCCAGTGCAGGGCGTCGGTGGTGGCCGCGTAGACCGCGAGGCCGTAGTCCTTGGTGGTGCCGCTGAACCAGCCCTGGATCGCGGAGGTGGACAGCGAGACGGTCACCGAGTCGCCGACGGTGCGGTCGGCGGCGGTGTTGGCGCACGCGTTGGGCACGCTCGGGGTCGCGTTGCCGATTGAGGACCCCTTGGAGGGGCCGGGGTAGGCGGTGACGGACTCGGGGGTCCAGGAGCCGGTCACCAGGGCGACGTCGAACCGCTCGGCGGTGCAGGTGGAGGCCCAGGTGTCGAACAGCTTCAGGGAGGCGGCGGTGACGGTGGCGCCGCTGGCGTCCCATGCGGTGTCCCAGTGGTTGACGAAGCCGATCGCCGAGTGGGTGCCGGAGTCGTAGGAGCCGACCTTGATGGTCTGCTCGTAGGAGTGGTCGCCGGGGGCGCCGGACTCGGCGTAGGTGGTGGTCCACCCGTCGGCCACGGTCGGGTCGACGGTGACCGGGAAGACCCGGCGGGAGTCGTGCAGCCAGCCGCTGTCCAGGGTCACCTTCAGCGCGTAGCCGTCCTCGGCGTGGACGAGCTCGGTGGTGACGTCGTGCGTGGTGGTGGGCTCACCGGAGCGGCGGTCCACCTTGGAGTCGTAGGCGTAGGCCGGAGGGATGCGCTCGACGGTCCTGCCGGAGGCGTCGCGCAGGTCGGTCCAGCCGTTCTTCTTCCGCTGGACGGGCGTGAGGCCCTTGAGGGTGAGCGGGAAGGTCCAGGAGTTCGCGGCGTCCGCGGAGTGCAGGACGACCGACTCCTTCACACCGGTGGCGGTGGGGGACAGCTTCAGGTCGGTGGCGTCCAGGACGCTGCCGTAGGTGACGGTGGAGCCGTGCGCGGCGCCCTTGACGGGAGCGGCGCCGTCGAGGGTGTAGGCGACGCGGTGTCCGGAGTCGACGGTGAGGGCGGCCAGGTCGGAGTCGGTGGCCCTGGCGCCGAAGTCGACGGCGAGGGAGTTCGCCTTCTCGTGCCAGCGGCCGTCCGGTCCGGCCCGCACGTCCACGTCGATCGGAGCCCACCGGCCCTTGCCGACCTGGTAGTTGACCGGGGTGGGCGACATCTGGCGGGTGGTGGACCCGTCGGCGTTGTCGTAGACCGTCTCGGTACGCGTCGACTTGGCGGCGTCGCGCTTGCTGGTCTTCGCGTCGAAGGCGCCGCCGCTGCGGCTGCGGCCGCTCTTCACGGCCGGCTGGTGCGGGTGGTAGGCAGCCAGCTCGCCGCGGCCCTTGCCGGGCGCGTGGCCCGCGCCCCGGTGGGCGGCGGTGGCGTCGGCGGAGACGTGGTGCCGCTTGCCCTCGGCCGTACCGGACTTCTGGTGCGGCAGCTTGCCCCAGTGCGGGTCGGTGAACCAGGAGGCCAGCGACCCCAGGCTCATGTCCGGCAGCTCGACGCGGCCCAACTGCAACCCTTCGGCGAGGGCCTGGTTGGTCGTCAGCATGAGCGCGAGCGCGGTGAGCACCAGCACGGCGACGGCGCGCGCCCCACGACGGTGAGGGCGTGATCTGCGCGCGTAGAGCGCGGGGTCCACGGAGCGCGCGGGACGCGCGGATCGCGCGGGTGGCGCGGGACGTGGGCGGCGGCTGAACGGCCACAGAGGCACGGCTTCGACTCCAGCGATCGAGAAAGCGACAAATAAACGCGCCGATCTTGCCCGCTGTGAACAACCTGTGGACAGCCTTAAGGACAGCTCTTGTGCAGACCTTGACCGCCTCTTACTGAACCTGACCGATTTGCTGTCGGGCGCCCCTTTGCGGCTTGTGAACGCCTTTACCGATCCGTCATGTCATCCGTATCGGTTCTTCACCTGACGGTGACTCAAGTGGAGTCAGGTGCGCCACTTTCGCGTCCGTGTCGCCCGCGTTCCCCGCCGTCCTCGCACGGGTCACGCCGTCAGCCGCCGCACTGCCTCAGCATGGCCTGCTTGTCCGCGGGCGTCACCGGCAGCTTGTACTTCAGCGAGACCTGGGCGAACCGCACGCTGTACGAGCACCGGATGCCCTTGCTCGGCGGCAGCCAGGTCGCCGGGCCCGAGTCGCTCTTGGCGCCGTTGGTGGGACCGTCCACCGGGAGCAGGTTGAGCGGGTCGTTGGCGATCTGCTCGCGCTTCTCCTTCGTCCAGTGCGCGGCACCCATCTGCCAGTCGTAGGACAGCGGCATCACATGGTCTATCTGCACGGTGGTCGCGTGCGACTTGGTCCACTCGATCGCCCGTCCCGTGTACGGGTCGTCCAGGGTCATCGAGGTCACGACGCAGTTGGAGCCCTTGCGGAAGCCGACGTCCCGGCCATCGCGCCTCAGCAGGTCGTTGCGGGTGTCGCAGCCGTTGTGCGACAGCGGGACGCCGTCGACGTTGTCCATCCACGCGTAGCCGAACCGGTCCCGGGCGTAACCGGTCTTGGGGCCGCGCCCCTTCGTCGTCACGGTCCCGATGAGCTTGCGGGCAGCGGCCCGGTCGGCATCGCTCGTCAGGGCGGCCAGGCCCGGCTTCGTCCCGTCCGGGTTCTTCAGCGGGCTGACCGCGTGCCCGTCCGGGGCCGGGGCCGCCGGCGCCCCGCTGTCCTGGGCGGACCCGGTGTCGGTGACGTCCTTGCACCCGGCGGCCAGGACCACCGCGGCGCACACCGCGAGCCCGGTACGCACCAGGGAGCGCCCCACGTCCCGGTGTCCCGCACGCCCCGCGCGGTCCTCGGTGCCTCGGCACACCTCTGCGCCCATGAGCCCTCCCCATGCCTTGCGGCCCCGCCCCTGGTGCGCGCGGGCCTGTCATCCGTCTGCCCACCGTAACCAGGACGATGTGCCGGACACTTGGGGCGCGAAGGGGCAGACGGCGCGGGTGGGGCGTATCGGCGGGCGTGACGGCGGACGTAGTGGTGAACGTCTCGCCGGGACCCGCTTCTCCGGCGGGAGGCCCCGCCGGAGAAGCCCGGGATGCTACGACCCGAGGACCGAGGCCAGGAACTCGCCCACCCAGCCCAGCAGTTCCCGGCCGACCAGCGGCTTTCCGCCGACCTTGGCGGTCTTGGGGCGGGGGACGAGGACCTGCTGGGCGGCCGGCTTGACGACCGTGCCCGGGTACAGGCGCTTGAGGCGCAGCTCCTGGGACTCGCGCAGCTCCACCGGGGCGAAGCGGATGTTGTTGCCCTGCAGGACGATCTCGCCGACACCGCAGGCCCGGGCCAGCATGCGCAGGCCCGCCACCAGCAGCAGGTTCTCCACCGGCTCCGGCAGCTTGCCGTAGCGGTCGGTCAGTTCCTCGCGGACCGCCTTGATGTCCTCCTCCGAGGCGGCGGAGGCGATGGCCCGGTAGGCCTGGAGACGCAGCCGCTCGCCGGGCGCGTAGTCGTGCGGGACGTGCGCGTCGACCGGCAGCTCGATCTTGACCTCGAGCGGCGCCTCCTCCTCGGCCCCGCCCGTCTCCAGCTGGCGCCGGTAGTCCGCGACCGCCTCGCCGACCATGCGGACGTACAGGTCGAAGCCGACGCCCGCGATGTGCCCGGACTGCTCGCCGCCCAGCAGGTTTCCGGCGCCGCGGATCTCCAGGTCCTTCATCGCCACGTACATGCCGGCGCCCATCTCCGTGTGCTGGGCGATGGTCGCCAGGCGCTCGTGGGCGGTCTCCGTCAGCGGCTTCTCCGGCGGGTAGAGGAAGTAGGCGTAGCCCCGCTCGCGGCCGCGGCCCACCCGGCCGCGCAGCTGGTGCAGCTGGGAGAGGCCGAAGTTGTCGCCGCGCTCCACGATGAGGGTGTTGGCGTTGGAGATGTCGATGCCGGACTCGACGATCGTGGTGGACACCAGCACGTCGAACTTCTTCTCCCAGAAGTCGACGACCACCTGCTCCAGCGCCTGCTCCGACATCTGGCCGTGGGCGGTGGCGATCCGCGCCTCGGGGACGATCTCGCGCAGCCGGGCGGCGGCACGGTCGATGGACTCCACCCGGTTGTGGATGTAGAAGACCTGGCCCTCGCGCAGCAGTTCGCGGCGGACCGCGGCGCCGATCTGCTTCTCCTCGTACGGCCCGACGAAGGTCAGCACCGGGTGGCGCTCCTCGGGCGGGGTGGTGATCGTGGACATCTCCCGGATGCCGGTGACCGCCATCTCCAGGGTCCTGGGGATCGGGGTGGCGGACATCGTCAGGACGTCGACGTTGGCGCGCAGCTTCTTGAGCTGCTCCTTGTGCTCGACGCCGAAGCGCTGCTCCTCGTCGACGATGACCAGGCCCAGGTCCTTGAACTTGGTCTCCGAGGAGAACAGGCGGTGGGTGCCGATGACGACGTCCACGGCGCCCTCGCGCATGCCCTCCAGGACGGCCTTGGCCTCGGTGTCGGTCTGGAACCGGGACAGCGCCCGCACGTTCACCGGGAACTGGGCGTAGCGCTCGGAGAACGTCCCGAAGTGCTGCTGCACCAGCAGGGTGGTGGGGACGAGCACCGCGACCTGCTTGCCGTCCTGGACGGCCTTGAAAGCGGCCCGGACCGCGATCTCGGTCTTTCCGTAGCCGACGTCGCCGCAGATCAGCCGGTCCATCGGGACCGACTTCTCCATGTCCTCCTTGACCTCGGCGATGGTGGTCAGCTGGTCCGGGGTCTCCGCGTACGGGAAGGCGTCCTCCAGCTCGCGCTGCCAGGGCGTGTCGGAGCCGAAGGCGTGTCCGGGCGCCGCCATGCGGGCGGAGTACAGCCTGATCAGGTCGGCGGCGATCTCCTTGACCGCCTTCTTCGCCCTCGCCTTCGTCTTCGTCCAGTCCGCGCCGCCGAGCCGGTGCAGGGTGGGCGCCTCGCCGCCGACGTACTTGGTGATCTGCTCCAGCTGGTCGGTGGGGATGTAGAGGCGGTCGCCGGGCTGGCCGCGCTTGGCGGGGGCGTACTCCACCACCAGGTACTCGCGGGTGGCGCCCTGCACGGTGCGCTGCGCCATCTCGATGTAGCGGCCCACACCGTGCTGCTCGTGGACGATGTAGTCGCCCGACTCCAGGGTGAGCGGGTCGATGGTCTTGCGGCGGCGGGCCGGCATCCGGGCGCCGTCGCGGCTCGCGGTGCGCTGGCCGGACAGGTCGGTCTCGGTGAGCACCGCCAGCTTCAGCACCGGGTCCACGAAGCCGTTGTCGATGCAGCCGCACGCCACGTGCACCACCGACGGGGTCAGCTCTCCGAGGTCGCCCGTCCGTCCGTCGGTGACCGCCAGGCGGGCCGCGATGCCCTCCCCGCCGAGCACCTCGACCGTGCGGGCGGCCGGGCCGTGCCCCTCGGTGACGAAGACGGTGTGCCAGCCGTCGGCGAGCCAGCCCTTGGTGTCGGCGAGCGCCTTGGCCGTGTCGCCGCGGTAGCTCTCGGGCGCGTGCATGCCCAGCTTGAGCGTGTCGGTGTCCTCGGCCGTCGCGTCCGCCGCGAACGGCGAGACCGACCACCACATCATGTCCAGCGCGCGCGCCCGGTCGCGGACGTCCGCGATGGACCACAGGGAGGCCGCGCCGACGTCGATGGGCGCCTCGCCCCCGCCGGCGGTTGCCGCCCAGGACGCCTGGAGGAACTCCTGGGAGGTGGCCACCAGGTCGGCGGCGCGGGTGCGCACCCGCTCCGGGTCGCACACGACGGCCATCGCGCCCTTGGGCAGCACGTCGAGCAGCAGCTCCATGTCGTCGACGAGGACGGGGGCCAGGGACTCCATGCCCTCCACCGCGATGCCCTCGGCGATCCTGCCCAGCAGCTCGCCCAGCTCCGGGTGCCGCTCGGCCAGGTCCCGGGCCCTGGCCCGCACGTCCTCGGTGAGCAGCAGCTCACGGCAGGGCGGGGCCCACAGACCGTGCGCGGCGACCTCCAGGGAGCGCTGGTCGGCGACCTTGAAGTAGCGGATCTCCTCGACGTCGTCGCCCCAGAACTCGATGCGCAGGGGGTGTTCCTCGGTGGGCGGGAACACGTCGAGGATGCCGCCGCGCACGGCGAACTCGCCGCGCTTCTCCACCAGCTCCACCCGCGCGTACGCGGCGGCGGCCAGCGCCTGGACGACCTCCTCCAGATCGGCGTTCTGCCCGGTTCTCAGGGCCACCGGTTCCAGGTCGCCGAGGCCCTTGACCTGGGGCTGGAGCACGGAGCGCACGGGTGCGACGACGACCTGGACCGGGCCGGTCTCCGGGTCGTCGGCCCTCGGGTGGGCCAGGCGGCGCAGCACGGCGAGCCGGCGCCCCACCGTGTCGCTGCGCGGGCTGAGCCGCTCGTGCGGGAGGGTCTCCCAGGAGGGGTACTCCACCACGCCCTCGGGCGGCAGCAGCGAGCGCAGGGCCGCGGCCAGGTCCTCGGCCTCGCGGCCGGTCGCCGTCACCGCGAGGACCGGGCGGCCGGCCTCGCGGGCGAGGGCGGCGACCGCGAAGGGGCGGGCCGCGGGCGGGCCGACCAGGTCGACGTGCATGCGGTTGCCGTCCGCCGCGGCGGTGATCGCTTCCGCGAGGGCGGGGTCCTTGACGACGGCGTCGAGCAGACCGTGCAGGCTCATGGAGGGGCTTTCCGTCCTGGGGTGGCGGGTGTGGGCAACGCGAACGGCCCGACTCGTGCGACGGGCCGGGGTCCCTTCAGCGTACGACGCCGGCGGCGGGACCGGTGGGGCTGTGGACGACGCCCCGCGTGTCGAACGGTTGAGCGACGCGGGGGCGGGGCCAGGGGTGTTGCGCCCCCGCCGCCCCTTCCCGTCCCCCGCCCCGGGGGCCGTCCCCGGGACGGCGCTCCGGCCCCGCCCCGCCCTCGAACCCTCCCGGGCCGAGCGGGCAGGGGCCCCCGGGCGGGCTGGAGCACACGAGCCCGGGGCCGGGAAGTCCTGTGACTTCCCGGCCCCGGGCTTCCCCGTGACCCCCGTCCACGGAGGTCCGGCACGCTCGCCGGCCCGTGGCGGATCGCCGGTCCGTGGCGATCCCCGGCCCGTGGCGGATCGCTAGTCCGTGGCGATCCCCGGCCCGTGGCGGATCGCTAGTCCGTGGCGATCGCGTTCAGGACGTTCATCCGGCCGGCGCGGAACGCCGGGACCAGGGCGGCGAACAGGCCCACGAAGGCCGAGCCGACGAAGACCCCGATGATGGTCGGCCAGGGGATCTCCAGGACGTGCAGGCCCTCCAGTGCGAGCAGCTTCTGGGCGGTGGCGCCCCAGCCCATTCCGAGGCCGAGGCCGAGCAGGGCGCCGAACAGGGCGATCACCACCGACTCCAGGCGGATCATGCGGCGCAACTGACGGCGGGAGAGGCCGATGGCCCGCATCAGACCGATCTCGCGGGTGCGCTCCACCACCGACAGGGCCAGGGTGTTCACCACGCCCAGGACCGCCACGATGATGGCGAGCGCCAGCAGCCCGTAGATCAGGTCGAGGAGCTGCCCGATCTGGTCCTTCAGCTCCTGCTTGTAGTCGCTCTGGTCGCGCACGACGTACTGCGGGTATTCGTGCAGCTTCGCCTTGAGCGCCTTGTACGCCGCGTCCTGCTGCCCCTTCTTCGCCATGCCGAAGACCAGCGCGTCCAGCGGCATCCGTTCGGCCGGGACGTACTTGGCGACCGTGTCGATGGCGACGTACATCGAGTGCTTGTCGACCACCACGTCGTCGCTGGTGATGGCGCGGACGGTCAGCTTGGCCGTCCGGCCGCCCTTGAAGGCCACCGAGACCGTGGAGCCGACCTTGAGGCCGTGGTCCTCGGCGAAGCCCTCGAACACGGACATCGAGTCGGCCCGGTAGGCGTCGGCCAGGTCGCCCGCCACCGTCTTGGTGCGCAGGTCCTGGGCGTACGTCGGGTCGGCGGCCTTGACCGTCTGCTTCTTGGTGACCGCGCCGTCGGGGGTGGTCAGGGTGGCCTCGGCCGGCCGGTACTCGGTGACCCGCTCCAGCTCCGGCACCGACTTCACCGCCCGCACGGCCTGTGTGGTGATCAGCTGCCCCCGGTCGGACTGGATGATGAAGTCCGTGCCGACCGTCTTGTCGAGCTGGTCGGTGGCCGAGGCCACCATGGAGGAGCCCACCACCGACAGGCAGGCCACCAGGGCCAGGCCGATCATCAGGGCAGCGCCGGTGGCGCCGGTGCGGCGCGGGTTGCGCAGCGCGTTGCGCTCGGCCATCCGGCCGACGGGACCGAAGACCCGCAGCAGCACCGCGCCGAGCACCCGGACCACGCCGCTGGCCAGCAGCGGGCCGACGACCACGAAGCCGATCAGGGACAGCACCACGCCCAGCCCCAGCCACAGCGAGCCCTCGCTCGCCTTGTCGGCCGCGGCCGCCGCGTACAGCGCCGCCCCGCCGGCGCCGGTGAGCAGCACCCCGAGCAGGGCCCGGACGCGTCCGGCGCGGGCGTCGGCCGGGGCGCCGTGCTCGCGCAGCGCGGCCATCGGCGAGATCCTCCCGGCGCGGCGGGCCGGCAGGTAGGCGGCGAGCACGGTGACGACGACGCCGAGGACGAGGCCGGTGACCGGGGTGGTCCAGGCGACGGTCAGGTCGTCCGTGGACAGGTGCATGTCCATGAAGCCCATGAGCTTCATCAGCCCGACCGCGATGCCGATGCCGGCGCCGACGCCGAGGACCGAGCCGACCACGCCGAGCAGCAGCGCCTCGACCAGCACCGAGCGGTTGACCTGCTTGCGGGAGGAGCCGATGGCGCGCATCAGGCCGATCTCCCGGGTGCGCTGGGCGACCAGCATGGAGAAGGTGTTGATGATCAGGAAGATGCCGACGAGGAAGGCGATCCCGGCGAAGCCGAGCATCGCGTACTTCATGACGTCGAGGAAGCCGCCGAGCTGCTTGCGGTTGGCGTCGGAGACCTCCTTGGCGGTCTGCACCTTGTAGCCGCCGCCGAGCGCGGCCGTCACGTTCGTCTTCAGCCGCGCGTCGCTGACGCCGGCGGCCGCGGTGACGTTGACGTTGGTGTAGACGCCGGTCCGGCCGACCAGGGTCTGCTGGGCGGTCTTCGTGTCCAGGTAGAAGATCGCGGCGCCGGGGTTGGTGACGGTGAAGGCGGCGATGCCGGAGACCTTCGCCGGGTGGGTGCCCACCGCGCTGATCACGGCGATCTGGTCACCGAGCCTCAGGTGGTGCTTGTCTGCGGTGTCCTCGTCGACCATGACCTGGTCCGGGCCCCTGGGCGCCGCACCGGAGGTGATCTTCATGGTGCGGGCGTCGTTGGCACTCCAGCTGCCGACGATGGTGGGCCCGCCGTTGCTGGGCGACAGGCTGTCCTTGCCGGCGTCCACGACGGTCACGGAGGTAGAGGCCACCGTGCCCTCGGCCGACCGCACGCCGTCCGCGCCGCGCACCGTGCCGAGCACGGAGGCCGGCATGACCGGCGGCAGGCCGTTGCTGGAAGTGGTCTCGCCGGTGTCCGAGGCGCCCTTCGGGCTGACCGTCACGTCGGAGGAGGTGGCGGCGAACAGCTTGTCGAACGTGGTGTTCATCGTGTCGGTGAACACCAGCGTCCCGCAGACGAAGGCCACCGACAGCAGCACCGCCACGGCCGACAGCGCCATGCGGCCCTTGTGCGCGAAGAAGTTGCGCAGCGAGGTCTTCAGGACGGTCATGAGGTACGCCCCCGGGCGTCGAAGTCCTTCATGCGGTCCAGGACCTGGTCGGCCGTCGGCTGGTACATCTCGTCGACGATCCGGCCGTCGGCGAGGTACAGCACCCGGTCGGCGTAGGAGGCGGCCACCGGGTCGTGCGTGACCATCACGATCGTCTGGCCCAGTTCGTCCACCGACCTGCGCAGGAAGCCGAGGACCTCCGCACCGGCCCGCGAGTCCAGGTTGCCGGTCGGCTCGTCACCGAAGATGATCTCGGGGCGGGCGGCCAGCGCCCGGGCCACGGCGACGCGCTGCTGCTGTCCGCCGGAGAGCTGGTTGGGCCGGTGCTTGAGGCGGCCGGCCAGGCCCACGGTCTCCACCACCCGGTCCAGCCACGCCTGGTCCGGCCTCCGCCCGGCGATGTCCATGGGCAGGGTGATGTTCTCGATCGCGTTCAGCGTCGGCAGCAGGTTGAACGCCTGGAAGATGAAACCGATCCGGTCCCGGCGAAGCTGGGTGAGCTTCTTGTCCTTCAGCCCGGTTATCTCGGTCTCGTCCAGGTGGATCTGACCGCCGCTCACCGTGTCGAGTCCGGCGAGGCAGTGCATCAGCGTGGACTTGCCGGACCCGGAGGGGCCCATGATCGCGGTGAACTGGCCGCGTGCGATGTCCACGTCGACGTGGTCGAGGGCGACGACACGGGTCTCCCCGGTCCCGTACGCCTTCACGACCTGCCGCGCCCGCGCGGCAACGGCCGTAGTCCCTCCAGTACCCCCGTGCCTGGGAATGGTCACAGCCGATGTCACGGTAAGTCTCCTATATCGGTCGGCGACGCGACGAGCGTCGCCCGAAGCGGATGGATCGGGTTCGTACGACGTGCGCGCCGCATACATGCCGCAGTTGTGCGACGTGCGTGCGAGGTGCGAATCGGTACGCCGACGAGTCTGGTCGGCGCGGCCCCCCGGCGCGCTGGTGCTCAGCGCAGTCTTCCGCTGGGGAAAACCCCACCCCCCTCGGTGCGGCGGGCCACCCCAGCGGCGTGAAGCCAGGTTAAGGACGACCACCCGGCCGTCTCGTCCTCCGCCGGAACGAACCCTCCCCGACCCCGAGTACGGAGCTACCCCTAGGGGCTCTCCACCGACAGGTGGACCCCTTCTCAGGGTCGCCTCCACCCACCGGCCCACCGAGCCTCCACCCTTCCGTCGCGTGAAGGTCAAGCGCGGAACGGATTCCCGCTGTTCGAGGGACCGTCGCCCGCCTGCCGAGCCGCCCCCGACGAACCCTCCCCGCCTGGCCGTTGCCCGAGGAGCCCTCCCCGCCGGTCCCCTCCGTGCCTGGCCGTCCCCCGAGGAGCCTCCCCCGCCGGTCCCCTCCATGCCTGGCCGTCCCCCGACGCGCCCTCCCCGTCGGCCCCCTCCATGCCTGGCCGTCCCCCGAGGAGCCCTCCCCGTCGGCCCCCGCCGACCCCGGTCTCCGTCCGGACGCCCGCTCCGTCGCGCCCACCCTGGCCCACGGACTTCTCGTGCCGCCGATTCACCCGAACAGGGCTGCCGCGCACCCTGACCGGCGGCCTACCGGGCCGCATCCTGACGAGGGCGGTGCGGCGGGAGAGCCGAGCGGGACGGTGGGCGAGGGGGCCGGCGGTACGGGGGGAGCCGAGCCGGTCACTGCGACACCCAGGCCCGCCCCGTCAACGCCTTGATACTGCTCTGCACGGTGTCCATCTGCGCCCGTACGTCGTCCCACACCTCACCGTGTTCGCGCAGCACCTGCTCCGTCTCGCGGGCGGTCCGCTCCGCCCGCAGCCTCGCCTCGGCGAGCACCTCCGCCGCCCGCGCCCGCGCCTCCTCGGGCCCGCGCCGCGCGAGCTCCCGCGCGGCGGCGAGCGCCCGCTCCGCCTCGGCCAACGCCGCCTCGACGGCGGCCAGCCGCCGGGCCTGCGCCGCTTCCAGCGCCGCCACCCGCCCGCGTTCCTCCCGCTCCGCCGCGACCAGCCGCTCGTCGTGCTCGCGGCTCTGCTCGGCGAGCATCCGGGAGGTGCGCTGCCGCATCTCCCGCAGCGCCGCCAGCGCCGCGCCACGGGTCTCCTTCACCTCGCGCCGGACCGAGATCCGCAGCTCGTCGGCCTCCGCCTGGGCCACGCGGATCCGGCGCCGGGCCTGCTCCTCGGCCTGCGCGCGCACCGCGTCGGCGTACGCCCGCGCCTCCTGGAGCACGCCCTCGGCGCGTGCCCGACCCGCCTCCACCTGGCGGCGGGCCTCGCGCCGCGCCCGGTCCCGGACCGCTTCGGCCTCCTGCCGCCCCAGCTCGTACAGCCGCCGGGCACCGGGCCCCAGCGACTCGTAGGTCTGCGCGCCGAGCCGGGCGACGGCCTCCCGCAGGGACTCGGCCTCCGCGTCCATCTCCCTGGCCAGGACCGTCAGCCGCGCGGCGCGCTCCCAGGCCGCGTCCCGGTCCGCGGAGAGGGCGTCCGCGAACGCGTCCACCTGACGGGGCCGGTAACCACGCCCCCGCACGACCACGAAACCATGGAGCGACGCGGACGACCCGGGCGTGCCGGACGTCCCGTACGCCCCGGAGCGCGCGGACGGTCCGGACGACGTCGATGACCTCGAAGGTCTGCTCACCCTGGACCCCTTCCCGCCGAAGCCCCACGCATGGATGCGTCACGATGATTTCGCGCACATCTTGATGTATAGGAAGGAAATGTGCATAACGCGACACTCCGGGCGGGCGCTTCCGGCCGACGCGTGAACGACGAAGGGCCGGGCCCGATCACACGACCGGGCCCGGCCCCACACACCGTCAGACGCGCACGCGCTCAGCCACTCGAGCGGTCAGGCGCTCACGCACACGCTCACAGCAGTCCGTCCCACATCTGCTCCAGCAGCACCGACCACCAGCTCTCCGGCGAACCCAGCGCCGCCGGGTCCAGCGAGGCGAGCTGTGCCTGGAAGTCGACGGTCCAACGGCCCGCCTGCTCCTGGTTCAGGCCGTAGCGCAACCGCCACATCCGCCCGAGCAGCGCCAGACAGCGCGCGAATTCCGGCAGGCCGGTGTTCACGAACTGCGGCGGCACGGACGCGCCGCCCGGCCCCGCCTCCACCGGCACCGCCACGATGTTCGCCGTGCCGTACTGCACGCAGATCGCCTTGCCGAAGTCGCTGCCCATGACCAGGTACGAGCCCGCGTCCGGCGCCGGCCGCACCCCGCGCTCGGCCGCCAGCTCCGCCAACGTCGGCACCGGCCGCCCCGGCTGGGCCTGCGCCCAGAAGAACGGGCCCATGTCCACCGGCAGGCCCGCCACCACCAGCGTGTGCGCCACCGCCGGCGGCACGCCCTGCCGGGACACCGCCGCCTGTTCGAACCGGAAGACGCCCGGCCCGAACGCGGCGCCCAGTTCCTGGGCGATCCCCTCCGGCGGAAGCGGGGGCGCGGGCTGCACCGGCGACAACGGCGCGCGCACCGGGCCCGGCCGGGCCGGACCGTCCGCCACCTGGTGCAACTCGCCCTGGTGCGCGAGGAGCTGCGCCATGCCCTGCTGACGGCTGGCGTGGTCGGCGCCGTACGGCGCGATCGAGGTGATCCGCGCCTGCGGCCACTGCTCGCCGATCATCCGGGCGCAGTACGCACCCGGCAGCCGGCACGACTCCAGTTCCGTGTGCAGCTCCAGCACCTGGTCCGGCGGCACGTTCATCGCGCGCAACTCGTGGAAGATCTGCCACTCCGGGTGCGGCGTACCCGGCGCCGAACGCCGGATCAGCTGCTGCTCGGAGCCGTCCTGCGCCCGGTAGCGCAGCACGGCCTGGTAGCCGGGGCCGACCGTCGGCTGCCCGTGCTGGGGATAGCCGTACGCCGGGGGCGGCGGCCCGGGGACGGGCTGCCCGGGCGGCGGCATCGCACCGGGCGGCACGGGACGCGGGGCTCCCGGAGGCATGCCGGTGGCGCCGGGCGGCGGGGGCGGCGGAGGCGGGGTCCCGGGGACGCCGGCGCCGGAAACGCCCGGTCCGTGCTGCGGCGCGGCCCCGCCCGGGCCGCCCGGCGGGGGCCCGGCCAGCATCGTCGCCGCATGGTGCACGGCACCCTGCCCGGCCCCGGGGGCACCGGGAGCGCCGGGGACGCCCGGCGGCTGCGGGGCGCCGGGCGGGCCGGGCGGAGCGGGAGGGGCGGGAGGGGCGGGAGGCTGCGGGGCGGCCGCACCGGCCCGGCCGGGTTCGGCGAGCATCGTGGCGGCATGGTGCACACCACCCGGTGGCGTGCCGCCGGGCGTGCCGGGCACGTTCGGCGCACCCGGCGTTCCCGGGGCACCCGGCGTTCCCGGAGCACCCGGCGTTCCCGGAGCTCCCGGCGTTCCCGGGGCACCCGGCGGCAGCGGCGCGCCCGGGGCCTGTGGCCCGCCCGGCGCGACAGTGCCCTCGGGGCCGTCGGGACCCAGCGAGGAGACAAGCTGGGTCGGCACGTACCCGCCAGGAGCACCAGGTCCGCCAGGCGCTCCTGGTGATCCGGGCGCTCCGGGCTCGGGTGAGGCGGGGGTCCCGCCCGGACGCGCGCCCGGCACTCCGGGAGCACCCGGTGGCGGAGGCGTGTTCGAACCGCCCCGCCCACGGCGCGGCGGCGGCGCGGCCTTGCTCGTCGCTGCGTCGGCGATGTCACCGGCGTTCGGCGGCAGCGGCCGGCCGGGCACGGCGGAACCGCCGGGCGCGGCAGCGTGCGGCACGCCGCTCGGGGGCGGAGGCATCGGCGCGCCACCCGGGGGCGGAGCCGTCGGCGCGCCGGACCCCTGCGGGTAGCCGTACGGCGGCGCACTGGGCGGCGGAGCAGACGTTCCCGGCCCAGCCGGAACCGGCGGAGCGGGCGGCGGAGTACTGCCCGGGGGCGGAGGGGGCGTGCTGCCCGCAACCGGCGGCGCAGGGGTGCCCGGAGCCGCCGGCGCGCCCGGCATCCCGGGAGCGGCGGACCCCGGCCCGGGGCCGTACGACGGACCACCCGGCGGCGGAGGCGGCGGAGTGCTGCCCGGAACCGGTGAGGCGGGCGGCGGAGTGCTGCCCGGGGGCGGAGGCGGCGGAGTGCCGGGAGACAGCGGCGCGCCCGGCGGCGGGGGCGGCGGGGTGCTGCCCCGGGGTACGCCCGGCGCACCCGGAACGGCAGCACCGGGGCCCGGGGCGGCGCCCGGCACGGAAGCGCCAGGAGTGCCGGGGGCGGGGGTACCGACAGCGGGAGTGCCCGGAACAGGGGTGCCCGGAACAGGGGTGCCCGGAGCGGGAGTGCCCGGAGCACCGAGGGCCGGTGCCACTGCCGTACGCGGAAGCCCGCTGCCGGCGGCCATCAGCGTCGTCTTGGCGTCCGGCGCGGCGGCGGGCGGCGGGGTGCCGCCGCCCTCCTCGCCCAGCGGCGGTGCGAACACGGTCGCCGGCAGCGGCACCGAACGGTCTTCCCCGGAGTCGGCGTTGGTGTCCGTACCGGCCCACGGGGTCGCCCCGCCGGGCACCCCGGACCCGCCGGCCCCCGCACCGGAGGGCGAGGCCCCCGCCGGAACTCCGGCCTGGGTCCGCGGCAGGGAACCGCCGGCGCCCGACCCGGCGCCCGCACCCGTACCCGAGCCGGCGGCCGGAACGGACCCGGAACCGGCACCACCACCGGCGGCTCCCGCCCCGGCGGCCGCGCCACCGGCGGCTCCGGCGTCCGCGGCCGCACCACCGGCGGCACCGCCGGACGTCCCCCCACCGGCCCCGCCCCGCCGGTCCGGGATGCCCAGCTTGTCCGCCGCCTCCTGCAACCACTCCGGCGGACTCAACAGGAACGACGTCTGGTTCAGATCCACCCGGGCCGCAGGCGCCGGCACGGCGTCCTGCACGGCGTCCGGACGGCCGTACTCCTCCTCGTACCGGCGGATCACCTCCCCCACCGGCAACGCGGGCCACAGCGTGGCCTCACCGCTGTCCCGGGCGATGACCAGCCGCTGCGCGCCCCCGCCCGAACGCGGCGCCTCCGCACGGTCCTCGGCCCACACCACGAAACCGAGCTCGAACTCCCGCACCCGCACCACACGGTGCTGATACGACGGCACATCGCCGTTGATCCACTCCTCCGCGCGCTCCTGCGCCTGCGCGAACGTCACCATCGCTTCAGCTCACTCCCCGGAAGAGACGGCGACGACGCGCGCGAACCCGCCGTCCACCATCAGGTTCGCCACCGTCTCCAGCTCCGGCGGAGACCCCGCCAGCCGGGACAGGAACGCGTCGAAGTCCGCACCGCACGGCAGCAACAGCCGCTCCACACGATCCGCCTGCGGCCACGCCGGATCGACGTCCCGCACGTCGTCGTACGCGCAGAACCACACCGAACCGGCCCGCTCGCCCTTCACCTTCACGGCGAGCAGCCCGCCCTGCACGAACGCGACCCCCAGATAGTCCTTCGTCAGGTGGTCGCGCAGACACTTGTTGACGTACACCAGGTCGTTGACCGCCGCCTCCTCCCGCACCGTGAAGAACGGCTGGTCGATCAGCAGCCCCAACTCCGCGTCCAGCGCGGTGCCGACGGGCGCACAGCCCCCCGCCGCCTTCAGGAACGACCGGTACGCGCCCGGCAGCCGGTACCCGAGGTCCTCCTCGACCCCCTGCACCTGCTCCTCCGAGACCGCCGCGCCCGACTTCGGCAACCCGAAATGGGCCGGCCTGGTCTCCTGCAACGGCCGCGTACCCCGCTTCGCCTGATCGACGTTCGCGGTCGCGATCCCACCATGGTGCCGCAGCAGCGCCTTCACCTCGACCGGGACCAGCTCCAGACGCCGGCCGCCCGCCACGTGGTGCCACGTCCAACCGTGCGGAGTCGCCACGCTCGGCACCGTGTCCCACAGTTCATGCCCGGCCGCCGCCAGCGCAGCGTTCGCGGAGACGTAGTCCGTCAGCCGCAACTCGTCGACACCGAAACCCTCCGGCGGCTCGGCGATCTCCACCGCCGCCCGCGCGTACGGCGAGAAGTCCGGGTAACCACGCTCGTCCACCCGCACCCCCCTCGGGTGACGGGCGGCCCGGACCGGATCGGGGAAGTGCACGATCTGCCCGGCATAGGCCGCGTTCGGCGGCGCGACCCCTCCTCCGGCCTGGCGGCCGGGTGGAACCCCCAGCCCGAGCCGACCTGTCGTCATGGCGGTTGCCCCCTGCGGCACTCTGGACGGCCCACGGCGACCGGCCGCATCCGCTCCGGCGAGCCGAGACCCGTATCGACTACTTCTCTCCAACGCGTACACGCGTTCACCCGGAACGCGACGACCGCACGCACCGCGGCGCGCCGCGTGCCGACAGCCTATGCGGTACACCGGCACCGGTCACCGGCCCACCACCCACCGGCCCCACACCTCCCCGACCCGGCCCGCCCCCGCCGTGACCAGCCGTCACCCCACCGTGACGCACCGCCCCGAACAGGGCGTGTCGCACCGCCCCAGCTTCCGCACCCGCCACGCGATTTGGCACTCTGTGTCCTCCGGGGGGATGCTCCAGAGGGGAATGATGATCATGAACGCGACGCAGACGGGACCGCGGACCGACGCGTCCGGCGACCCGCGGATCGGCTGGAGCAGCACCCGGACGCCCCACGCGCCCACCCTCCAGCACCGCCGCGACGGCATACTCCCCGCCATCGCCGCCGCCCTCTCCGTACGCGGCACCACCCTCACCGGCACCGCCTCCCGCGGCGACCAGCCCCCCACCCTGCACCCCCTGGTCCAGGACTTCCTCGACACCCTCACCAGCGCCCAGCGCGACCGCTTCACCGGCCGCTGCGCCGAGACCATCCTCATCTCGCGCCGCATCACCGCCGCCGAGGCCTCCCGCAGCAAACGCGCCGCCCGCAAACCCATGACCAACGGCGAGGCCCGCAAAGCCCTCAAACAGGCCAAGCTCACCGCCCGCCGCATCCGCGAGGACGGCGACCCCCTGCACGGCAGCTTCGCCGCCCCCTGCCGCGCCTGCACCGCCCTCAGCGCCCACTTCGGCGTCCGCATCGTCGACCCCACCGGCGACGACGGCTGACGACCACCCCGCACGACACGCCCCACACCCCGGCCACCGCACCACCGGCCCACACCCGCCGACCGGCGGCACGGACCCGCACCCCGGACCACCCGCCGGCCGGACCCCGGGCACCCACCCGACCCCGCACGGCCACCGCCGCCTCGACGAACGAAGGGCAGATGCACACCGACCGCCACCCCTCCCCCCAGCTCTCGGCCCCGCTCGAACAGGGCGCACCCCCGCCCCGCTTCACCGCACCCGTGGACGCCGCCCTGCGCGCCGCAGGCTGGCAACCCGGACGCTGGGACATAAAGCAGGCCGAGATCTGGGCCGACACCCTGCGCGAACACACCTCACCGGCCGGCCACCGCCACAGCGTCTTCCCCGCCGCCGTCGAAGCCTGGGCGGAATTCGGCGGCCTGCGCCTGACCCCCACCGGACCCGGCCGCCAGATCGCCCCCGCCGAACTCCACCTCGACCCGCTGAACGGCCTCCACATGGCCCGCACCCTCGGCGACCTCGGCCGCGCCCTCGGCACCGAGGTCTGCCCCCTCGGCAACGAGACCGACACCCAGGCCCTGCTCGCCATCGACGCCGAGGGCCGCGTCTACGCCCTCGACCACACCGGCGACTGGTACCTCGGCCCCGACATCGACCAGGCCCTCACAGCCCTCGTCTCCGGCATGACACCCGTACGCCTGACCGCGAGCTGACCACCCCACCACCGACGACGCACCGGACACCCCCACCACCACCGACGAAAAACGGCGCACCGGGCCCCCGCACCACCACCCCGACCCGCCACCGCACGCCCCACCACGGACCGGCCACCGCACCACGGCACACCCGCCCCAACCCGGACCGAGCACCCACCGCACCCGCGCACCTCGGCGCACCCACCGCACCCACCGCCCCCGGCGCCCCTACGACGCCGGAATCACCGCCGACACCCGGAAACCCCCCGCGTCCGTCGGCCCCGACACGAACACACCGCCCAGCGCCACGACCCGCTCCTTCATCCCGAGCAGACCGTTCCCGCCGGACGGCAGCCGCACCGACGACGCCGACGCCTGCTCCGGCGGCGGCTCGTTCTCCACCTGCATCGCGATCTCCGAGACCCGGTGCGCCAGCCGCACATACGTCTTCGCCCCCGCCGCGTGCTTGTGGACGTTGGTCAACGCCTCCTGCACCACCCGGTACGCCGTCTGCTCGATCTCCGCCTCGTACGACCGCGACTCCCCCTGCACCGACAGATCCACCACCATCCCCGCGGCCGCCGACTGCCCGACCAGCTCCTCCAGCTCCGCCAGACACGGCCCCTCCACGCCACCCGCCCCACCGACCGCCCGGGAAGCCGCCGCGGCCGCCGCCACCCCCACCGCGACCAACGGCACGGACGCCGAAGCCCGCTCCCGACGCTCCCGCTCCTGGCCCTCCCCGCTGCGCAGCACCCCCAGCATCTCCCGCAGCTCGGTCAGCGCCTGGCGACCCATGTCCCCCACCAGCGCGGCGTTCCGCACCGCCTTCTCCGGATCCTTGCGCGCCACCGCCTGAAGGGCCGCCGCATGGACCACCATCAGACTCACCCGGTGCGCGACGACATCGTGCATCTCCCGCGCGATCCGCGTCCGCTCCTCGTTGCGGGCCCACTCCGCCCGCTCCTCCGCCCGCTCCGCGAGCAGCTGCAGCTCCCGCTCCAGACTGTCCGCCCGCTCACGCAGCGACTCCATGAGCCGCCGCCGCGCGCCGACGTACAGACCGAGGAGGAGCGGAGGCGCGGTGAGCCCGAGCGAGGTGGTGACGGCGGCGAACGGAACGAACCAGTCCCCCAGGGTGAAGTCGCCCCGGGCCATGTCCTGCCGCACCCGCACGAACGTCACGATCATCGTCCCGAGCAGCGACATCCCGGCCAGCGCCGCGATGACCCGCCGCGGCAGCTCACAGGCGGCGAGCGTGTAGAGACCGACGATCCCCATCAGGAAGCCCATCTGGGCCGGCGTCACGGCGATCGCCACCAGCACCACGGCGATCGGCCAGCGCCGCCGCACGATCAGCACGGACCCGGCCAGCAGCCCGAACACCACCCCCGCGAGCAGCGGGACCCCCGCGTCCCGGGCGAACGGCACCCCCTCCGCCGCACACTCCGCCGCGGACACCAGCGCCAGACTCCCGTCGAACAGCGCACTGCGCCACCGCGTCCACCACCACGGCCCGGTCAGGGCCGTGGCGCGGTCTTCCCCCGTCGTGGTCATGGCTCCAGCCTACGGGCGGCCGCACCGGCTTTTCCGGCGAGTTTCGCGTACGGACACCCAACACACCGAGTAATCGAAGGACAGCGGAAACGTCCGAAATCCCTCGAACTGCTGAACATCCCCCGTTCGATCCCGGAACCAGGCATTCCGCCCGGACGGTATGCCCATGGCACATTCGCACGGCAAGTACGCCGACTTCGAGGCCCTGCGGGAACGGGCGGTCGCGCTGCGGCGCGGGGGCCACAGCCTCCGGCGGATCCGGGACGAACTGAAGATCTTCAACAACGACATCCTCAATCAGCTTGTCAAGGGCGAACCGCCGCCGGAGTGGACGAAGCGCCCACGAGCCAAGGACGACATGCGCGCGAAGGCACGTGAGCTGCGCCTCCGGGGCTGGACCTACGACCAGATCGAGGCGGAGCTCGGCTGCTCGCGGAGTTCGGTGTCGCTGTGGGTGCGGGACCTGCCGAAACCGGAGCGGCGTGACCCGTCCGAGCAGGCGAGGCTGGCGGCACGCAAGAGGTGGGAGCACGAACTCGCCGTCCGGGACGAGGTGCGGCGGCGGACCAAGGCCGCCGCCGCACAGGAGATCGGCGAGATGTCCACTCGGGACCTCTTCATGGCAGGAGTGGCCCTCTACTGGGCGGAAGGAGCGAAGGACAAACCGTACGACCGGCGGGAAGCCGTGGTCTTCGTCAACAGCGACCCGGGAGTGATCCAGATCTACCTGGCCTGGCTGCGCCTCCTGGGCGTCGAGGCGGACCGCCTGCAGTACCGCGTGATGATCCACATGACGGCGGACACGGAGGCGGCCAAGCGCTACTGGGCCGACCTGGTAGGCGTCGACGCCGCCACGTTCCAGAGGACGACGATCAAGAAGCACAACCCGAAGACGGTGCGCAAGAACGTGGGCGAGAACTACCGGGGCTGCCTTGTGATCAAGGTGTCGCAAGGCGCCGAGCTCTACCGCCGTATCGAGGGTTGGTGGAGCGGGATGGTGGCCCAGGCTCCGGCGCGTCTCCGGTAAGGTCTGACGCAGCCATCCGCCATGGGGTAATCGGTAGCCCGCGGGACTTTGAATCCCTGTAGTGCTGGTTCGAGTCCAGCTGGCGGAGCAGTCAAGTTCGGGTCCTGACCTACACAGGTCGGGACCCGCTCTCGTTCCCCCCGCCAACCGCCCCGGTATCCTGCGGGTGTCCACCTCACCCAAAAGCCGAAGGGCATCCCGTGAGCGCCATTCGCCCGGCAGCCGTCGTCGTTCTCGCAGCGGGTGAGGGCACCCGTATGAAGTCGGCCACGCCGAAGGTCCTGCATGAGATCTGCGGCCGTTCCCTGGTCGGTCATGTGCTGGCCGCCGCACGCGAGTTGAAGCCCGAGGACCTGGTGGTCGTGGTCGGGCACGCGCGGGAGAAGGTGATCGCGCACCTCGCCGAGGCCGATCCCCAGGCGCGTACCGCCGTGCAGGAGAAGCAGAAGGGCACCGGGCACGCGGTGCGGATGGGCCTGGCGGAGCTCGGCGGGTCCGTCGAGGGCACGGTGGTCGTGGTGTGCGGGGACACGCCCCTGCTCACCGCTGAGACGCTGGCGCGGCTGACCGCGACGCACGGTGCGGACGGCAACGCCGTGACGGTGCTGACGGCCGAGGTGCCGGACGCGACCGGGTACGGGCGGATCGTGCGCGACACCGGCTCGGGCGCGGTGACCGCGATCGTGGAGCACAAGGACGCGACCGAGGCGCAGCGGGCGATCCGGGAGATCAACTCCGGGGTGTTCGCGTTCGACGGGCGGTTGCTGGCGGAGGCGCTCGGTCAGGTGCGGACGGACAACAGTCAGGGTGAGGAGTACCTGACCGATGTCCTGGGGATTCTGCGTGGGGCGGGTCATCGGGTGGGGGCGTGTGTGGCCGGTGATCATCGGGAGATCGCGGGGATCAACAACCGGGTGCAGTTGGCCGAGGCGCGTCGGATCCTGAACGAGCGGCTGTTGACGGCGGCGATGCTGGCTGGTGTGACGGTGGTGGATCCGGCGTCGACGTGGGTCGATGTGTCGGTGACCTTCGAGCAGGATGCGGTGGTGTTGCCGGGGACGCAGTTGCTGGGGGCGACGCATCTGGGTGAGGGGTGCGAGGTGGGTCCGAACAGCCGGCTGACGGATACCCGGGTGGGTGCCGGGGCGCGGGTGGACAACACGGTGTCGGTGGGGGCCGTGGTGGGTCCGGAGGCGTCGGTGGGGCCGTTCGCGTATCTGCGGCCGGGGACTCGGCTCGGGGTGAAGTCGAAGATCGGTACGTATGTGGAGACGAAGAACGCGCGGATCGGTGAGGGGACGAAGGTTCCGCATCTGTCGTACGTGGGTGATGCGACGATCGGTGATTTCACGAACATCGGTGCGGCGAGTGTGTTCGTGAACTATGACGGGCGGGACAAGCACCACACCACGGTGGGGTCGCACTGTCGTACCGGTTCGGACAACATGTTTGTGGCTCCTGTCACTGTCGGGGACGGCGCGTACACCGCTGCCGGCTCTGTGATCACGAAGGATGTGCCGCCCGGTTCGTTGGCCGTGGCCCGTGGCCAGCAGCGGAATATCGAGGGTTGGGTGGCTCGTAAGCGTCCGGGGAGCGCGGCGGCGAAGGCGGCCGAGGCGGCGGCTCCGGGGGCGGAGGACGAGGCCTGACCGGAAACGGGTGCGTCGAATACGGCGTACCGTGATAAGTGCACATCCGCACCCCACCAGCTGAGACGGCCTCTCGCGCACGGTTGACACGGTTGCCGAGGTCATCTCGACATGCGAACACCCTCTGAGGAGACAGTGCTGTGACCGGGATCAAGACGACCGGCGAGAAGAAGATGATGTTCTTCTCCGGCCGCGCCCACCCCGAGCTTGCCGAGGCGATCGCCCACAAGCTGGGTGTGGGGGTCGTCCCGACGAAGGCGTTCGACTTCGCGAACGGCGAGATCTATGTGCGGTATCAGGAGTCGGCCCGTGGTGCGGACTGTTTCCTGATCCAGAGCCACACCGCTCCGATCAACAAGTGGATCATGGAGCAGTTGATCATGATCGACGCGCTGAAGCGTGCGTCGGCCCGCTCCATCACGGTCATCGTGCCGTTCTACGGTTACGCGCGGCAGGACAAGAAGCACCGGGGTCGTGAACCGATCTCGGCGCGTCTGGTGGCCGATCTGATGAAGACGGCGGGTGCGGACCGGATTCTGGCGGTGGATCTGCACACCGACCAGATCCAGGGTTTCTTCGACGGTCCGGTGGATCATCTGTTCGCGCTGCCGCTGCTGGCGGACTACGTGGGCAGCAAGGTGGACCGTTCGAAGCTGACGGTGGTCTCGCCGGACGCGGGCCGGGTCCGGGTGGCCGACCGTTGGTGCGACCGGCTGGGCGCGCCGCTGGCGATCGTGCACAAGCGTCGTGACAAGGACGTGGCGAACCAGGTGACGGTGCACGAGGTCGTCGGTGATGTGGAGGGCCGGATCTGTGTGCTGGTGGACGACATGATCGACACCGGTGGCACGATCTGTGCGGCGGCGGACGCGCTGTTCGCGCATGGTGCGGAGGATGTCATCGTGACGGCCACGCACGGTGTGCTGTCGGGTCCGGCCGCCGATCGGCTGAAGAATTCGAAGGTGAGCGAGTTCGTGTTCACGGACACGCTGCCGACGCCGGGTGAGCTGGAGCTGGACAAGATCACTGTGCTGTCGATCGCGCCGACGATCGCGAGTGCGGTGCGTGAGGTGTTCCAGGATGGTTCGGTGACGAGCCTGTTCGACGAGCAGTAAGGGTTCTGCACAGCCTGTGGACGGTGTCCGCGGGCGGCGCTGGAGATCCTTTTGGGTACGGCCTTCCTCTCCGAGTAGACTGCTCGAGTTGCTCGGCGAGGGAGGCCGTGTCCGTTTTCCGGCGGATGCGGTGGTCCGTTATCGACGCGCTCTTCGTAGCAGGCCGTTCGTGGCCGGGTGACCACTGTCCCTACTTCTACGAGGAGTGAAGAGCATGTCCGAGGTGAAGATCTCCGCCGCGACGCGTACCGAGTTCGGCAAGGGTGCCGCGCGTCGTGTCCGTCGTGACAACAAGGTTCCCGGTGTGCTGTACGGTCACGGCACCGAGCCGGTGCACCTGACGCTGCCGGGTCACGAGCTGCTGCTGGCGCTGCGTACGCCGAACGTCCTGATCTCCCTGGACATCGACGGCAAGACCAACGAGCTGGCGATCCCGAAGTCGGTGCAGCGCGACCCGCTGAAGGGCTTCCTGGAGCACGTCGACCTGCTGCTGGTCAAGCGTGGCGAGAAGGTCACGGTCGAGATTCCGGTGCACACCGAGGGCGAGCTGGCCCCGGGCGGCAACCTGCTGGAGCACGTTCTGGCCGCGCTGCCGGTCGAGGCCGAGGCCACGCACATCCCGGAGCAGGTCACCGTGTCCGTTGAGGGTCTGGAGGCCGGCGCCTCGATCCACGCCAAGGACATCACCCTGCCCAGCGGTGTGTCCCTGGCCGTGGACGAGGACGCGGTGGTGCTCCAGGTCCTGGCCGCGCAGGCCGAGGAGGCCGCCGCGGGCGAGGAAGGCGAGGCCGCGGAGGCCGCCGAGGCCTGATCCTCAGCCGTCGTTGTCTTCGTCAGCCGCTGCTTCCCCCGGGGAGCGGCGGCTGGCGCGTATCGAGGAGAGATGGACGTGACCACCCCGGCGACTTCCGCGAGCGCCCCCTGGCTGATCGTCGGCCTGGGCAATCCCGGACCGGAGTACGCCATGAACCGGCACAACGTGGGGTTCATGGTGGTGGATCTGCTGGCCGACCGTATGGGGGGCCGGTTCAAGCGGGCGGGCAAGGCGCAGGCGCAGGTGGTGGAGGGCCGGATCGGTCCGCCGGGTCCGGACAGCCGCCGGGTGGTCCTGGTGAAGCCGATGTCGTTCATGAACCTGTCGGGCGGGCCGGTGAACGCGCTGCGGGACTTCTACAAGGTGCCGTTGGCGAACATCGTGGCGGTCCACGACGAGCTGGACATCGACTACGGGGTGCTGCGGCTGAAGCTGGGCGGCGGCGACAACGGGCACAACGGCCTGAAGTCGATGACGAAGGCGATGGGCGCGGACTACCACCGGGTGCGGTTCGGTATCGGGCGTCCGCCGGGCCGGATGCAGGTGGCGGACTTCGTGCTGAAGGACTTCTCGTCGGCGGAGCGCAAGGAGCTGGACTACTTCGTGGACCGGGCGGCGGACTCGGTGGAGTGTCTGCTCGCGGAGGGGCTGGAGCGGGCGCAAAGCGCGTACAACTCCTGACTTGTCCGGGGGGCCGGCCCCCCGGAGTTGACCGGGAGTAGGGGTATGGCCAATGATCCCGGCCATGCCTGCCGCCGCAGCCACCGCCCGCCGTTCCCGCCGGCCCCGCCCGGCCGGCCGGGCCCGCCGGGGCCGGCCACCCCGCCAGGTCCGTGCGACCGCCCGCACCGCCTCGTCCGCCGCCCTGCGGTTGGGGCGGGTGGTGTCGATGGGCACGGTCGCGGCGCTCATCCTGATCGCGGGCGTCTGGGCGTCCTGGGGCACGGCGCCGTACGTGATGCTGACCAAGGGCCGCGAGCGCGGGACGGTCGAGGTGACGCGGTGCGCGAGCGACGCGTGCAGCGGGGCGTACACGCCCGTCTCGGCGGGGTCGACGGCCCGTGCCCGGGTGGAGATCGACTCGGTGGCGGCGCGCAAGGGGCGGACGTACGGCGTGGTGGTGAAGCCCGGTACGGACGAGGTGCTGCGGTCGGGTCCGGCCGGGATCCTGTACGCGTGGGCTCCGCTGGGCGGTGCGCTGCTGCTGGCGTCCGTGGTAGTGGCGGGCGGCCTGCGGCTGACCCGGGCGGCCTGGATGCTGGCGGGGTCCGGGGTCGCGCTGCTGACGGCGGCGTTCCTGGCCTTGTGAGCCAGGTGGCCCGCGGGTGACCGTGCGCATGGCGGCGCCCCCGGGATTCGTACGGGTGTCCGTTCGAGTCCCGGGGGCGTCCTTGTGTGTTCCCGCGGTCGGTCAGCCGGTGTTGCGCAGGCCGGCCGCCACGCCGTTGACGGTCAGGAGGAGGGCCCGGGAGAGCAGCGGGTCCGCCTCGTCGCCCGCCGCGGCCGCGTCGCGCTGCCGCTTGAGCAGGGCGACCTGGAGGTAGGAGATCGGGTCGAGGTAGGCGTCGCGGATGGCGAAGGTCTGCTTGAGCACGGGCTCGGCGTCGAGGAGTTCGCTCTCGCCGGTGACGCGCAGGACCTCGGCCACGGTGAGTTCGTGCTCGGCCTTGATGACGTCGAAGACGTGCTTGAGCTCGTCGGGGACGAGGGTGTCGACGTAGTGCTGGGCGATCCGCAGGTCGGTCTTGGCGAGCGTCATCTCGACGTTGGAGATGAAGTTGCGGAAGAAGTGCCACTGTTCGTGCATCTCGCCGAGCACGGTGTCCAGACCGGTCTCCCGCAGCGCCTTGAGGCCGGAGCCGACGCCGAACCAGCCGGGCACGATCTGCCGGGACTGGGTCCAGCCGAACACCCACGGGATGGCGCGCAGACCGTCGAGCGAGACGCCCGAGCCGGGGCGGCGGGAGGGCCGCGAGCCCAGGTGCAGCTCGGCGAGCTGGTCGACGGGCGTGGAGGCGAGGAAGTACGTCGGCAGGTCGGGGTCCTCGACCAGGCGGCGGTAGGCGGCGTGGGCGGCGTCGGAGACGACGTCCATGGCCGCGTCCCAGCGGGCGAGGGCCTCGTCGGACTGGCGCGGGGCGGTGTGCAGGGCGGATGCCTGGAGGGTCGCCGCGACGGTCAGTTCCAGGTTCTCCCGGGCGAGGGAGGGGATGAGGTACTTGTCGGAGATGACCTCGCCCTGCTCGGTGACCTTGATCTCGCCCTCCAGGGTGCCCCAGGGCTGGGCGAGGATGGCGTCGTGGGTGGGGCCGCCGCCGCGGCCGACGGTGCCGCCGCGGCCGTGGAAGAGGCGCAGCCTTACGCCGTAGCGGTGGGCGACGTCGCGCAGCCGCCGCTGGGCGCGGTGGATCTCCCACTGGGAGGTGGTGATGCCGCCGAACTTGGAGGAGTCGGAGTAGCCGAGCATGACCTCCTGGACGTCTCCGCGCAGCGCGACCAGGCGCCGGTAGGAGGGGTCGGAGAGCATGTCCTCGAGGATGGTGTCGGCGGCCTTGAGTTCGTCGGTGGTCTCCAGCAGGGGGACGATTCCGATCCTGGCCCAGCCGGCGTGCAGGTCGAGCAGGCCGGCCTCGCGGGCCAGCACGGCGGCGGCGAAGACGTCGTCGGCGCCCTGGCACATGGAGATGATGTAGGACTCGACGACCTCGGGGCCGAAGACCTTCAGGGCGCGCTTGACGGTCTCGAAGACGCCGAGGGTCTTGGCGCCGGCCGCGTCCACGGGGGCGGGGGTGGGGGCCAGCGGGCGGCGGGACCTGAGTTCCTTGGCGAGCAGCTTGGCGCGGTACTCGCGGGGCATGTCGGCGTAGCGCCAGGACTCCTCGCCGAGCCGGTCGAACAGCTGGCCGAGGGCGTGGTGGTGGGCGTCGGCGTGTTCGCGGACGTCCATGGTGGCGAGCTGGAGGCCGAAGGCGGCCAGGGTGCGGATGGTGCGGCTGAGCCGGCCGTCGGCGAACAGGGCGCCGCGGTGCTGGCGCAGCGAGTCCTGGACGAGGCGGAGGTCGGCGAGGAGTTCGGCGGTGCCGAGGTAGTCGCGGCCGTCCTCGTGGGGGGTGCCCTTGGCGAGGCGCTGCTTGGTGTTGACGAGCTTCTGCCGGATGCAGGTGGCCTTGAGCCGGTAGGGCTCCTCGGCGTTGAGCCGCTTGTAGCGGGGGCTGATCTCGGGCAGGTTCTCCAGGTCCGCCTGGAGGGAGGTGAGGAGTTCCTCGGTGGCGCCGGTGTAGCGGATGGAGTTGGACAGGAAGCCGCGCAGTTCGTCGACCATGTCGAGGGCGTCGTTGATGCCGTGTTCGTGCTGGAGGATCAGCACGTCCCAGGTGACGCCTGGGGTGACGTTGGGGTTGCCGTCGCGGTCGCCGCCGATCCAGGTGCCGAAGGTGAGGGGGCGGGTGTCGTCGGGCAGCTTGACGCCGACGCGTTCGAGTTCGGCGGTGAGGTCCTCCAGGACGTCGCCGACGGCGCCGGCGTGGAGTTCGTCGAGGTAGTAGATGGCGTTGCGGGCCTCGTCGGTGGGTTCGGGGCGTACGACGCGGAGTTCGTCGGTCTGCCAGACGAGGTCGATGTTCTCGGCCAGGCGGGTGTCCAGGCGGCGCCGGTCGGACTCGATGACCGGGGTCTCCAGGAGCGCTGCGATGCGCCGGAGCTTGTTGAGGACCGAGCGGCGGGCGGCCTCGGTGGGGTGGGCGGTGAACACCGGGCGCACGTTGAGGTGCTGGACGGTCTGGCGCAGGTGTTCGGGGTCGGCGTCCTTGAGCCGGTCGGCGGTGCGGGCGAGCAGGCCGCCCTCGGCGGCGCGGCGGGCGCGCAGTTCACGGCCGCGGTGCACCTGCTCGGTGACGTTGGCGAGGTGGAAGTAGGTGGAGAAGGCGCGGACCAGCTTGGCCGCGGTCTCCAGTTCGGTGCCGCGCAGCAGCTCGGCGGCGGCCTCGCCGTCCTCTCTGGTGAGGCGGCGGACCTTCTCGACCAGGTCGAGGAGCTCGGGGCCCTCCTGCCTCACCAGGGTCTCCCCTAGCAGGTCACCCAGTCGGCGGATGTCGGCGCGCAGCTCGCTGCTGGTCGTCGTCTGGTCGTCGGCACTGCTCACAGGTGCGGCTCCTTGCAGTGTTGAAGCTCGTCTGGGAGGGAACCCGGACGGGTGCCGCGCGGCGGCTGCCGCATACGGTCCAGGCATCCGGGAAGGAATCTTCTTCAGCGGACCGCGCTGTCCGACCGGTACCAAGTCTAGGTGTCGGGTGGGACGCGCAGGCCAGGGGCTCTTGCCGGGCGGCGACGCGCTGCCATACTTACGTTGCCGTAGGTTACGGAACCGTAGGGAGCTGGTCGTTCCCGCAGGCCTGCGGCACCCGTCTCGACCCTCGACCCCACAGGGGACGCCCATGACCACAAGCTCCTCCGATGTGATCGACGACGCCCCGCAGGCGGCGGCCGGCGTGCTGCCCTCAGCCACTCTGGGCGGCGAGCAGAAGCGTTCGATCGAGCAGATCACGCTGCTGCTGTTCATCACCGTTCCGTTCCTGGCGCTTCTCGCGGCGGTGCCACTGGCGTGGGGCTGGGGAGTGAGCTGGCTGGACCTCGGTCTGCTGGTGTTCTTCTACTTCCTCGGCTGCCACGGCATCACCATCGGTTTCCACCGGCACTTCACGCACGGTTCCTTCAAGGCCAGGCGGCCGTTGAGGATCGCGTTGGCGATCGCAGGCTCGATGGCGGTGGAGGGGCCGCTGGTGCGCTGGGTGGCCGATCACCGGCGGCACCACAAGTTCTCCGACCACGAGGGCGATCCGCACTCGCCGTGGCGGTACGGGGAGACGGTCCCGGCGCTGCTGAAGGGGCTGTGGTGGGCCCATGTGGGCTGGATGTTCGACGAGGAGCAGACCCCGCAGGAGAAGTACGCGCCGGACCTGATCAAGGATCCGGCGATGCGGGCGGTCTCCCGGCAGTTCGTGCTGTGGACGGTCGTGTCGCTGGGGCTGCCGCCGCTGATCGGTGGTCTGGCGACGATGTCGTGGTGGGGTGCGTTCACCGCGTTCTTCTGGGGTTCACTCGTCCGGGTGGCTCTGCTGCACCATGTGACGTGGTCGATCAACTCGATCTGCCATGCGGTCGGCAAGCGCCCGTTCAAGTCGCGGGACCGTTCGGGCAACGTGTGGTGGCTGGCGGTCCTGTCCTGCGGGGAGTCCTGGCACAACCTGCACCACGCGGACCCGACCTCCGCCCGGCACGGTGTGGAGCGCGGCCAGCTGGACTCCTCGGCGCGGATCATCCGCTGGTTCGAGCGGCTCGGCTGGGCGTACGACGTGCGCTGGCCGTCACGCTCGCGTATCGATTCCCGCCGCGACACCGGTGAAGGCGGCTCCCGCCGCCGGAGGGAAACCGCGAAGGCGGCATGATTGACACCGTGGCGACCGACTCCAGCACCCCCAGTAACGAGAAGCCGCGGCGCGCGCGTCGCACCCGTATGACCGGTGCGGAGCGTCGCCAGCAGTTGCTGGAGATCGGTCGCACCCTGTTCGCGGCGAAGGGCTTCGAGGGCACCTCGGTGGAGGAGATCGCGGCGAAGGCCGGGGTGTCCAAGCCGGTGGTGTACGAGCACTTCGGCGGCAAGGAGGGCCTGTACGCCGTGGTGGTGGACCGCGAGATGCGGCGGCTGCTGGACATGGTGACCAGCTCGCTGACCGCGGGCCACCCCCGTGAGCTGTGCGAGCAGGCGGCCTTCGCGCTCCTGGACTACATCGAGGAGTACACGGACGGCTTCCGCATCCTGGTCCGCGACTCGCCCATCCCCCAGTCCACGGGTTCCTTCGCCTCGCTCATCTCCGACATCGCCACCCAGGTGGAGGACATCCTGGGCCGCGAGTTCAAGTCCCGCGGCTTCGATCCGAAGCTCGCCCCGCTGTACGCCCAGGCCCTGGTCGGCATGGTCGCGCTGACCGGCCAGTGGTGGCTGGACGTGCGCCGCCCGAAGAAGGCGGAGGTAGCCGCCCATCTGGTGAACCTGGCCTGGCACGGCCTGGACGGCCTGGAGCCGAAGCCGCGGCTGATAGGGCACCGGAAGAGCTGAGGGCGCTCGATCGGGTGGACATCGGGCAGATGTCACTCGATCGATTGGCATCTAGAGAACGAAAGATTAATCTTGTGGCATGATTCGCCCATGACTGAGATCGCGATCAGCGCTGCCCGTTCCCAGCTCGGCGACCTGGTCCGCCGGGCCGCCCACAGCCGCGAGACCATCGCCCTGACCGACCACGGGCACGTGGCCGCACTGCTGGTGTCACCGCAGGTGATAGAGGATCTCGAGGATGCCTTGGCCGTGGCCGACTACCAGCGGCGCAAGGCGGAGGGGACGCTCGAGCCGGGCGTTCCGATGGCCGAAGTGCGCAAGCGTCTGGGGCTTGAGCAGAAGTGACCTACGAGATCCTCTTCGAACCACACGCCCTTGACGCGGCCGCCCGGTTCCTGGCGGAGGACCCCGGCGGCCTCGCCGTTGTCCTGGACAGCATCGACAAGTTGGCCGACGATCCACGCCCGGCGGGGTCGAGTCCGTACGGCTCGCCCGACCTTCGCCGCCTGCGCGTCGGCGACTACCGGGTTCTGTACGTCATCGAGTCCGAGGGCATCCGGATCCTCGTCGCTCACCTGGGCCGCACCCCCTCCTGAAGTCACCCGGTCGGCTCCAGGAACTCCAGCCGGTTGCCCACCGGGTCCTCCGAGTAGAAGCGCCTGTGGCCCGGCAGGTCGTCGTCCCAGGTGACCGGGGCTCCGCGCTCGGCCAGCAGGGCGGCGTACGCCTCGATGCCGCTCACCCGCAGCCCCGGATGGGCCTTCCTCGCGGGCCGGAAGTCCTCTTCGATCCCCAGGTGGAGCCGCACGGCCCCCGTCTCGAACCAGCATCCTCCGCGTGCCGCGAGCACCGGCGGCTTGGGGACCTCGGTCATGCCGAGGACGCCGGCGTAGTACGCCCGCAGGTCGTCCTCGCAGCCGGGCGGGGCGGCGAGTTGGACGTGGTCGACGGCGGTGAGCACGGATCAGGCCTCCTTGGTGGCGACCGCGAAGACGCGGCGGAACGGGAACGGGGTGCCGTGCGGGCCGGCCGGGTATGCCTCGCGCAGGGCGGTCCGGTACTCGGCGAGGAACGCCTCGCGGGCCTCGGGATCGTCGGCGAGCGCGGTGAGGACGGGCCGGAGGCCGGTGCCCTTCAGCCAGTCCAGGACCGGATCCTCGCCCTGGAGCAGGTGCAGGTACGTCGTCTCCCACACGTCCGCGGCGCAGCCGAGTCCGGTCAGCCGCTCCAGGTACGCCGCGGGTTCGAGCACGGCGTCGTCGTGCCGCAGGACACCGGTGAGGCGGTCGCGCCAGCGGGCGGAGCCGGCGAGGTCGCGCATCAGCCGGTGGCTGGGGGCGGTGAAGTTGCCGGGGACCTGGAAGGCGAAGGTGCCGCCCGGCTCCAGGGCCGCCACCCAGTCGGCGAACCGGCCGGCGTGTCCGGGCACCCACTGGAGGGTGGCGTTGCTGACGATCAGGTCGTACGGCTCCTTGGGCGTCCAGGTGCGGGCGTCGGCGTGGGCGAAGTCGAGGCGGCCGCCGCCCGGGGTGCGGCCCTGGTGGTCGACGACGGCCCGGTCGAGCATCTCGGGCGAGTTGTCGAAGCCGGTGATGTGCGCGGTGGGCCAGCGGTCGGCGAGGCGGGCGGTGACATTGCCGGGGCCGCAGCCCAGGTCGGCGATGCGGGGCGCCTCGGCCGCCGGGGACGGCACCCGGGCGATGAGGTCGGCGAAGGGGCGGGCGCGGTGCCCGGCGTGGCGCAGGTACTGGGCGGGGTCCCAGACGGGGCCGGGGACGCTGGGTTCGGGCATGGCGGCCTCCTCGGAGTCGTCGGTGTCGCGCTCGGCGTGGTCACCACTGTCCCGGGAGATATATCTCGATGTCAAGAGAGTTGACGTCAAGAGACTTCATGTCGACACAACCACTACACTGAGCGCATGGAGGACGAGGTCGATCGGCTGGTCGCGGCGTGGCGGCGGGAACGCCCGGACCTCGACGTGGAACCGCTCGAGGTGCTCAGCCGGGTGAGCAGGCTGGCCCGGCACCTGGACCGGGCACGTCGGCTGGCGTTCTCCGAGCACAGCCTGGAGCCGTGGGAGTTCGACGTCCTGACCGCGCTCCGGCGTGCGGGGGCCCCGTACCAGCTCTCCCCCGGCCAGTTGCTCACCCAGACCCTGGTCACCTCGGGCACGATGACCAACCGGATCGACCGGCTGGCGAAGAAGGGCCTGGTGGAGCGGCTGCCCGATCCCAGCGACCGGCGCGGTGTGCTGGTCCGGCTCACCGACGAGGGCCGCGACCGCGCCGACCAGTCCCTGGCCGGCCTGCTGGCCCAGGAGCGGGCGATCCTGGGTGAGCTCTCCTCCGCACAGCGCTCCGAACTGGCCGGGCTGCTGCGTCAGTTGACCGCCCCGTTCGACAACATCCCCGGCTGAGAACCACCCGGGCGGACCGGGGGCGGGATCGGCGGAGCCGGTCAGGCGCTGCTGCTCTCCTCCACCCCGATCCGTCCGGACGGCCCGAGGTCCACCGGCCCCACCCCGGCGCGGCGGGCCAGCGCCACGGCGGCCAGGGTGGAGTGCACTCCGAGCTTGCCCAGCACGTTCTGCATGTGCGTGCGGACGGTGTGCGGGGAGAGGTACAGGCGCTCGGCGACGGCCTTGCGGCCCAGCCCCGCGACCATGCAGCGCAGCACCTCCCGCTCGCGCGGGGTCAGCGACTCCACCAGCCGCTCGCTCTCGGTGCGGTGTTTGCGGGCCGCGGTCAGTTCGCGCAGCACGCCGGTGAGCAGGGCGGGCGGCAGGTGGGTCTCGTCGCGCAGCACCCCGCGGATGACGGTGAGCAGCCGGGACAGCGAGCAGTCCTTGGCCACCCATCCGCAGGCCCCGGCCTGCAGGGCGAGTGCCGCCCGCCGCGGGTCGTCCTTCTCGGCGAGCACCACGGTCCGCACCCCCGGCTGGGCGCCGCGCACCCCGGCCACCAGGGAGATCCCGTCCACCAGTCCCTCGGCGTTGCCCTCCTGGACGGGCACGGCGGCCCGTCCGCCGGGCACGTTCCCGCCGAGGTCGGCGTCGACGAGCAGCACGTCGAAGCGGCGGCCCTCGGCCGACGCGCGCTCCAGGCAGCGCAGCGCCGCCGGTCCGGAACCGGCCGCGGCCACGTCGACGTCCGGCTCCGCGGCCAGCGCGGCGGCGAGCGACTCGGCGAAGATGCGGTGGTCGTCGACGACCAGGACTCGCACTCGAACCACTGAAACCCCCTTCCCCAGGCTCCTGACGGAGCAGGGGATTCCCATCATCCGGAGACGTCGGCACCGCCGCTGCCCTCGGCCGGTGCGGGTACGGCGCCCGGGGCCGGCACGACCGCACGGCCGCCGCCGTGCGGAACTGCATACCCCCGCTTCGGGCGCCGTACCCGACTGTCTCGCCCCCTGAGCGGCGCCGGCCCCCACCGGCACCGCTCCTCAGAGTACGGCCGGTGGCCGCAAGGGGAAGGGAATTCGCAGAACTGACCGGTCGTCGAGCTTAGGGTGTGCCGCATGTTTCGTATCGAGGCAGAAGTCGACAAAGAGCGGCGCGATCTGCTCCGCTCCCGCCTCCGCGACACCAATACGGCGGCGTCGCCGGTCCTGGCCGCGCTGCGCGGCACCCCGGCGGAACGCGAGGTCCCCCTCCACGTGTGGGCGGTGGACCCCGCCGGGGACCTGGCCGGCGGCCTGGTCGGCCATACCTGGACGACCTGGATGCACGTCACCTACCTGTGGGTCGACGCCGCCCACCGCGGAGCGGGCCTCGGCTCCCGCCTCCTCGCCCGCGCCGAACGCATCGCCCGCGACCGCCGCGACTGCACCGCCGCCCGCCTGGAGACCTGGGACTTCCAGGCCCCTGACTTCTACCGCAGGCACGGCTACAAGGTGGTCTGCGCGATCCCGGACTACCCGCCGGGGGTCACGGAGTACACCCTGCTGAAGCCGCTGCGCTGAAGCGGATCAGCCCGCCGCCGAGGGGGGCGGGGAAGGCGGGGGCGGGCAGGGCGGCCGCGGCGGGACCCTGGGCCTCGGCGGCCCCACCGGAGGAGGAGGCTGAGGCTCCAGCGACCGCCGGGGGCGGGGCGCGGGCGGCCGTGGCGTCAGGGGCGGGGCCGGGGACGGGGGTGGCGGCGGAGGCGGTGACGACTCACCGCTCGGCAGCACCGGGCCGCCCGCCCGCAGCCGTTCGATGGTCTGCTCGGCCCGACGGCGGGCCCGGGGGTCGTCGTCACGCTGGAAGAGCAGCCGCACACTGGCGGGACGGCGGTACACGGGGGCGAACGACCCGAGCCCGATGCTCGGGGCCCGGACGTGCTCGGTGGACACCAGCCGGTACCCGAGCGCGTGCGCGATCACCTCGGCCCGATCCTTCACCGAGGCCTCGCCCCGGATCTCGACCATCCCCCGCCCGTCGAAGCGGGACCGTATCTCGTCGTCCTTCATCCCCGCTCCTCGTACCGAGGCAGTTCCTTGGGCCACACGCGGGGCGCCTTGCACTCGGCCAGCTTGTAGGCGTGCTCGGTGAGCCGGTAGGCGATGTCGGTCAAGGACTGGCGCAGCGGTGCGCCTGAGGGCTTGGCTTCCCCATGAACCCAGGTCTCGCCGACGACTGCGTACGGCTGCGAGGCACTGTGAGGAGGGGCACCAGGCGGAGTGCAGGGTATGTACACCGATGAGGTGCCCGCACCGGAACCGATTTGAGCCAGAGCCTCCATGTCACCCACAGAGACGCGGATGATCTGGTTCCTCTCCCCGGACCCCCGATAGTACTCGCGCCATTTTTCACGAGAAATCGGCTGGACCAATGCTCTCCCGGAGAGGATCGAATCGTTGCTGGTGGTGACGTGACACGAGAAAATGAGGTCATATCCAGCACCTTGATCGCCGGACCCACTGTCAGCCGAACGCGCCCGCGGCAACACTTGCTTCACCATGTCCCGCTCGAGCACACCTTCACACATTTTTTCCGGAAGTAGATAAAGACCCTTGTTGAGAAAAGCCCATCCAGCGCCACAAAAGAGGCCGAGAGACAGCAGAAAGATAAGAACAACTTTCACGTCACCCCAGGAAGGCGACACTTTCTGACTCCTCCGCGGTTTCTCCATCAGGGGCGCTCCTTCGAGTCGCTCAAGTACTCACTGCTAGCGTCCCAGCCTTCATTCACGGCGTGGCGAACGAGGTCTTCAGTGCCGTCCTTGGGCAAGTTCACATGGTGCCGAGCGAGTGCGTCGCCAGTCGACCATTGTGTTTGCTGATTGACGGAATCACGCATCGCATAGAGGTCTTGAGCACTCATGTACAGCCCCGCGTCTTTGGCTCCCCCCATCTGCTGCCCCTCGAGCAATCGGTCAATAGCCGCACCGGCGACGGCTCCAGCCCCTCCACCGACCACGGATCCCATGAGATCGCCGCCCAGGTTCTCGGGCAACTTCAAGCCAGTGAAACCGATCGAGACCCAATTCTTGGCGAAGTCCCCCTTCTGTTTCAGCGCGTCGTTATAGTCTGCCTCTCCGTCAACGAGAGCCTTTACTTCGCCGTCCGCAATGGAATGACCGATAATGCCCTCGATAATGCCCGCATTCCTACCAATATTTCCAAGAACCTGACTGGGGGGACCATCAAAAAGAGACGGGTCAGAAAGGTGTGCGTCAAGGAGGCTGCCGGTGTAGATGCTTTCTCCGCAGATAATTCCAGCCCTTCCCGCCGGATCCGCGGATGTCGCGGAAAGGAATCTCACCACATCAGGGACGAGTTTACCCTGGAAGGCATCAGGCGCTTCACTGTTCGTAAGGAAGGTAGATCCCGAGTTGGCGCTGGCAAGAGACTGACTGATTTCCGGCATGTAAGCAGCCGCCATGTCCCCGAAACTCTCGCCCAGCCCCTTGCCCACGAGATCCGCGCCGCCACCGGGCTGAGCCACCGCACTCATGACATTGGCCATGATCTCGACCTGCGCCTCGCTGTGAGGCGGGGCCGGGGAGGAAGTGTCGCCGTCCGCCACCCCGGTGACCGCGCTCTCCAGCGCGCGCCCGAGGGATTCTCCCCGGTCCGTGTACATGGTGGTGCCGAGCATGTGGTCCAGGTCCGACTTGGACGAGAAGGCGTGCTCGGCCGCTTCGGGGTTGTGGGAGAGGCCGTCGAACAGCCCCTTCAACGGATCCCGTCCGTTGTCGTCACCGAAGACCAGGTCCACGGCGTCATAGCCCTTGACCCACAGATCGTGGGTGCCGGAGCTCCCCGCAGCCTTGTCCGCCTTGAACAGCTTCTCCCGGTAGTCGTCGAGGAACTCGGTGTCGAACTGGCCCTGACGCATCAGGCTGCTGATCACCTGCGAGCCGAGAGCACCGATCGCGCCCGAGGAATTCGTGGGGTGAAAACTGGTGTTGCGTTCGGCGATCAGATCCTTCTTCCAGTCCCGCATGCCGTCCGAGTCCGAGAAGGACGCCGTGGCCAGGGTCAGGCCCAAGTTGGTCTGCAGGCTCTTCATCGTCTCGAGTTCCGAGCCCTTGGCACCGGCGTGGGCCTGGGTCATCTCGGTCCAGAACTGAAGCGTCCCCTTGGCTCCCAGACGCTTCGCGAACTGCTCCGCGAACAGGGGATCGTCGTGGTACTTCCCCATCGTGCGATCGAAGGCGGCGATCTCGTCAAGGCTCATGCCGGCCGGATCCTTGGCCATCTTCGCCAGTTCCTCCGCAGCCGCGACAGCCTTGGCGGCCTCGTCGCGGTCGGCGTAGGAGGCGTCCGCGAAACCGTACTCGGCCTGGTCGACGAGGAGCCTCAGGGCCTGTGCGGCACTGTTGTCGCTCTGCGTCGCCCCGCTGAGGATCCCCTCGATTTCGACACGGAAGGCCTCCACCACCTTCTGGTCCGTCGCGCCGGTCTTTCCGCTGGGGTCCGACGCCCAGTCGGGCCGGGTGTTTCCCATGACGGCGAAGGTGCCGTCATGGTTGTCGGTCACGGTGAGGTCGTGGTCGTTGGCCCGTTTGATCGCGTCGTTCAGCTGAGTGCGGTAGCCGATGAGCTCGCCGCGTGTGTCGCTCAGGATCTTGGTGATGGAGTCGGCCTGGGTGTGGGCGTCGGCGAACTCGGCGACGGTCCGGGCGATGAACTCGCGGCTCACGGTGGCGTTGATCCCGGCCCACTTGGCCTTGTCGGCTTTCGCCTTGAGGTCGTCCTCGGCGTCCTTCTTCAGGTCGGCGAGCTTCTTCGTCATCTGTTCCCAGTCGGTGACCGCCTCACCCAACTTGGCGAAGTTGCCGTTCCTCAGCGCGTCGAGGTCCATGGGCGTCAGTGGCCCTTCCGGTCGTCGAAGCCCTTGTCGAGCGTGGCGATGCGGCTGACCGCACCGGCGATGTAGGTTTCGTCGGCCGCGTGCTGGTTCTTGGTGTACCGCAGGTGGTTGGAGATCTGGGCGCAGGCGTCCAGCAGCGTCTTCGTCTGCTCGCTCCAGCGCTGCGTCACGTGCTCCAACGCACCGCCAAGGGCGAATCCCTCGCCCTTGAGACCACCGGCGGCCGCCTCGGATGTCACGCGCGCGTGCCCGCTGTAGGTCATGAAGTGGTCGAACAGGTCATGGGCGGCCTTGCCGACCGCTTCGAGGTCCTTGTGACCTACTACGAGGTCTCCTTGGCTGCCTCCCACCGACGGGTCGGCCGGGATGTGATTGAGCTGCATCCGCGTGGAATGCCGCTCGGCCGCCTGAGCTTTCAACTGCTCCCACTCGTCCCAAGCCATATGTGGCCTCCCCCATGTCTCTCGGCGCACCGCAGCCCCTGCCGGACCGACGGCGTGGACGTTACCTGGATCTCGCCAAGTCACCGATTGAGTAGGTCACTTGTACGTCGGGTATTGGCCAGGGTGCTTCGAATCGGCGGCGCGGCCTGGGCCGCGGCCGTAGTGGCGATGTGGGTCGCTGGCGGCCTCACAGCGCGTCGAGCGCCTCGGGGGAGACGTCGATGTCGATGTCGTAGGGCACGTCGAGCTTGAGCCGGTCACGGTGGGTGCCGGTGAGGCCGTAGGCCTTGGTCAACGGGTCGAGTTCGTAGGTCCGGACCACGGGATGGTGGTCGGAGCCGCTCATCTCGACCAGCCAGAAGTGCGGGATGCCCGCGGCGGCGTACTTGTGCGGCTTGGTGTCGTGGTCACGGGCCTCGGAGTCCGGCGAGACGACCTCGACGGCCAGCAGCACGTCGGCGACGGCGAAGCGGGTCTGCCCCCGGCTCGTGACCGCCTCGGTCCGGACCACGCTGATGTCCGGCTCCGGTCCGTTACGGCGGTCCAGGACGACCGTCATCTCCCGGCGGACCTTGACCCGCTCGGGAGCCGTACGGCGCAGGCCGGTCGTCAGGAGGTCGATGACAACACTGTGGAACGACCGCTGTGGGCTCGCAAAGACCAGGCTCCCGTCGATCAGCTCGGTGTGCGGCGGGAGGTCGGGCACGGTGAACAGGTCGTCCACCGTGTATCCGTCCCGGGGCTGCACCGGCCGGCGGCAGCCGTGCTCAGCGGTCGGCTCGGCGGTCGTGATTCCTCCCATGGGCGGTATCTTCGGCCTGCCCGTCCACGGCAGCCGCCGAGATCGACCCACGTCATCACCATGGGTGACCAGTGGGCCGGTGGTGTGACTCAGGCAGCCGGCACAGCGGCGCGCACCGCCCGGTGGACGGCCCGGGCGAGCCGCGCGCCCCACAGGGAGCGGGGCCCGGCGAAGGCGTGGACCTCCTCGCCGGGGACGGGGACGCGGGCGGCGACGCACACCGCGTCCGTCGGGGTGCCGGAGCAGTCGTGGCCGGCGTCGAGGAGGGCCTGGACCTTGGCCTCGGTGGCGGTGGCGACCGCGTTGACCAGCGCTGCGTCGGACAGTGCCACGGGCAGGGCGGTGACGATGTTGATCGTGCCGGGCTGCCCCGGCACGGCGGTGCCCTCGGCCGGGGAGGCGGCCCAGCCGCGCACGCTGATGCCCGCCGTGGCGACCGCCTCCGCGCCGCCGTCCTCCGCACGGCCGTGGCGGGAGACGTCGGCCGCCGTCATCAGTCCCACACCGGGCCCCTCCAGCCCGGCCCCGGCGGCGAGTTCGGCGAGGTGCCGGTCCGGGTCGGTGCGCCGGTAGCCGTGGGCCACCTGGGCGTTGAGGACCCAGCCGCGCTCGCCGATTCCGCCGCCCAGCACCGCGCTGCTGATCATCCGCCAGCCCGGTCCCGGCGCCCACAGCAGCGCGCGCAGCCGCTCACCGTCCTCCGAACGGGTCAGCAGCCGGGCCGAGCACGGGCCGTCGGTCGTGGTGGACGCGGGAAGGGTGGCGGTCACCGGGCGTGGCTCCTTGCGGTGGGGGGTCCGGCCGATCGTATGCGAGCGGCCACCGCGTCCTGCGGCCGCCATGGCGTCCCGGCGGGGAGGCGCCCTGCGATCTCGCCGCCAGCATCGCGCCGGTGACATCGGGTCGGCAACGAGGAAGCGTCGAAGACTGCGGGACCTGGGCAATGCGCCCGGTCACCGTCACCGTGCACGATGAGTGCGCCCCGGCGGACCGCACACGGCACGACTCCGAAATGTCGCCGCGCGCCGTGCCGTTGTGTGCGGCCGGCCGGTGCGCGCCGTGTCCGACGACTCCTCGACAGCAGGTGGATTCCCATGAGACCGACCCGTGTGGTGCTGACCGCGGCCACGATCGCCCTGGCTCCGGCGCTGTTCCTGTCCACCCCGTCCTTCGCCGCCGAGGCGACGCCGCCGTCCGTCACCGCGCCGACCGCGTCGGATCCGTCCTCGCCGTACGACACGATGTCGGAAGAGGACCTGCGCATCGCGATCCTGCGCATCCTGGCCTCGCCGGACACCGGCAAGGCCGTCCACCGCGAGGCCGACAAGGCCCTGGACGGCACGGTCGAGGACATGCGCGCCTTCCTCACCACGGGCTACCACCTCGCCCAGGCCGAGGACGACCGCGTCGCCATCGTCACCATCCTCGCCAAGCCCGAGAGCGGGAAGGCCGTCCACCGCGAGGCCGACAAGGCCCTCGACAACGGCACCCCCGAAGCCCTCCGCGCCTTCCTCACCACCGGCTACCGCCTCGCCCAGGCCGAGGACGACCGCGTCGCCATCGTCACCATCCTCGCCAAGCCCGACACCAGCCCCGCCCTGCGCGCGGCGGCGACCCGGGCCCTGGACGACGGCTCCCCGGAGGCGCTGCGCCACTTCCTGGAGGTCGGCCAGTACGAGGTGGACGGTTAGGTCCGCGGATCCGGGCTGCCGGTGGTGATCTCCGCCCACACCGTCAGACCACCGCCCGCCCGGCGGGTCCCCCACCGAGTGGCCAGGGCATCGGTGATCAACAGTCCGCGCCCGCGTTCACTCTCCATCGAGGGGAAGGACGCGGGCGCGGAGACGTGTCCCCCGCCTGCGTCGGTCACGGTCATGGTGACCGTTCCCGGTCGGTGCGCGCAGGCTACGACGACCCGCGGACTGCCGCTGTGCTCCAGTGCGTTGGCGACCAGCTCGCCCGCGACGGTCTCCAGGTCGTCGGCCGGGCCGGACGGCAGCCGCCACGAGCGGGCGGTGTCGCGTACGTGACGGCGGGCGGCGGGCGCGGAGGCGAGGTCACCGCCCGGCAGGGACCACTGGTTGTAGGCGAGGAGCGCACCAGAGGGTGTGGTCAGCGCGGGCGGTTCCTGTGGAGCGCCGCCGAGTCGGGCGCCCCGGGACCGGGCGATGCGCAGTACGTCGCCCAGCGCGTCGGCCAACTGCCCGGTGAGCACGCCGAAGTCACCGGCGGAAGCGGAGCCGCACAGCCCGATCAGCTCACGCGCCCGGCCGAGCAGCCGCTCCCCGAGGGCGAGTTGCGTGTCCTCGATCCGGTCGGCGAGCCGGGACGCGGTCCCATCGCCGTCGGTGAGGAGGAGGCAGGGCTGCCCGTGGGCTCCGGTCCAGGGCAGCAGTCTCACGAGATCGGGCGCGCTCCCAGGCGTGTCCCGCAGGAGGTCGTCGCAGTCGCCGAAACCGTTCACGCGGCGGCTCCCAGGCAGACGTGGATGTCCCGGTCGTCGAGGTCGACGCCGTACGCGGCCGGCCACGGCACGTCCCGCCGCGGCCGCTGGACCCGCGTCCTCTCCGCACGTTCGTGGGCGGTGAGGTAGGGGCGGACGAGAAGGGTCTCGGAACCGTCGAGGACGGTGTGCCAGTGGCGGACGGTGGGGGCGAGTGCTTTGCGGGGTGGCAGCTTCGGTGCCCGAGGCGGAGCCTGCGGCACGGGCCGACCTGTTTCGGAGCAAGCGCGGTGTCGCCCCGGTGGATGCAGTAGTGCGTAGAAGAAGCGGACAGTACCAGCGATGGTGTTGAGCATGGCCAACTCCTCTGCCGACGTCGGTATTTCGACGAGCCTTCGTCGCAAACCGTGTCATTGAAATTCAACAGTCGATAGTCGAATGACTCCTGTTCCCTCAGTCGGGTGAACCTTTGACACAAGAGCCACGGGTGCCAACCGCCCCGTACGCTCGGCCTGTCGATGCGCGGCTGGTTCAGAGGCTGCGGTGTTGGAGGGAGGAGAAACGTGACGGTACGGGGCTCAGCCGGACCGGCCGGCCGCATGCAGATCGCCCGGGGCCTGAAGTCGCTGCGTATACGCGCTGGCCTGACACAGACCGAGGTGGCCAAGCGGGCAGGCGTCTCGGTGGGTACCGTGAACCGCTACGAGACATGGCAGGACCGCGCCAAATTGAGAGTGCCAACCGTGAGCGCGCTCGCGGACACCTGCGGTGCGACGGTCCAGGAACGCGAGGCGTTGATCCAGCTCGTACGCAACCAGGAGAACGGCTGGTGGATGGACCACCCCGCCGTGCCCGAGGTCATGGACCCGCTGCTGTCGTTCGAGGACGTCGCCGAGTACGAGCACGTCTTCGCCAACGCGCTGGTACCCGGGTTGTTGCAGACGCGGAATTACGCTCTCGCCCTGCATCGGGCGCAGGACTCCCGCCTTGATAGCGCAGTGATCGAAGACGAGGTGGACGCCCGCATGAGACGGCAGGCGATCCTGAACCGCACTCCCCCTGTCCATCTATGGGTTGTTCTGGACGACGCCGTACTGCGCCGTAACGTCGGTGGCGCCGACGTGATGGTGGAACAGATCGATCACCTGCGAGCCATGGCGCAACGACCCAACATCGACCTACAGGTGCTGCGGTTCGATGCTGGGGCCCACGCCGGTGGCTCCGGCGGGCACTTCGTCATCCTCGGCCGAGATGATGAGGGCGATCCGCTCAGCAGCGTGAACGTGGTCTACCTGGAACTGCACCGGCGGGGTCTCTACTTGGACGCACCGGAAGAAGTCCAAAACTACAAACTCATGTTTGACTACCTGAGGTCCCAAGCGTCCGACACCTCGGCCAGCCTGGAATCGCTGGCCGCCGCACGACAGGAGCTCATCCGATGAACGCTGCGCCGATCCCCGTTCAGCTCTCGGCAGCGAACTGGCTGAAGAGCAGCTACAGCGCGGCCAACAACGAGTGCGTCGAGGTCGCCGACCTCCGGAGTCAGATCGCCGTGCGGGACTCCAAAGCCACTGACAGAGGCGTTCTCGCCCTGTCTCCGGTCGTTTTCGCCGCATTCGTTCGAGGCATCACGCAGAGCGGGCCCGGGCGGCTGTCTTAGTCCGGAGCCTTGGGGGCCCTCATACGACGCTGAGGCGTGTGGCCGAAATGGCAGCTCGGTGCAGCTCGGTGATCTCGTCCCCACGCCCTGTGGATCGATCCGCATCACCCCGTGACACCCGGCGCCGCAGACACTCACGGCACCGGACGTCACGCGTCACCGGGGCGGGGTCACCCCACCCGCCGTGCCCCCGCCGAGGGCACCGCCTCGAAGACGCGCGGGGAGGTGAAGGACGCGGTGGCGAAGGCCTCCTCGATCGCCTTGGTGACGGAGGGGACGTCGGGCTCCTCGGCGAGGACGATCGCCGAGCCGCCGAAGCCGCCGCCCGTCATGCGGGCGCCCAGGGCTCCCGAGGCGAGGGCCGTGTCGACGACCAGGTCCAGTTCCGGGCAGGAGATGCGGAAGTCGTCGCGCAGGGAGGCGTGACCGGCCGTCAGGACGGGGCCGATCGCGCGGGTGACGCCCGACCGCAGGAGGGAGACGACCCGTTCGACGCGCTCGTTCTCGGTGACGACGTGGCGGACCAGGCGGCGTACCTCCCGCTCGTCGCCGAGCCGGTCCAGCGCCGCGTCCAGGTCCGCGTACGGCACGTCGCGCAGGGCGTCCACGCCGAGCAGCGCCGCGCCCTTCTCGCAGCCGGCGCGGCGCTTGCCGTACTCGCCGTCGCTGTGGGCGTGCTTGACGCGGGTGTCGACGACGAGCAGGCGCATGCCCTCGGCCGCCAGGTCGAAGGGGATCTGGCTCTGGGACAGGTCGCGGGTATCCAGGAACAGGGCGTGGCCCGCGGTGCAGCAGGCCGCGGCGGTCTGGTCCATGATGCCGGTGGGGGCGCCGACGTAGACGTTCTCGGCGCGCTGGCACAGGCGGGCCAGCTGCCAGCCCTTCAGGCCCAGGTCGCAGAGGTCGTTCAGGGCCAGGGCGACCACGACCTCGAGCGCGGCCGAGGAGGACAGGCCCGCGCCGGACGGGACCGTCGACGTGAGGTGGACGTCCGCGCCCGGCACCTGGTGGCCGGCCTCGCGCAGCGCCCAGACCACGCCCGCCGGGTACGCCGTCCAGTCCTTGTCGGACCCGGGGGCCAGATCGGCCACGCGCAGTTCCACGGGGCCGCCCGGGACGTCCGCCGAGTGCAGGCGCAGCACGCCGTCCGCACGGCGGGCCACCGCGGCGATCGTGTGGTGCGGCAGTGCGAACGGCATCACGAAGCCGTCGTTGTAGTCGGTGTGCTCGCCGATGAGGTTGACCCGGCCCGGCGCCGCCCAGACCCCGTCCGGTTCGGCGCCGTAGAGCGCGGTGAAGCCGCCGCGGACCTCTTGTACCTCCACTACTGCTCCCTCGCGATGTGCCGCGCGAACTCCCAGGCGTCCGCGACGATGCCCGCGAGGTCCGCGCGGGACGGGTTCCAGCCGAGCTTCTCGCGGGCGGCGGCGGCGGACGCCACCAGGACCGCCGGGTCGCCGGCCCGGCGCGGGGCCACGACCTCGGGGATCGGGTGGCCGGTGACCTGCCGTACGGTCTCGATCACCTCGCGGACGGAGAAGCCGTTGCCGTTGCCGAGGTTGCAGATCAGGTGCTCGCCCGGCTCGGCGGCCGACAGCGCGAGCAGATGCGCCTCGGCCAGGTCGGCGACGTGGATGTAGTCGCGGACGCAGGTGCCGTCCGGGGTCGGGTAGTCGTCGCCGTAGACCGAGATCGCGTCCCGGCGGCCCTGGGCGACCTGGAGGACCAGGGGGATCAGGTGCGACTCGGGCTGGTGGCGCTCGCCGTGCGCGCCGTAGGCGCCGGCGACGTTGAAGTAGCGCAGCGAGACCGCGCCCAGGCCGTGCGCCGCCGCCTCACCGGTGATCATGTGGTCGACGGCCAGCTTGGAGGCGCCGTAGGGGTTGGTGGGCCGGGTCGGGGCGGTCTCGGGGATCGGCGTGCGCTCGGGCTCGCCGTACGTCGCCGCCGTGGAGGAGAAGACCAGCCTGCGCACGCCGGCCTCGCGCATCGCCGCGAGCAGCGCCATGGTGCCGCCGACGTTGTTGTCCCAGTACTTCTCCGGCTTCACCACCGACTCGCCCACTTGTGAGAACGCGGCGAAGTGCAGCACCGCGTCGTAGGAGGAATCCAGCCATTTGGCGGCATCCCGGATGTCACCCTCGACGAAGGCGGCGCCGTCCGGGACGCCCTCGCGGAAGCCCGTCGAGAGGTTGTCCAGGACGGTGACCTCGTGGCCGGCCTCCAGCAGATGCCGGGCCACCACGCTGCCCACATAGCCCGCGCCGCCCGTCACCAGGTACTTCCCGCTCATGAACTCGCTACCTCTCGCAGTCGCTCGGCCGCGCGCTCCGGCGGCACGTCGTTGATGAACACGCTCATGCCGGACTCGGAGCCCGCGAGGAACTTCAGCTTGCCGGAAGTGCGGCGAATGGTGAAAAGCTCGAGGTGCAGCGCGAAGTCCTCACGGACCACCCCGTCGAACTCCTCCAGGGCGCCGAACGGGGCCTGGTGCCAGGCCGCGATGTAGGGCGTCGGCGGTTCGCCCGCTCCCTCCTTCCCGCCGGTCCGTCCGCCCTGTCCGTCGAAGATCCGGTCGAAGCGCCTCAACAGTTCCAGATACACCTTGGGGAACTCTGTGCGCGCCGCCTCGTCGAGTGCGAGCAGGTCGGGGACGCGGCGCTTGGGGTAGAGGTGGACCTCGTACGGCCAGTGCGCGGCGTACGGGACGAACGCCGCCCAGTGCTCGCCCTCCAGGACCATCCGCTCGCCGGCGAGTTCCCGCTCCAAGACGGCGTCGAAGAGGTTCTCGCCGCCGGTGGCGTCCTTGTGGGCGGCCAGGGAGCGCAGCATCAGCGCGGTGCGCGGGGTGGTGAAGGGGTAGGCGTAGATCTGGCCGTGCGGGTGACCGAGCGTCACGCCGATCTCCTCGCCGCGGTTCTCGAAACAGAACACCTGCTCGACGGAGGACAGATGGGACAGTTCCGACGTCCGGTCCGTCCACGCGTCCAGGACCAGCCGCGCCTGCTCCTCGGTCAGGTCCGCGAAGGAGGCGTCGTGGTCGGAGGTGAAGCAGACGACCTCGCAGCGGCCGGAGTCGCCGGCCAGCGACGGGAAGCGGTTCTCGAAGACCACCACGTCGTACGACGAGTCGGGGATCTCGGTCAGCCGTTCGCCCTGGGTCGGGCACAGGGGGCACTCGTCGGCCGGCGGGTGGTAGGTGCGGCCCTGGCGGTGGGAGGCCACGGCCACCGCGTCGCCGAGCAGCGCGTCCCGGCGAACCTCGGAGGTGGTGACGGTCGGCTCCAGGGGCCGCCGGTCGACGGCGTCGCGCACGGTGTCGTCGCGCAGGTCGTAGTAGATCAGCTCACGACCGTCGGCCAGCCGGGTCGAGGTCTTCTTCACTGTCGGACTCCCTACTGGTCCAGCCCGGGCCGCACCCGATCAGCCAGTCACTTCACTCAACACAATCAAACATAACACGTCACAACCAACCACCGAAGCTTTTGGCCGTACGCCGTCGCGGCTTACCTGGACAGGGCTTGCCTTTCCGCGACAGTCACCCGCACGGGCTACATCACAATCAAACAAAGACAACCAACAAAAGTGTTCATTTTATGAACGCGAAGGCGTAGGTTCCCCGCTGGACCAGTTCGCGCGACGAAGCGAGTTCTCATGCAAACCCCCACATACGCACCCGCGTACCTGGCAGCGGAGCTACGTCTCCCCACCAACGGCCTCGACTACACGATCCTCGGCATCTACTTCGCCGTGGTCCTCGGCATCGGCCTCGCCGCGCGCCGCTCGGTGAAGACCAGCCTCGACTTCTTCCTCTCCGGACGCTCGCTGCCCGCGTGGATCACCGGCCTGGCGTTCATCTCCGCCAACCTGGCCGCCACCGAGATCCTCGGCATGGCCGCCAACAGCGCCCAGTACGGCGCCTACACCGTGCACTGGTACTGGATCGGCGCCATCCCGGCCATGGTCTTCCTCGGCCTGGTGATGATGCCGTTCTACTACGGCTCCAAGGTGCGCTCGGTCCCCGAGTTCCTGCTGCTGCGCTTCGACCGGGGCGCGCACCTGCTCAGTTCGATCCTGTTCGCCTTCGCGGCCATCCTGATCGCCGGCGTGAACCTCTACGCCCTGGCGATCGTCGTCGAGGCGCTGCTGGGCTGGCCGCAGTGGGTGGCGATCGTGGTCGCGGGCTTCTTCGTCCTCGCCTACATCACCCTCGGCGGACTGTCGTCCGCGATCTACAACGAGGTGCTGCAGTTCTTCGTGATCCTCGCGGCCCTCATCCCCATCGTCGTGCTGAGCCTGAAGAAGGTCGGCGGCTGGGACGGCCTGACCCACAAGCTCGACCAGACGCACGGCGCGAACTTCACCACCGCATGGGGCGGCACCGGCATCGGCCACGCCAACCCGCTCGGCGCCAACTGGCTGACCATCGTGCTCGGCCTCGGCTTCGTGCTGTCCTTCGGCTACTGGACGACCAACTTCGCCGAGGTGCAGCGCGCCCTGTCCGCGAAGAACCTGTCCGCCGCGCAGCGCACCCCGCTCATCGCCGCTTTCCCGAAGATCTTCATCGTCTTCCTGGTGATGATCCCGGGTCTGGTCGCCGCCGCGCTGGTGCCGAAGATCGGCACCTCCGCCTCCGGGCTCCAGTACAACGACGCCATCCCGTACCTGATGCAGGAGCTGCTGCCCAACGGCGTGCTCGGCATCGCGGTGACCGGTCTGCTCGCCGCGTTCATGGCCGGCATGGCGGCCAACGTGTCGTCGTTCAACACCGTGTTCACCACCGACATCTGGGCCAAGTACGTCGTCAAGGACCGCGAGGACGCGTACTACGTGCGGTTCGGGCGGCTGATCACCGTGGTCGGCGTGCTCGCCTCGGTCGGCACGGCGTTCCTGGCGTCGTCGTTCTCGAACATCATGAGCTACCTGCAGACGCTGTTCTCCTTCTTCAACGTGCCGATGTTCGTGGTGTTCATCGTCGGCATGTTCTGGAAGCGCGCGTCGAAGAAGTCGGGCTTCTGGGGCCTGCTCGCCGGTACGACGGCGGCGATGGTCAACTACTTCGTCCTCTACAAGCGGGACGTCATCCACATCCCCACCGACCAGGGCGCCAACTTCGTCTCCGCCATCGCCGGCTTCGTCGCGGGCGCGGTGGTCATGGTGGCCGTGTCGCTGTTCACCAAGCCCAAGCCCGAGCAGGAACTGCGGGGACTGGTCTACGGCACCAGGTCGCCGGGCATGGCCGAGGCGCCCGCTCCCGGTGACGAGGTGTGGTACCGCCGGCCCGCGCTGCTCGGCTGGGGCGCGGTCGTCCTCGCCGCCATCTGCTACGTCCCGTTCTCGTTCTGACCGCGGGAGGATTGAGAGATTATGTCAGAGTCCGAAAACTCCGCACGCCCCGACCGCTCCGGCTACTCCGAACAGGACGTCCAGCGGGAGGTCTCCGAGCTTCAGGGCAAGTCCGCGACCGCCGCGCGCATCTTCGACCTGCGGCGGATCATCGGCGGGTTGTTCGTGCTGTACGGGATCATCGTGACGATCACCGGGATCACCGACTCCCAGGCCGCGATCGACAAGGCGCAGGGGGTGAACATCAACCTGTGGACCGGGATCGGGATGCTGGCGCTGGGGGTGTTCTTCCTGCTCTGGCTGAAGCTGCGGCCCACGGCTGCACCGGAAGAGCCGGATTCCGAGTGAGGCGGGCGCGGGGGCGCCGGGCAGCCGGAGCCGGCGGGCGGTGAGCGCGGCCCGGCCCTGACGCCTCCGCCCGGCCGCGGCACCGGGTCCTGGAGCGGGGAGACCCCGGGCGTCGCACGGGCGTTCAGGTCCGGGCGCGGTCCAGGAGTCCGGTGCGGGCGGCCAGGGCCGCCGCCTCCAGCCGGGAGCCCACGCCCAGTTTCATCAGGACGCGCTGGACGTGGGTGCGGGCCGTGCTCGGGGCGATGCCCATGCCGGCCGCGATCAGCCGGGTGTCCTCGCCCTCGGCGACCCTGACCAGGACCTCCACCTCCCGCGGCGTGAGCAGTCGCAGCAGGCGCCGGCCCTCGTCGTCCGGTTCGGCCGTCGGGTTCAGCAGTTCGGCGAAGGCGCCCTGGAGCAGCTGCGGGGCGATGGCGGCCTCGCCGGCCCGGGCCTTGACGATCGCCCGTTCCACGCCCTCGATCCGCTCGTCGTGGCGCACATAGCCGGAGGCGCCCGCGGCGAAGGCGGCCGCGATGCCGCGCGGCGAGGGCACGGGGCCGAGGACGACCACCGCCACCTGCGGGCGTTCCCGCTTGATCTGCGCGACCGGGTCGAACGTCGCCGGCTCGGCCGGCGCCGCCGTGCCCAGCAGGCACACCTCCGGCGCGCGGCTGATCACCAGATCCGCCGCCCCGGCGGCCGGGGCCGCCGCGGCCAGCACCCGGTGTCCCCGCAGCTTCAGGGCCGAGGCCAGCGCCTCGGCGAGCAGACGGTGGTCGTCGACCACCATGAGCCGCACTCCCATCGAGCAACCCCCCAGTCCCCCGACGGACGGCCGCGCGGGCCGTCCGTGCTCCGACAGGCCCGAACGGGCGGGAGGCCCCCCGGCCCTCCCGCCCGTCGCGCACCGATGCTCCGGGAAACTACACGCTGGTCCGGCACGGCGCTGCCCCTAACGGCGAGAAGTGCCCCGGATCGGGGCACTTTCCGACGCGTCCCGGTCACCCCGTGCCCAGCGCCAGGACCAGGCAGCGTTCGCTCGTGCTGGTCCAGTGCGAGGCGTAGGCCTGCGACATGTACAGGCGGCCGTCGTGGTAGAGGATCTCGGCGAAGGACGTCGAGAAGCTGGTCACGAGGTCGTGGACCGCATCGGTCGAGGCGGTCTCCAGGAGCTTCGTCTGCTCGAACGAGCCGCCGTCGATGCCGACGACCTGGCTGCCCTTGTCGTAGGGCGGCGACTTGTAGGCCAGCACGTCGCCGCCGTCCATGCGCAGCGGGGTGATCGTGTAGCCGTCGCCCGCGTCCGCGCGCTGGCCGGTCTGCTTGCCGGTGCCGAGTTCGAAGGCGACGATCTCGTTGGTCTGCCCGTAGCTGCCCGCGCTGCCGTCGTGCTCCGCGGTGGCCAGGTAGGCCTTGTCGTTGCCGATGACGATGCCGGTGCAGCCCTCGATCCGGCTGATCCCGTCGCACTTGGCCTCGTAGCGGTCGGCGGGCACCGAGATCCTGGTGCGCAGGGCGCCGGTCCGGTTGTCGATGCTGAAGACGTCCGAGATGCCCTTGCCCTCGGCGGAGTCCCCGACGTCCGCGGCGACCACGAGCGGATCGGTGGACACCACGCTCGCGTCCTCGATGCCGGTCTGCAGCTTGTACTCGGAGTTCACCTTCCCGGACTTCGGGTCGAGGGTCTGGATGTGGAGCTGCCGGTTGCCGTACCGACCGCACTTGCGCACCGCGACCAGCTTGTCGCCGCCCGCGTAGCCGGCGTCGTAGCAGGGGTCGGCCGGCTTCGGAGCCCACCGGGGCGTGCCGTCGGCGATGTCGAAGGCGGCGCCGCCGTTGGTGCCGCCCAGGGCGACCGTGCCGCCGCCGATGGTGATGTTGTCGAAGTTGATCAGCTGGTCGCCGGACTTGACCGTCCGTGTCCACAGCTTCTTGCCGGCGACGACGTCGAGCGCCGCGATCTGACTGCACCCGTGCGAGGGCCGGGCCTTGGTCGGCATGGCGGGCTCGTACAGGATCGCCGTCCGGCCGTCGGAGGTGGTGTGCGGAGTGGCGCGGCACACCGGGCCGGGGAGCTTGACCGTCCACAGCTTGGTGCCCTTGTCGGGGTCGTAGCCCGCGATCTCGGCGACGCCGGACTTGGCGTACACCTTGTCGGTGAGCCAGGACCCGGCGACGGTGGTGGAGTCCTGCACCTTCGGCAGCGGCACCTGGAACAGCACCTTGGCTGTGGTGTCGGCGGGCGCCTTCTCCGTGCCGTGCGCCGATCCGCCGCCCTGGTCCCCGCCCTTGCCCCCGGCGGAGCCGCTGGAGTTCGCGGTCTCCTTCTTCCCGTCCCCGTCGCCGGAGGTTTTCGAGTACCAGATGCCGCCGCCGACGATCAGCGCGATGGCCACGACCGCCGAGACGATGATCAGCAGTTGCTTGTTGTCCCTGCCGCCACCGCCGCCGCCCGGCCGCACGGCCTGCGGCTGCATCGGCACGGTGGGCCCGCCGGGCTGAGCGGGGTATCCGTAGCCGGGCTGCGGCTGCGGCTGCGGCTGCGGGGCCCCGTACGGGCCCGGCTGCTGGGGGTGGGCGTACGGGTTCGGGGCGCCCGGCGCCGGGGCGGGCGGCTGCCCCGGGTAGCCGTAGCCCGCGGACGGCTGCGGACCCTGGGGGCCGTGCGACCCGTGCGGTGGCTGGGGTGCCTGGGGGTAGCCATAGCCCGCCGGCGGCTGCGGCGGGCCGGTCGGCGGGAGCGGCGGCGGGGGCGTCTGTGCGGCGCCCTGGGCCGGCTGCGGGGCCTGCGGGTAGCCGTAGCCCGGCGCGGGCTGCGGGGGTCCGGGCTGCGGCGGCTGGGCCGGCGGCGGGCCGAAGCCTTGCTGCGGCGGCTGGTTGGGCGGCGGGGGCGGCGGCTGGGTCATGACGGGTGCACCTTCGGGGGACGGAGAGACTGCGGGGGGAGGAGCCGGGGCGGGAGGGCCGGCCTCAGTTGCCGAAGGCCAGCATCAGCTTCTCCTTCGACTTGTCACTGCCGCTCAGCCGGGTGGTGGAGATGTAGAAGCGCCCGCCGGCCCAGTCGACGTCACTGGAGAAGAAGCCGTTCTCGATCTGCGCGGTGCCCTGCGGATTCTGCAGCAGCTTGGCGGGGGTGTGGACGGACCCGGCCGTCGGCACGGACACGACCTGGCCGCCGGCGTCGTACGACGGCTCGACGTAGGCGATCAGCTTCCCGCCCTCCACCTTCATCGGCATCATCGAGCTGTCCCCGGGCGACTTCACGCGCCACTTCTCCTTGCCGGTGGCGAGGTTGACCGCGACGATCTCGTTGGGACCGGTGGTGGCCTGGGTGGGCAGGTAGAGGGTGTCGGCGTCGGAGGCGACGCCCTGGCAGCCCTGGAGGTCCCGGGTGAGGATGGCCCAGCCGCACCGGGGGGCGAAGGAGCCCTTGACGTCGGCCTGGGAGCGGACGGACCCGTCGCCGTTCAGGGTCGAGACGTTCCAGTGCTTCTTCTCGTCGGTCGAGTACAGGATCACCGGGTCGACGGAGTACGTGCGCTGGACCGACCACCCCTTGGGGACCTTCTTGGTCCACCTGGCCTTGCCGGTGGCCGGGTCGAGCTCCTGCACCTCGTCGTGGGCGTTGGAGCCGCCGGCGCCGCAGGAGGCCAGCTGGATCAGCCGCGCACCGCCCGCGAACGAGTTCGGGAAGCAGGCCTCGCCGTACTTCCGCTTGTCGTAGAGCTTGGCGCCGCTGCCGACGTCGTAGGCCACACCCGACTGCGAGCGGCCCACCATCAGCGTCTTGCCGGTGATGGTCAGTCCGATGGTGATCGTGCTGTCGAAGAGCTGCCCCTCGGGGAGCTTGGCGCTCCAGCCCTTCCGGCCGGTGTTCAGGTCCAGTTGCTGGAGCTGGTTGCACTTGGCGCGGTCGCTGCTGCCGCTCTCGTAGGCCACGACGATCTTGTCGTCGGCCGACTTCTGCGGGGTGACCGCGCAGATCTTCTGCGGGAAGGAGACCGGCGCCCAGGTGGGTTCGCCGTCACCGACGTTGTAGGCGAAGACCTGCTTGTAGGCGGCCTTCACCGCCGCCTTGTCGGTGATCCACATGCCGGGGGCGTCGGCGCCGGAACCGGGCGCGTCGGGCGCCTCCTTGTACCAGAGCACCTTGGCCTCGCCGGCCTGGCGGCCCTCGTTGAGGTCCTCCGGGTCCTTGCCGCCGTCGCCGCTGCCGTCACCGGGGTTGACCGGGACCTCGGAGGCGGATGCCGTCGCGCCGTCGCTCTTCTGGGCGACCGGCTTCTTCTCGCCCCCGCCGTCACCGCCGCCGACCAGCAGCACGGTGCCGCCGACGACGAGCAGCGCGGCCACCGCGGCGCCGATCACGACGACGGGCCGCCCCTTGAACGGGTTGCGGGAACCGCCGCCGGGCGGCGGGGTGCCGGGCGCGCCCGGGAACTGCGGCTGCGGATAGCCGTAGCCGGGCTGCGGGGTCCCGTACGGACCCGGCTGCTGCCCGAACTGCCCCGGCTGCTGGGGCTGCTGGGGCTGCCCGTACGGTCCGGCGCCGGGCGCGGTGGGCGCGCCGGGCGGGCCGTAGGGGCCCGGCGCACCGTACGGTCCCGGCTGGGCGTACGGTCCCGGCTGGGCGTACGGTCCCGGCTGGGCGTAGGGGCCGGGGGCGGGTTGCTGGGGGTGGCCGTAGCCGGGCTGGGGCTGCGGCGGGCCGGCCGGCGGGGGCGGCTGCTCCGCGCCCTGGTGCTGCTGAGGCGGCTGGGCCGGGGGCGGCGGCGGCGCCTGCCGCGGGTCCTGGGGCTTGTGGGGGTCGGCCTGCGGGGGGCCGAAACCGCCGCCGCCCTGGGGCGGGTACGGCTGCGGAGGCCGGTCCTGGGGCCCCGGTGCGCCGAAGCCGCCCTGCGGCGGCTGGTTGGGTGGTGGCTGAGACATCAGCGCGTTTCCCCCTCATCGGCTGATTTCTAGCCACGTCCCGGGACTCGCGGTGGTCCCGGAGGCGTACTCAGCCGGTTTCAGACAGTTGTCGGACGGCCCTTTCTATCACTGGCCGCCGACGCGCCACCGGGCCGCGCCCACCCCTGTTCCCAAGGGAGAACCGGCCCGTGATGCCCTCGTTACGCCCCCCGGGAACCCCCCGGAAACCAGCACGCGCCCTTCACACGGCGCACGCGCCCCCCGCCACGCGCCTAGGCGTCCTCGGCGAGTTCGAGCCAGCGCAGCTCCAGCTCCTCGCGCTCCCCCGCCAGGTCCCGCAGTTCGGCGTCGAGTTCGGCGACCTTGGCGAAGTCCGTCGCGTTCTCGGCGATCCGTGCGTGCAGCTTGGTCTCCTTCTCGGAGATCCGGTCCAACTGCCGCTCGATCTTCTGGAGTTCCTTCTTGGCGGCGCGCTGTTCGGCGGCGCTCCGCTCGGGCGCGGCGGCCGTCTCGGGGGCGGGCGCCGGGGTCGCGGCAGCCGTGGCCCGCTGCTCCATGCTCCGGCGCCGCTCCAGGTACTCGTCGATGCCGCGCGGCAGCATCCGCAGCGTGCCGTCGCCGAGGAGGGCCTGCACGGTGTCGGTGGTGCGCTCGATGAAGAACCGGTCGTGGGAGATGACGATCATCGAGCCGGGCCAGCCGTCGAGGAGGTCCTCGAGCTGGGTGAGGGTCTCGATGTCGAGGTCGTTGGTGGGCTCGTCGAGGAAGAGGACGTTGGGCTCGTCCATCAGCAGGCGCAGCAGTTGCAGCCGCCGCCGCTCGCCGCCGGACAGGTCGCCCACCGGCGTCCACTGCTTCTCCTTGCCGAAGCCGAACGTCTCGCAGAGCTGACCGGCGGTCATCTCCCGTCCCTTGCCGAGGTCGACGCGCTCACGCACGCGCTGCACGGCCTCCAGGACCCGCCAGTCCGGGTCGAGTTCCGCCACCTCCTGGGACAGGTAGGCCAGCTTCACGGTCCTGCCGACGGCGATCCGGCCGCCCGCGGGCTGTGCCTCGCCCTCGGTGCGGGCCGCCTCGGCCATGGCCCGCAGCAGGGACGTCTTCCCGGCGCCGTTGACGCCGACCAGACCGATGCGGTCGCCCGGTCCGAGCTGCCAGGTGACGTGCTTGAGCAGCACCTTGGGTCCTGCCTGGACGGTCACGTCCTCCAGGTCGATGACCGTCTTGCCCAGCCGCGACGACGCGAACTTCATCAGTTCGCTGCGGTCGCGCGGCGGCGGCACGTCCTTGATCAGCTCGTTGGCGGCCTCCACGCGGAAGCGCGGCTTGGAGGTGCGGGCCGGGGCGCCGCGCCGCAGCCAGGCCAGCTCCTTGCGGACCAGGTTCTGCCGCTTGGCCTCCTCGGTGGCGGCGATCCGCTCGCGCTCGGCGCGGGCGAAGACGTAGTCGGAGTAGCCGCCGTCGTACTCGTGGACCGTGCCGCGCTGCACGTCCCACATGCGGGTGCAGACCTGGTCCAGGAACCACCGGTCGTGGGTGACGCAGACCAGCGCCGAGCGCCGGCTCCGCAGGTGCTCGGCGAGCCAGGCGATGCCCTCGACGTCGAGGTGGTTGGTGGGCTCGTCCAGGACGATCAGGTCCTGCTCCTCGATGAGCAGCTTGGCCAGCGCGATGCGCCGCCGCTCACCGCCGGACAGCGGCCCGATGACGGTGTCCAGCCCCTTGGGGAAACCGGGCAGGTCCAGGCCGCCGAACAGCCCGGTCAGCACGTCGCGGATCTTGGCGTTGCCCGCCCACTCGTGGTCGGCCATGTCCCGGATGACCTCGTGCCGCACGGTGGCCTCGGGATCGAGGGAGTCGTGCTGGGTGAGCACGCCGAGCCGCAGCCCGCCGGAGTGGGTGACGCGCCCGCTGTCCGCCTCCTCCAGCCTGGCCAGCATCCGGATGAGGGTGGTCTTGCCGTCGCCGTTGCGTCCGACGACGCCGATCCGGTCCCCCTCGGACACACCGAGCGAGACGCCGTCGAGCAGGGCACGCGTGCCGTACACCTTGCTGACGTTCTCGACATTGACCAGGTTGACGGCCATTTCACTCCTGCCCGGAAGGATCGATCAGCCTTCAAGCCTAGGCCCTTCGGGGGGTGGGCCGGAGCGTGGGAGGTTCGTCACCGTTCGTGACGGGACGCCCGGGAACGCGCGCCGCCGCGCAGGGCGGGCGGCGAGGCCCCGCCCCCCGGGATCGGCCCTCGGTTCCTCACACCACCGTCGCCCCGGCCGCCGGGGCCTGGGCGACCCGGGCGGTCCGGCAGGTCCCGGAGGCACGCAGCGCCCGCGCCACCTCGGCCGCCGCCCCCGCATCCGCGGCCAGGAACGCCGTCGTCGGTCCCGACCCCGAGACCAGGCCCGCCAGCGCCCCCGCCTCCCGCCCCGCCGTCAGGGTCTCGGCGAGGGAGGGGCGCAGGGACAGCGCGGCGGGCTGGAGGTCGTTGGAGAGGGTGGCCGCGAGCGCGTGGACGTCGCCCTTGGCCAGGGCGTCTAGCAGGTCCCGGGAGGCGGCCGGTTCGGGCACCCGCACGCCCTCGTTCAGCCGGTCGAACTCGCGGTAGACCGCCGGGGTCGACAGTCCGCCGTCGGCGGCCGCGAAGACCCAGTGGAACGTGCCGCCCACCTCCAGCTCCCGCAGCCGCTCCCCGCGTCCCGTCCCCAGCGCCGCCCCGCCGACCAGGCTGAACGGCACATCGCTGCCCAGCTCGGCGCAGATGTCCAGCAGTTCCTCGCGACAGGCGCCGGTGCCCCACAGCGCGTCGCAGGCGGCCAGCGCGCCGGCGCCGTCCGCGCTGCCGCCCGCCATGCCGCCGGCCACCGGGATGTCCTTGTCGATGTGGATGTGCACCCGGGCTTCGCGGCCGTGCCGCTCGGCGAGCGCGAGGGCCGCGCGGGCCGCGAGGTTCGTGCGGTCCAGCGGGACCTGGGCGGCGTCCGGGCCCGCGCAGGTCACGCGCAGCTCGTCGGCCTCGGTGACGGTGACCTCGTCGTACAGGCCGACCGCCAGGAAGACGTTGGCCAGGTCGTGGAAGCCGTCGGGCCGGGCGGCGCCCACGGCGAGCTGGACGTTGACCTTGGCGGGGACACGGACGGTGACGGTCACTGGTCTCCGGGCTCCTCGTGCTCCGCGGTGCGGTGCTCCGCGATCCGCGCGAACTCCTCGACGGTCAGGGACTCCCCCCGCGCCTGCGGCGACACCCCGGCCGCGACGAGCGCCGCCTCCGCCGCCGCGGCCGAGCCGGCCCAGCCGGCCAGCGCGGCCCGCAGGGTCTTGCGCCGCTGGGCGAAGGCCGCGTCGACGACGGCGAAGACCTCGCGCTTCGTGGCGGAGGTCTTGATCGGCTCGGTGCGCCGGACCAGGGAGACGAGTCCGCTGTCGACGTTCGGCGCCGGCCAGAAGACGTTGCGGCCGATCGCGCCGGCCCGCTTGACCTCGGCGTACCAGTTGGCCTTCACGGACGGCACGCCGTACACCTTCGAGCCGGGCGCGGCGGCGAGCCGGTCGGCGACCTCCGCCTGCACCATGACGAGGGTGCGCTCGATGCTCGGGAAGGTGTCGAGCATGTGCAGCAGCACGGGCACGGCGACGTTGTACGGCAGGTTCGCGACCAGCGCGGTCGGGGCCGGTCCGGGCAGCTCGGCGACGTGCATCGCGTCGCGGTGGACGAGGGCGAAGCGGTCCGCGCGGTCGGGCATGCGGGCGGCGACGGTCGCGGGCAGCGCGGCGGCCAGCACGTCGTCGATCTCGACGGCGGTGACCCGGTCGGCGGCCTCCAGCAGGGCCAGGGTGAGGGAGCCGAGCCCCGGGCCGACCTCGACGACCACGTCCTCGGGCCGGACGTCTGCGGTGCGGACGATACGGCGGACCGTGTTCGCGTCGATCACGAAGTTCTGGCCGCGCTGCTTGGTGGGGCGTACGCCGAGGGCCGCCGCCAGCTCACGGATGTCGGCGGGGCCCAGCAGGGCGTCGGGGGTGGGGCTGCTCACGGCACAAGGGTACGGGGACGCGCTCGGCGCGCCGACCACGGTCGGCCGGCGCCGGGACCGGGCCGCGCCCGGCCGGGCGGCCGCCGCCACGGCGCGGAGGCTGCCGGCACGGCGCGGCGGCTGCCGGCAGCGGGACCCGGTCAGCTCGTCAGCCGCCCTCCGCACTGCGGCCAGGGGCTCGTTCCGCGGCGTACGTACAGTTTCTTCGCGCGGTACGTCTGTTCCGCCGCCGGCGCGTCCTGCGGGCGCCCCTGGCCGCCGAGGCCGTGCCAGGTGCCCCGGTCGAACTGGTACAGCCCGCCGTACGTGCCGGAGGGGTCCACCGCGTCCGGCCGGCCGCCCGACTCGCACTGGGCGAGCCCCCTCCAGTTCAGGTGGTCCGCGCCGCGCACCGACGGCGGGTGGGGCCGGGTGCCGACCTTGACGACCTGCGCACGCGGGGCGCGCGCCACCTCCGACCCGACGCGCCGCGGCCGCTGCCGCACGCCGTTGACGGTGCGCAGGGCGTAGGTGACCCGGCGGATCCCGCTCTGTCCGGCCCGCTCGACGACCTCCGTGCCCTGGAACAGCGTGGGGTCGGCGATGCGCCGCACGACGAAGGGGATCGGCTCCTCCCGGACCTCCCGCCCCCCGGTGATCCGCAGCACGGTGACGGTCTGCCCGTCGCGCGGGAAGCTCTCCGGCGGCACGGAGGTGGTGTCCTGGCCGTGCAGGGTGACCCCGGCCGCGGCCACCGCCTCCGCGACGGTGGCCGCGTTGGTGCGCACGGTGCCGGCCCGGCCGTCCGCCATCACCGTCACCGAGCGCTCGGTGCGCACGTCGAGCGTGAGGCCGGCCCGCCCGATGGGCTGGGAGCGCGCGGCCGAAAGGTACGCGCCCTCCACCCGCACTCCCCACTGCCTGAGCGCCTCCTCCACCGTGCGCGCCGTCGTCCACTGCTCGCTGCGGCGCCCGTCGAGGGTCAGCCGTACCGGACGCCCGTGGCGCACCGTGACGTCGTCGCCGCTGCTGAGCGCGGTGCCGGGAGCGGGCGCCACGGCGTCGTGCGTCCCCAGCGGCACGCCTTCGTCGGCGAGCAGTCCGGTCACGTCGTCGGCGAAGGTGTGCAGGGTGCGCGGCCTGCCGTCCACGCTGAGCTCGATCGCCTTGTCCTTGGCGACGAACGCCGTGGTGCCGCCCGCCAGGAACGCGACGACCAGCGCCTGCGGCAGCAGTCGGCGCATCCCCGTCTCCGGCCGTCCCGGGTAGCGCGCCCGGCGTCGCCGCACGCCCCGGCGCGCTCCGGCGCCGCTCCCGGAGGTCTGGCGGGACAGTGCCGGCCCGGCGAGTTCGTAGGCGGGCCGATAGGTGTCGCCGTGGGGCGTCCACACCGGGCGCGCGCCGATCTCGCCGGCCCCGTCGGCCTCGGTGCGCCGGTGGGCCCCGAAGGTCTCGTCGGCCTCGGTGCGCCCGTGCACCCCGAAGGTCTCGTCGGCCTCGGTGCACCGGTGGGCCCCGAAAATCTTGCCGGTCTCGGTGCACCTGAGCTCCCCGATGGTCCCGCTCGGCCGGGGATACCCAGGACTCCCGATCGTCCCGCCCGCCTCGGTGACTCCGTAGGCCGCGGTGATCCCGTCCACCGGGCGCGGCGGGTCGTACGTCGCATGAAGCACCGCGGTCGCGGGGCGCGACGGGTCGTACGTCTCACGGGGCCCGGCGGTCGCACAGGGCTCGTAGGTCTCATACGGCGAGGTGCTCACACCGACACGCTCCAGGGGGCCGAGGTCACGAGGGCCCGGATCGGGCCCCCAGAACCTAGCGGAGCGTCGGTCACTCTCCAAAGCGGGATGGCTACGCTGCGTGTCCTACCGCACGGTCAGTAGTCGAAGGCGCGTGCGGTGTTCGCGGCGAGCGCCGTGGCCAGCGCGTCCTCGTCGATGCCCCGCACGGCGGCCATCGCGCGCACCGTGACCGGGACGAGATAGGGGGCGTTGGGCCGTCCGCGGTAGGGCGCCGGGGTGAGGAAGGGCGCGTCGGTCTCCACCAGGACCAACTCCAGCGGTGCGACCACGAGGGCGTCCCGCAGGTTCTGGGCGTTCTTGAAGGTGACGTTGCCGGCGAAGGACATGTAGTAGCCCTCGCGCGCGCACACCTCGGCCATCTCCGCGTCCCCGGAGTAGCAGTGGAACACGGTGCGCTCGGGGGCGCCCTCCTCCGCGAGGACGCGCAGGACGTCGGCGTGGGCTTCGCGGTCGTGGATGACGAGGGCCTTGCCGTGCCGTTTGGCGATCTCGATGTGGGCGCGGAAGGAACGCTCCTGCGCCGCCTTGCCCTCGTCACCGGTGCGGAAGTAGTCCAGTCCCGTCTCGCCGACGCCCCTGACCTGGGGCAGGGCGGCCAGCCGGTCGATCTCGGCGAGCGCGTCGTCCAGCGCGGCGTCGCCGCCGGGCTCGCGCGCACCCTGACGGGACCACCCGTCGGGGTCGCCGTGGACGATGCGCGGCGCCTCGTTCGGGTGCAGGGCGACCGCCGCGTGGACGCTCTCGTACGCCGCGGCGGTCTCGGCGGCCCAGCGCGACCCCTTGACGTCGCAGCCGACCTGGACGACCGAGGTCACCCCCACCGACGCGGCCTTGGCCAGCCCCTCCTCGACCGTGCCGGACTGCATGTCGAGGTGGGTGTGGGAGTCGGCGACCGGTATCCGGAGCGGCTCCGGGAGCGGGGGCGCCGCGTTCTTGTCGGCGTTCGAAGGCATGCCCCGATCCTACGAAAAGGACATGCCTGTCCAGACCGGCCGGCCCTTCGCACGAACCGGCCCGGGGTCGGCGCCGGTTCGACGCCGGGCCGCTCCGGGGCCGCCGCCGGGCCGCTCCGGGGCCGCCGCCGGGCCGCTTCGGGGCCGCCTGCGCTCAGTCCGTCCTGCGGTGGAACGGGTGCAGCAGGTCGGACAGGTGCCAGTGGTGGTCGTCCGGCTTCCGGGCCGTAGTCTCCTCCCCGGACACGGACTCGGCAGCCGGGTCCACCACGGGTCCCGCCGCGCGGTGGCGCCGGCGCTCGTGCAGGTGGTTCTGGGCCGAGGACACCCGGCCGGCCCGCATGATCCGCACGACGTGGCCGTCGCAGTTCCGGCAGTTGGGCCGGCTCAGCGGCGAGGGCACTATCCGGCCGTCCGCGACGTAGAACAGGAAGTCGTGCCCGTCGGCGTCGGTGTGGTGCTCTATCTCGTACGACTGCTCCCACCCGTGCCCGCAGCGCATGCAGGCGAAGGAGTACGACTCGTTGACGACTGCGGTGGCCGAATCGCGGTGACCGGCCCACCCTGCCTTCTCGCTCATGCCAGCTCCTCGTGTTCCGCTGGACCAAGGGACGGATGCGTCCCTGTTCCAGTGGACGCCTCCGGTGGCGCGAACGCGACGGACCTGTCGAGTGTTGGACCCGATTTGGACGTCGCTTGCCCGAGGCTCCCCCGAACGGCAGGTGTTCCTTTGCGTTCCCGAAACGTCGCTTTGCTCCCCCATGGGGCGCGCGCTCATGAGAGATACGCCCTGCTCAGAGGGGTTGTGAGCGGTGTCCTGGGCGGGCCGGGCCGGGCGCGGACGTCAACCGGAGTGCTTGGCGGCCACCACCGCGTCGAACACCTCGCGCTTGGGCAGACCGGCCTCGGCCGCCACCGCCGCGATGGCCTCCTTGCGCCGCTCGCCGGCCTCCTCGCGGACGCGTACCCGCCGTACCAGTTCCTCGGGGCCGACCTCCTCGGAGCCCTTCTCGGGCGCGCCCTCGACCACCACCGTGATCTCGCCGCGCACACCGTCGGCGGCCCACGCGGCCAGCTCGCCCAGCCCGCCGCGCTTCACCTCCTCGTACGTCTTGGTCAGCTCCCGGCACACCGCGGCCCGCCGCTCGGCGCCGAACACCTCGGCCATCGCCGCGAGCGTGTCGTCGAGGCGGTGCGGGGCCTCGAAGTAGACGAGCGTGCGCCGCTCGCCGGCCACCTCGCGCAGCCGGGACAGCCGCTCGCCCGCCTTGCGCGGCAGGAAGCCCTCGAAGCAGAACCGGTCGACCGGCAGCCCGGACAGCGCCAGCGCGGTGAGCACGGCCGACGGCCCGGGCACGGCGGTCACCCGCACGTCCTTCTCGACGGCCGCCGCGACCAGCCGGTAGCCGGGGTCGGAGACGGACGGCATCCCCGCGTCCGTCACCAGAAGTACCCGCGCCCCGCCCAGCAGCTCCTCGACCAGCTCCGGCGTCCGGGCGGACTCGTTGCCCTCGAAGTACGACACGATCCGGCCGCCGGGCGTGACGCCCAGCGCCTGCGCCAGTCTGCGCAGTCGCCGGGTGTCCTCGGCGGCGACCACGTCCGCGCCCGCCAGTTCCGCGGCGAGCCGGGGCGGCGCGTCCTGGACGTCGCCGATGGGAGTGCCAGCCAAGACAAGGGTTCCAGTCACGCCTCCCATCCTCTCAAGCCTCCCGGCGGCGCCCCGCGCGGGCGTCCCCGCCGACCGGCCGGCGATCCCGCGGCGGGCCCGGCGGCAGCAGCCCCGGCGGCGGGCCGCCGCCAAGGCCGCAGGGAGCGCGGCACCGGGCCGCCGGGAAGCGCCTTTGGCGCCCGCTCGCCGAGCCCGCCCGGAGCCCACCGCCCCCACCGCCGACCCGTCGCCGGGCCGCCGCGGGGCCGCCGCGGGGCCCGTCTCGGACGGACGCATCCGGCCCGGCGCCGCCGTGCACGGGACTCACACAGCGCGGTTCCCTACGATGGCTCGGTGACGAGTACCGCGTCCTCCACGGACACCCGGCAGGACCTGGCCCCGTACGACCAGCGGGCGTCGTGGCAGCAGCGGCTGCGCCGCTTCGGCCACCGGACGGACCCGGCGGCGCCCGCGGGCGACGTACGGGACCGGCTGGTGCCCCCGTACGCGGAGCCCGGTCCCCGGCTGTGGGCCGCGCTCGGCGTCCCGCGGCGGCTCGCCGACCACGTCACGCGCTGGTCGGGCTGGATCGGCCCGCTGCTGGTCACGCTGCTGGCGGGCGTGCTGCGGTTCTGGCACCTGGGCAGCCCGAAGGCGGTGATATTCGACGAGACGTACTACGCCAAGGACGCGTGGGCGATCGTCCACCGCGGCTACGAGGTCAACTGGGACAAGAACGCCAACGACCTGATCCTCAGCACCGGCGGCCACCTCACCGTCCCGTCCGATGCCGCGTACGTGGTGCACCCGCCGGTCGGCAAGTACGTGATCGGGCTGGGCGAGCTGATGTTCGGGTTCAACCCGTTCGGCTGGCGCTTCATGACGGCGCTGCTGGGCACGCTCTCCGTGCTGCTGCTGTGCCGGATCGGCCGCCGGCTGTTCCGCTCCACCTTCCTCGGCTGCGTGGCGGGCACGCTGATGGCGGTGGACGGGCTGCACTTCGTGATGAGCCGCACCTCGCTCCTCGACGGCGTGCTGATGTTCTTCGTCCTCGCCGCCTTCGGGTGTCTGCTGATCGACCGGGACAAGGCGCGCGCGAGACTCGCCGCCGCGCTGCCGGTGGACGCCGACGGACGGGTCCGGCCCGACGCGCGCGTCGCGGAGGCCGCCCGCCTGGGCGCCCGCCCCTGGCGCTGGGCGGCGGGCCTGATGATGGGCCTGGCGATCGGCACCAAGTGGAACGGTCTGTACATCCTGGCCGCGTTCTGCGTGATGACCGTGCTGTGGGACGTGGCCGCGCGCCGGGTGGCCGGCGCGCGGCGCCCGTACGCGACGGTCGTCCGCCGCGACCTGGGCTGGGCGTTCCTGGCGACGGTCCCGGTCGCGGTCATCACCTACATCTGGTCCTGGGCGGGCTGGATCTTCTCCCCCACCGACGGCACCGGCGGCTACTTCCGCAACTGGGCGGCGACGGACGGCAGGGGCAGCCCCTGGTCCTGGCTCTTCCCGGACTGGTGGCGCAGCCTGTGGCACTACGAGCACGAGGTCTACAAGTTCCACGTCGGCCTGTCCTCGCCGCACACCTACCAGTCCAACCCGTGGAGCTGGATCGTCGACGGCCGCCCGGTCTCGTACTTCTACGAGTCCCCCTCGCCCGGCACCGCGGGCTGCCCGGCCGACGCCGGCCAGAAGTGCGCCCGCGAGGTCCTCGCCCTCGGCACTCCGATGCTGTGGTGGGCGGCCTGCGCGGCGCTGGTGTACGTCCTGTGGCGCTGGTTCTTCCGCCGCGACTGGCGCGCCGGCGCCATCGCCTGCGGCGTCGCGGCCGGCTACCTGCCCTGGTTCCTGTACCAGGAGCGCACGATCTTCTTCTTCTACGCCGTCGTCTTCGTCCCGTTCCTCTGCCTCGCCGTCACCATGCTGATCGGCGCGGTCATCGGCCCACCCGGCGCCACCGACACCCGCCGCGTGGCCGGCGCGACGGGCGCGGGCGTCCTGGTCCTGCTGATCGCCTGGAACTTCATCTACTTCTGGCCCCTCTACACCGGCACCGCCATCCCGATAGAGGACTGGCGGGCGCGGATGTGGCTGGACACCTGGGTCTAGCTGGGCGAATAGCTCCGCGACGGGCTGGTCGGCGACTTGCCCGTCGCCATCGTTGTCGGTCGTCCGCGGCCTGTGCCGGCCGACCTCGGGCGGCCCGGAGATGGCCCGCCGCTCCATGGGCGAGGGTCGATCTCGATCGGCTGCATGGGGCATATCGCGCCGCTAGGATCGTCGTGCCGATCAAGCGGGAGGGGGGATTGAGCATCTTGAGCTTTTCCCAGCCTCGACCCTGTGACGGGCCTGCTGCCGCCGGGCCGTTACGCAGCGTCCATGGACGAGTTGTTCACCACGCTTGTTGTATCCACAGGGTCTGCGATCCGGCGCGACATCTGGGAAGAATGGTGTACGCACCGCGCCATGGTCGAGACGCAGGTGGGGGAGATCAGCCGCATGTGGGTTGGAGGGAGCTTCGTGAGCAGCAAGCCCGACCCCAGCGATGTCGACGTGACCTACCTGGTCAGCTCTCACTACTACGACGCACTCGATCAAGAAACGCTGGCAGATCTCAACGATCTCACCGATGCCGGCTGGTGCGCGGAGGAGACGCCGCCAACTCGGCCGTTACGGGGTCTAGCTGGGCGGACAGACGACGAGGGCTGGGTGCTGCATCCGCCTCGACGGCACGCGCTGACCGCGCGCCTCTGGGACCGGCGGCCACCCGCTACAGCGGAATCGCACGGAGCGAGTGCTCGCCAGCGTGACCGCCGGTCCATGTCCCCAAGCTTGCAAGCACCCGGGGCCCGCGCAGCGTATCCACCCGCCCGGCTCGCCCGAAAGCGAGTTTCACCGTGCTGTCCTTCGGCGTCTCCGCCGTGCCGCTGTCGCTCTTCGGCTGAGGCTCATCCGTCGCCTCGGCCGGCTTTCCGCCGGATGACGGTCCCCAGCCAGCTGCCTCCCACCGCACTCATGGCCGACACCAGGCCGATCGACCCCGCGTCACCCCATGACTCCCCGATCCACAGATGCAGAACGACCACGACGGCCCCCCATGCGACCGCCCAGATGCCCAGTAACGCCAACAGCCGCACCCACCGGCGCCGCGCTCGCCGCCCGGCCGCCCCGTCCTCCGCCCGCTCCGGTCCTGTCATGACCGGTCAACTACCCGCGCGGGGACGGTTCGTGTGCGAGATGCGTGTCATCCGCGACCCGGCCGGCACCGGCCGCGCCGCCAACGCGCTCCGCGCCTCGTCCGCCATCGGCCACCGCGCGCCGGCACCCCGCCGCCGGGAGTCCTCGGTTGCCGAGGAGCCCGACCGGATGAACCATGGCATGGGCAGCGCTTCTCACGCCCCGAGCAACGCGGATGGGGGTTCTCACCGAGGCATGCACGTGCGACCTGTGGAGGACTCATGTACACGACTCGATCCCGCGCCCGTTTCGCCACCCTCTGCGCAACCACCCTGTGCGTCACGGGAGCCCTGTCGCTCCCGGCCCTCGCTTCGGCGCCGTCCTCGCCGTCGGTGGTCTCCACGCTGGACAAGCAGTTCCTGACCGCGGCCCACCAGGGAAACCTGTGGGAGATCACCACGGGTAAGCAAGCCCAGAGCGCCGCGACCACCGCCTGCGTCAAGCGGGCCGGCGCCGACTTCGTCCGCGACCACCGCGTCCTCGACGCCGGTGTCGCCAAGACCGCGAACAAGCTCGGCGTGGCGCTGCCGTCCGGGCAGACGGCCGCGCAGCTCAGGCAGACCGCCGCCCTCAAGTCCCTCGCCGGGAAGCCCGCCTACGACGCCGCCTGGCTCAAGGCCCAGCACGGCGCCCACGTACAGACCCTCGCGCTCATCGACAAGGAGATCGCCTCGGGCGGCAACCCGGACGTGAAGTCCCTGGCCAGGAGCGCGCGCCCGGTGGTCGCACGCCACGCCCGGATGGTCGAGCACGGCACGTGCCACGCGTAGGCCACGCCGGCTCACGGAGGTGAGCCCGCCCGCATCGGAAGTCATGGGCGTCGATTCCTCCGGGCCACGGCCCGGAGGCCGCCCGGGACACCCGATCCGGCCCCGGCCAGACGCGAACGCCCTGGCCGGGGCGCCACCGGGTCCGCGGGCCTTGGCGGTGCCGGTGCACATGCGGCCGGACGCCTGGATCCAGCCCCGGTCGGCGGCGATCCCTGCCATGCGCCTTCCCTGCGGGAGCCGGACGCCCTGACGCGGGGCGGCGCGGCGCGGGTCGGGACGAGTGGGTGCGGTCGCCGGCCGGTGGCAGGGGCCGGTGCGGGGCCGTCCGGAGCGGTCGCGGGGGCCGTCCGGAGCAGTGGCGGGGGCTGTCGCCGGGGCGTCCGGGGCGGTGACAGGGGCCGTCCGGGGCGGCGCGGCCGAGGCGCGTGGCCCCTACGCGCAGCCCGGTTGCGCGCCCGGCGGACTCCTGTCGGACCGCTCGCCGGTGTCGGTCGGCCGGCTCGGATGGGGCCGATACATGGATATGACAGGGATTGGCTGATCTCTCTTCGGACAACTTCCGGGAACAGCCCTCACAGCGAGCCGCCGTTCCGCATACAGTGCAGAGCGCACGCAGTCTTTGAACGCGTTCAACAAATGCGTGGGCGAAGGCTTCACGGGAGGGAAACGGGGAGGAGCGCGCTGATGCGCAAGGGGGCCAAGGCCGCGGTGGTCGGCGGGGTGTGCGCCGTTCTGGTGGGCGGAGCGGTGTACGGGGGGTACAACTTCGTGTCCGCGCTGAACGGAACGGCCGTCGCCGACGGACCCGCGCCCGCGAGGACCGGACCGCCGAGCGGGGACGAGGTGAAGGACGCGTCGGCGAAGTTCTTCGCGGCGTGGGAGAAGGGGGACGCGGCGACGGCGGCGTCGTACACGAACTTCCCCGAGGCGGCCGAGACGTTGCTGTCCTCATTCGGCAGCGAGGCGCACATCGACCGGGTGAGGATCACGCCCGGCACCGCGGCGGGGACCACCGTGCCCTTCTCGGTCACGGCGACCGTGTCGTACGACGGGAAGACCAAGCCGCTCGCCTACCGCAGCCGGCTGAACGTCGTGCGCGGCACGACCAGTCACCGGCCGCTGGTCGACTGGCAGCCGTCGGTCGTCCACCCCCAACTGCGCAAGGGCGACACGCTCGTGACCGGTGAGTCGGCCGCCCCGCCGATCGAGGCCGTGGATCGCCACGGCGCCGTGCTGACGAAGGACAAGTACCCCTCGCTGGGGCCGATCCTGGACGAGCTGCGGGAGAAGTACGGCGACAAGGCGGGCGGCACCCCCGCCGTCGAGCTGAGCATCCGCCACGAGGACGCCGACGCGGCCGAGACCCCGCTCATCACCCTCGCCAAGGGCAAGGCGGGCAGGCTGCGCACCACGCTCAGCGCGAGCGCGCAGGCGGCGGCCGAGCAGGCGGTGCGGAAGTTCGCCGAGTCCTCGGTGGTGGCGGTGGAGGCGTCCACCGGCGAGGTGCTGGCGGTGGCCAACCACCGTGACGACGCCTTCAACGCGGCCTTCCTCGGGCGCCTCGCCCCCGGCTCCACCATGAAGATCATCAGCGCCGCCACGCTCATCGACAACGGGATCACCACCGCCGCCGGGCCCGCGCCCTGTCCCCCCGAAGCGGTGTGGCAGAGCCAGACCTTCCACAACCTCACGGGCATGCAGCCGAACGAGCACGCCACCCTCTCCGAGAGCTTCGCGCGCTCCTGCAACACGGCGTTCGTGAAGTACGCCGACGAGGTCAAGGTCGACTCCCTGACGCGGGAGGCCCAGGACCGCTTCGGGCTCGGCCGGGACGACTGGAAGACCGGCATCCCGTCCTTCGACGGCTCGGTGCCCGCCTCCGGCGGCCCCGACACCGCGGCCAACATGATCGGCCAGGGCCAGGTGCAGATGAGCCCGCTGAACATGGCTTCGGTGACGGCGACCGCGATGACGGGCCGGTTCCGGCAGCCGGTCCTCGTCCCGCCCTCCCTCGACGACCGCGAGATCGCCCGGGCCCAGGGCCTGCCGGCCGGTACCGTCGCCCAGTTGCGACAGATGATGAACCGCACCGCCACCACGGGCACCGCGGCCGTCGCGATGTCCGGGCTGAGCGGCCGGATCGGCGCGAAGACCGGCTCCGCCGAGGTCGACGGGCAGGCGAAGTCCAACAGCTGGTTCACCGGCTACCGCGACGACGTGGCGGCCGCCGCGATGACCCAGGAGGGCGGTCACGGCGGCGACGCGGCCGGCCCGATCGTGGCGGCGGTGCTGCGCGCGGCCGGCTGAACCGGACCACCGCCCCCGCGGCGTCCGCCTCCCGGCGGCGGGCGGCCGTGCCGCACGGCTCCGCCACCCCCGTCGTCACGGCCGACGACCGTGCCGCACGCCTCCGCCGTGACCGTGCCGATGCGGCGTCCGGCGGGCTCCCGGCGGCCGCGGCCGGCCGTTGGGCCGCCCGGCTCCCTCCCAGGTCCGTGACCGGGCCGATTGTCGCAGGTTGGCTACGGTCCCCCCGCCGGCGCCACGCCCCCGCGACGGGACCCTAGGGTGGTTGCCGTCGTTGGGTCCGTGAGGGCACGAGGGCGCACGAGGAACAACGGCAGCAGCGCGGGCGGCGGTGGGGTGCCCGCCATCGCGGAGGACACGAGGCAGTGGGCAAGAGAAGGCGCGTCGTCGAGCGACGGAAGACGAGTCCCGCCGTGGTCGGCGGAGTGATCGCCGCGGTCGGCGCCGCCGGCATCGGCGCGTACGCGCTGTACGGCGGCGGCGCCGAGGCCGAGGGCCGGACCGCGTCCGCGGCCGGCGTCCACAAGAAGGTGCCGACCGGTCCGCTGACCGCGCTCGAGGTGAGCACCACGGCCGGGCGGTTCCTGTCGGCCTGGCAGCAGGGCCGGCCGGCCGAGGCGGCGGCGACGACCAGCGACTCGGCCGCGGCCACCGCCCTGCTCGCCGGCTACACCAAGGACGCCCACCTCAAGGACGTCTCCCTGACCAAGGGCACGCCCAGCGCCGGCAAGGTCCCGTTCACCGTCCGGGCGACGGTGTCGTACAAGGGGCTGACCAAGGCGCTGACCTACGACAGCGCGCTGACCGTCGTGCGCCGCGCGGCCGACGGCAGGCCGGTCGTCGACTGGCACGCGGCCGTCGTGCACCCCGACCTCAGGGACGGCGACACCCTGGTCACCGGCGAGTCCGGCACCCCGCCGGTGCGGGCCCTGGACCGCGATGGCCGCGAGCTGACCGCCGCCGCGTATCCGTCGCTGGGCACGGTGCTGGACGGGCTGCGCGCGAAGTACGGCAAGACGGCCGGCGGGCGGGCGGGCGTCGAACTGCGCGTGGTGCGGGGCGCGGAGGCGAAGAAGGCCGAGCTGTCGGACAAGACGCTCGCCGAGCTGAGCAAGGGCACGCCGGGCACCGTCAGGACGACGCTGAACCCCGCGCTCCAGGCGGCGGCCGAGCGTCAGGTGGCCAAGCGGGACCGGTCGTCGGTGGTGGTGCTGCGGCCCTCGACCGGCGAGATCCTGGCGGTGGCCAACGCCGGGCACGGTTTCAACACCGCCTTCCAGGGCTCCCTCGCCCCCGGCTCCACGATGAAGGTCATCACCTCCTCGCTGCTGATCGAGAAGAAGCTAGCGTCGGCGGACAAGAAGCACCCGTGCCCGAAGACCTTCACCTACGGCGGCTGGAAGTTCCACAACGACGACGACTTCGAGATCGAGAACGGCTCGTTCAGGGCGAGCTTCGCCCGCTCCTGCAACACCGCCTTCATCAGCCAGGCGGGCAAGCTGAGGAACGACGACCTGACCCGCCAGGCCCAGCAGGTGTTCGGCCTGTCGATGGACAACTGGTCGATCGGGGTGCCGACCTTCGACGGCTCGGTGCCGGTGCAGTCGGCGGCCCAGATGGCGGCCTCGCTGATCGGCCAGGGCGGGGTCCGGATGAACCCGCTGAACATGGCGTCGGTGGCCGCGACGGTGAAGTCCGGCACCTTCCACCAGCCGTACCTGGTCTCCCCCTCCACCGACCACCGCGAGCTCGCCACGGCCTCCCGCAAGCTCTCCGCGGACACCCTCTCCCAGTTGCGCGAACTGATGCGGTACACCGCCACCTCCGGCACGGCCGCCGAGGCCATGTCGGGGCTCGGCCCGGACTACGGCGCGAAGACCGGGTCCGCGGAGGTCGACGGGCAGAAGAAGCCCAACGGCTGGTTCACCGCCTACCGGGGCGACCTGGCCGCGGCGGGCGTCGTGCAGGCGGGCGGGCACGGCGGCGACACGGCGGGTCCGATCGTGGCGTCCCTGCTCAAGATGGGCGGCTGAGTCCGGCACCCTCGACCGCGCGGCTCCAGGATCCCTCGACCGCGGCTCCAGGATCCCTCCGCCCCGGCGACCCCCGCCGGCGGCCCACCGCATGGGCCGGCCGCCCGGCCGAGCTCGCCGCCAGGCCTCCGCCCGCCGGGCTCGCCGCCAAACCGTCACCCGCCGGGCCGGCCATCAGGCCGCCATCCACCGGTGGGCCACTCCCGGGCCGTCACCCACCGGACCGGCCGTCGGGCCACCGTCCACGGGCGGGCCACCTCCAAGCCGTCACCCACCGGACCGGCCGTCGGGCCGCCGTCTACCGGTGGACCACCGCCGGGGTGTTCGCCTCGGCGGCCGAGTAGGTCCGCCGCAGGAACCTGTCCAGCGTCCTGGTCTCGAACTGCACCACCGAGACACCCTGCGCGGAATGGAACTCGACCACGGCCTGCACCCGGCCGCACGGCCACACCCGCACCTCTCCGGTGCCGGCCGGGGCGCGCAGCCCCTGTTCGAGCAGTGAGCGGGAGAACGTCCACTCGTGCCGGTCGGGCAGCCCGATCCGCACCGAGCGCGGGTCCCGCGAGTCGTAGCGCAGGACGACCGGCACGGAGGCGTGGTCGTCCCGGAGGTCGTCGTCGGTCACTATGTGGGCGCGTGCATGCTGTACGACTACGGACATCGGACGACCCCTTTACGCTGTGTGACCCCCACGAAGCCGAGCATCCTCGTTGTCTTCCTACCAATGTCGCACATTTCCCTCGAAGCGCTTCCCGGACCGCGTGTCGCGCACGACGGATGCGCTCTTGCAAAAGGTTCGCAACAAGCCTCTATCATCGAACGGTGCATGTGCCTGACGGATTCATCAACGCCCCCACCTCCGCCGCGACCGGTGTGATCGCCGCCGGCGCCCTCGCCGTGAGCCTGCGCGGCGCCCGCCGGGAACTCGACGAGCGGACCGCGCCACTGGCGGGTCTGGTCGCCGCGTTCATCTTCGCGGTGCAGATGCTCAACTTCCCCGTCGCCGCCGGCACCAGCGGCCACCTCCTCGGGGGTGCGCTGGCCGCCATACTCGTGGGCCCCTTCACCGGGGTCCTGTGCGTGTCCGTCGTCCTGCTCATGCAGGGCATCCTCTTCGCCGACGGCGGGCTGACGGCGCTCGGTGTCAACATCACCGACATGGCGATCGTCACGACGGTCGTGGCGTACGCCGTCTTCCGCGGTCTGCTGAAGGTGCTGCCGCGCCGCCGCAGCTCGGTCACCGTCGCCTCCTTCGCCGCCGCGCTCCTGTCCGTCCCGGCCGCCGCCGTCGCCTTCACGCTGATCTACGCGGTCGGCGGCACCACCGACGTGTCGATCGGCAAGGTCGCCACCGCCATGATCGGCGTGCACGTCCTCATCGGCATCGGCGAGGCCGTGATCACCGCGCTGACCGTCGCCGCCGTCGTCGCCGTACGCCCCGACCTGGTCCACGGCGCGCGCGGCCTGGAGCAGCGGCTGAAGCTGCGGGTGAACGGCGAACTGGTCGACGCCCCGGCCGCCGCCCCCGCCCCTGTCGCCGTGGCCGCCCGGTCGCACCGCAAGCTGTGGATCACCGGCCTGGTCACCTCCCTGGTCCTCGCCGGCTTCGTCAGCTTCTACGCCTCCGCCAGCCCCGACGGCCTGGAGAAGGTCGCCCACGACAAGGGCATCGACAAGAAGGAGGAGCGGCACACCTCCGCCGACTCCCCGCTCGCCGACTACGGAGTGAAGGACGTCTCCGACGCCCGGCTGTCCGGCGGGCTCGCGGGCGTGATCGGGGTCGGCGGCACGGTCGTGGTCGGCAGCGCCGTCTTCTGGGTCGTGCGAAGGCGCCGCGCCGTCTCCGACTCCTCCGTCTCCCAGGCCGCCTGAGATGGGCGCGGGACACGCTCACCGGCTGTACCGGCACGGGCACTCGCCCGTGCACGCGCTGCCGCCGCACACCAAGCTGGCCGCCGTCTTCGCCTTCGTCGTGGTCGTGGTCTCGACCCCCAGGGAGGCGATGTGGGCGTTCGCCCTGTACGCCGTCCTGCTGGCCGCGGTGGCCGGCGCGGCCCGCGTGCCCGCCGCCTTCCTGCTCAAGCGACTGCTGATCGAGGTGCCGTTCGTCGCGTTCGCGGTGCTCATGCCGTTCGTGGCGGAGGGCGAGCGGGTGCACGTCCTCGGGCTGTCGCTGAGCGTGAACGGCCTGTGGGGCGCCTGGAACGTGCTCGCCAAGGGCACCCTGGGCGTCACCGCCTCCGTGCTGCTGGCCGCGACCACCGAGCTGCGGGAACTGCTGCTCGGCCTGCAACGGCTCAGGCTGCCCCCGCTGCTGGTGCAGATCGCCTCCTTCATGATCCGCTACGGCGACGTGATCACCGACGAGATGCGGCGGATGCGGATCGCCCGGGAGTCGCGCGGCTTCGAGGCGCGCGGCGTCCGGCACTGGGGGGTGCTGGCGAAGTCCGCGGGCGCGCTGTTCATCCGCTCCTACGAGCGCGGTGAGCGCGTCCACCTGGCCATGGTGAGCCGCGGCTACGCCGGTTCGATGCCGGTCATCGACGAGGTGACCGCGTCCCGGGCGCAGTGGTCGTACGCCCTGACCCTCCCCTGTGCCGCGCTCTTGGTCTGTCTGCTGGGATGGATGCTGTGACTGCTTCTCTGGAGGTCTCCGGCCTCGCCTTCGCATACCCCGACGGCCACCAGGCCCTGTTCGGCGTCGACTTCCGCGTCGAGCGCGGGGAACGGGTGGCGCTGCTCGGCCCGAACGGCGCCGGCAAGACCACGCTCGTGCTGCATCTGAACGGCATCCTGGGCGGCGGGACCGGCACGGTGACGGTGGCCGGGCTGCCGGTCGGCAGGAAACACATGGCGGAGATCCGGCAGAGGGTCGGCATCGTCTTCCAGGACCCGGACGACCAGCTGTTCATGCCGACGGTGCGCGAGGACGTGGCGTTCGGCCCGGCCGCGGCCGGGCTGAAGGGGCCGGAGCTGGAGCAGCGGGTCGCGACGGCCCTGGAGCGGGTCGGCATGCGCGACTTCGCCGACCGGCCGCCGCACCACCTCTCCTTCGGCCAGCGCCGCCGGGTGGCGGTGGCGACCGTCCTCGCCATGGAACCGGAGATCCTGGTCCTGGACGAGCCCTCGTCCAACCTGGACCCGGCCTCGCGCCGTGAACTGGCCGACATCCTCCGCTCGTTGGACGTGACCGTGCTCATGGTCACCCACGACCTGCCGTACGCGCTGGAGCTGTGCCCGCGCTCGCTGGTCCTCAGCGACGGCGTGATCGCGGCGGACGGTCCGACCGGCGAACTGCTCTCCGACGACGCCCTGATGCGCGCCCACCGCCTGGAGCTGCCGTTCGGCTTCGACCCGCGGTCCGTGACGGCGCGAGCCTGACCCGAGGAATCGCAGGCCCCACGCCCGTGTTCCACTCACTGCCGCAGGCGGCATGGTGGATGCGCGTGAAGAGTGACGGGAGTGCGTACGTGGGCGTGGACGTGAGCGGTGCGGTGGCCGAGGGCTTCGAGCCGGTCGGGGAAGCGTTCGCGGAGAACTTCGCGGAGCGCGGCGAGCGGGGCGCGGCGGTCGCGGTGTACCGGGACGGGCACCGGGTCGTCGACCTGTGGGCCGGGACGCGGGACGTCGACGCGCGGGGCGGGGACGCGGCGCCCTGGGATCGGGGAACCGCGCAGATCGTGCGGTCGGCGACCAAGGGCGTCGCCGCGGCCGTGCTTCTGCTGCTGCACCAGCGCGGCGAGCTGGACCTGGCCGCGCCGGTGGGCGAGTACTGGCCCGAGTACAAGGCGGCGGGCAAGGAGCGGACACTGGTGTGGCAGTTGCTCGCCCACCGTGCGGGCGTGCCCGCGCTGGACCGGCCGCTGACGCCGGCGCAGGCCGCCGATCCGGTGCTCGGCGCGGAGGCGGTGGCCGCCCAGGCGCCGGCCTGGGAGCCGGGCACGGACCACGGCTACCACGCGCAGACGTACAGCTGGCTGACGGGCGAGCTGGTGCGGCGGGTGACCGGCCGGACGATCGGCGAGTGGACAGCACGGGAGATCGCCGGGCCGGTCGGGGCGGACCTGTGGGTCGGCCTGCCGCCGGCCGAGAGCGGCCGCGTCGGACGGGTGGGCCGCGTGGAGTCCCCGGCCCCGCGGGCCGGCGGGCTGAGGCTGCGGCCCAAGCGCGCGGTCGCCGAGGCCTACGCCGATCCGGACTCCCTCACCAGCCGGGCGTTCGGCGCGATCACCCCGCAGCCCGACGAGAACGACCCGGTGTACCGGGCCGCCGTCCTGCCCGCCTCCAACGGCATCGCGACCGCCGACGGCCTGGCCCGCTTCTACGCCTCCCTGATCGGCGAGGTCGACGGCGGGGTGCGCCTGTTCACGCCCCGGACCGCCCAGCGGGCCCGCACGGAGGCCTCGGCGGGCCCGGACCGCGTCCTCGTCGTCCCCACCCGCTTCGGCCTCGGCTACATGCTGCACGGCGGCGCGTCGCCGCTGCTCGGCCCCGGCTCCTTCGGCCACCCGGGCCGCGGCGGCTCCCTCGGCTTCGCCGACCCGGAGTCCGGCGTCGCCTTCGGCTACGTCACCAACGGCTTCCGCGGCAGCGTGACGGCGGACCCCCGGGCGCAGGCGCTGGTACGGGCGGTACGCGCGTCGTTGGCGTAGCCGCGCGGCAACGGCCGGGCTCCCGGCCTCAGATGTGGATGGGCTGGGAGGTGCGGCCCGACGCGTCGTCGATCTCGCCGTGCGCTTTGGTGAGCAACTGCATGGCGAGTTCGTTGAGGGCGCGGGCGCCGGCGATCTCCTCGCCGATCCGCGGCTGGTTGGAGTCCGTGCGGTGCCTGCTGGCCCGTCCGTGCGCACGGACCGCGCTGCCGTCGGGCAGCCGGACCAACGCCGCCGCCTTGGTGTGCTGGTCGTCCTCCTGGAACTCCAGCTCCACATGCCATCCCACAGCGGTCTTCATCATGTCCATCACCTCCGGAACACCTGCTTCCAGGGTGCGCCTTTCCGCACCGGTGCGCAGCATCGGACGGAGCGGGAACGCGGCCTCCGGCGCCCCGGCGACGCCCGGGGCGCCGCGAGCGCGGGAGCGTCCCCGACCCGGACTTGGGAAGCACGGCGTCGACCGGGACCGGGCGGCCTTCCGCGGGCGGGTGGGGGCGGGACGCACCCGGTGCGCGGCGAAAGGCCGGTGAGGGCGCGGCCCGTCCCCACGGGCGCCCTCACCGGCCGGTTCGCCGCCGGGAGCGGTCGCGTCAGGCGCGCACCAGCTCCCGGTCGTCGTCCGGGTCGGTGCGGTGGGCGTCGTGGGCGCGCAGGCCCTCGCCCTCCACGTCGACGTTGGGCAGGGCGCGCTCCAGCCACCGCGGCAGCCACCAGGCGCGGCGGCCGAGCAGGGCCAGGACCGCGGGGACGATGGCCATGCGCACGATGAACGCGTCGAAGAACACCGCGATGGCGAGGCCGAAGCCGATCATCTTGATCATCGACTCGCTGGAGCCGATGAACCCGGAGAAGACGGCGATCATGATGACCGCGGCCGCCGTCACGACCCGCGCGCCGTGGCGGAAGCCGGTCACGATCGCCTGGCTCGGCTTCTCGCCGTGGACGTACGCCTCGCGCATCCGGGTCACGAGGAACACCTCGTAGTCCATCGCCAGGCCGAAGACGACGCCCACCATGAAGATCGGCATCATCGACATGACCGGTCCGGTCTGCTCCACGCCCATCAGGCCGGAGAGCCAGCCCCACTGGAAGACCGCGACCACCGCGCCGAGCGCGGCCATCACCGACAGCAGGAAGCCGAGCGCCGCCTTCAGCGGGACCAGGAGCGAGCGGAAGACCACGATCAGGAGGAGGAAGGCCAGGCCGACGACGAGCGCCAGGTACGGGAACAGGGCGTCGTTCAGCTTCTGCGAGACGTCGATGTTCATCGCCGTCGAGCCGGTGACCAGGACGTCGGCGTCCGTCTTGGCCTTGATGTCCGCCCTGGCGTCGCGGATGGCGTGCACCAGTTCCTCGGTGGTGGTGGAGGACGGCTTGGAGTTGGGGATGACGGTGACCGTCGCGGTGTCGCCGGCCTTGTTGGGCTGCGCCGGGGTGACGGTGACGACGTCCTTGAGGCCCTTGATCTCGTCGGTCACCTCGGTGAAGGCGGCCTTGGGACGGGCGCTGTCCTTGGCGTCGACCACGACCATCAGCGGGCCGTTGAAGCCGGGGCCGAAGCCCTCCGAGAGGAGGTCGTAGGCGCGGCGCTGGGTGGTGGAGGTGGGCTGGGAGCCGTCGTCCGGGAGTCCGAGTTCGAGGGAGGCGGCGGGTACGGCGGCGGCGCCCAGGCCGAGCACGCCGAGCAGCAGCACGGCGACGGGACGGCGGATGACGAAGCTCGCCCAGCGGGTGCCCAGGTTGGGTCCGCCCGGCTTCTTCGCGGTGCGGGAGCCGCCCAGCAGCTTGCTCTTCTCACCGGCCGGCTTGACCTTGCGGCCGGCGTAGCCGAGCAGTGCCGGGATCATGGTCAGCGCGATGAGGACGGCGATGACGACGGTGCCGGCCGCGGCGACGCCCATCTTCGTCAGCATCGGGATGTTGACGACGGACAGGCCGACCAGGGCGATCACCACGGTGAGGCCCGCGAAGACCACCGCGGAGCCGGCGGTGCCGACGGCCCGGCCGGCCGCCTCCTCGCGGGTGCGGCCCTCGGCCAGTTCGGCGCGGTAGCGGGAGACGATGAACAGCGCGTAGTCGATGCCGACGGCGAGGCCGATCATCGAGGCCAGGGTGGAGGTGGTGGAGCCCAGGTCGAGGGTGCTGGCGAGGGCGGTGACCGTGCAGACGCCGATGCCGACGCCGATGATCGCGGTCAGCAGCGGCAGTCCGGCGGCGAGCAGCGAGCCGAAGGTGATGACGAGGACGACGGCCGCGATGGCGATGCCGATGACCTCGGTGGCCCCGGTCTCGGGCGCGGCGTTGAGGGCGTCGCCGCCGATCTCCACGGTCAGCCCGGCCTCGCGCGCGTCCTGCGCGGCGTTCTTCAGCGCGGTGCGGGAGGAGTCCTCCAGCTCCATGCCGGAGACCTTGTACTTGACCGACGTGTAGGCGATGGTGCCGTCCTTGCTGACGGCGTGGCCGGTGTAGGGGTCGCTGACGGAGGCGACCTCGGAGCCGGCGGACAGTTCCTCGACCGTCTTCTCCACCGCCGCCTTGTTGCCGGCGGCCGTCATCTTCTCGCCGCTGGGCGCCTTGAACACCACGCGCGCGGTGGCGCCGTCGGCGCTCGCGCCGGGGAAGCGCTGTTCCAGCAGGTCGAAGGCCTTCTGGGCCTCGGTGCCGGGGATGGAGAAGGAGGTGTTGCCGGCGGGCGGCGCGGAGGCGGCGCCGATGCCGGCGAGGGTCAGCAGCGCCACCCATATCAGGGCGACGAAGTGCCGTCGCCGGAAGGCGAGACGGCCCAGTTTGTACAGGAACGTGGCCACGTGGGCGTACTCCCGGTCAGGTCGTTGGGTGGTACGGGGCAGGGTTCATCAGCCCGACGACGTGAGCGGTGACGTCAGAGAGTGGGCTTGCTGGGGAGTGGGGTTCAGGAGGTGGGCGCGCCGAGGGCGGGGAGGACCACGGCGTCGATGTACGAACGAAGGAAGTCCCGGGTGGGCGGCTGGTCCTCGATCAACGTCCGGACGACGAAACCGCCGGCCATCATGTGGACGACGAAGTCCAGGGCCGGGCAGTCCGCCCGGATCTCGCCGCGGTCGATGGCGCGCCGCAGCATGCGGTGGAAGGCGGCCGTCTCCGGTTCGATGAGCTGGTCCCGGAAGGCCTGTCTCAGGTCCGGGTTGGCGTGCATCGCCATGGCCAGGCCCCGCATCAGCGCGGAGTTCTGTTCCATGCCGCAGTCGTCCTCGCGGGCCACCAGGGCGTGCAGGTCACCGCGGAGCGATCCGGTGTCGGTGCCGTCCAGGTCGCCGGGCTTGCCGTGCCGGATGGCCTTCACCACCAGCTCGGCCTTGCCGCCCCACTGGCGGTAGAGCGTGGCCTTGCTGGACCGGGTGCGGGCGGCGACGGCGTCCATGGTGAGGGCGTCGTAGCCGACCTCACGGAGCAGGTCGAGCACGGCCGCGTACAGCTGGGCCTCCCGCTCGGGCGTGATCCGGCTTCGCCGCCCCGGTGCGGGCGCCGGCTCCACCGGGGCGGCGGCCGCCGCGCCCTTGGACGCCTCGCTCATCCCGCCCCGCCTCTCCGCTCGCGTACGACACGTTTCGTACGGAACGAATGTAGCGCACCGCCTCAACGAAACGAAACGGTTTCGTACGTGCGCTCGGTCACGTTCGTCGGTTCCGCATAAGTTGCTGCGGTCCATCCCCGGGCGAAGCATGGATTGGTGAGTTATCTGCGCCTGCCGCACCTCAGCGGCGATCTGTTGTGCTTCGTGGCCGAGGACGACCTCTGGCTGGCCCCGCTCGACGGAGCGGGCCGGGCCTGGCGGCTCACCGTGGACCGCACCAAGACCGGCCACCCGCGTTTCTCCCCCGACGGCAGCCGGATCGCGTACACGAACTGGCGCAGCCTCGCGCCGGAGATCCACCTCGTCCCGGTGGACGGCGGGCCGGGGCGGCAGCTGACGTACTGGGGCAGCTCCGACACCCGGGTGTGCGGCTGGGCCCCGCCCGACGAGGACGGGCACACCGAGATCCTCGCCGTCACCTCGCACGGCGAGCCGTTCTCGTACTTCACCTGGGCCTACAAGGTCGCCACCGACGGCTCCCCCGGCCGCAAGCTGCCCTGGGGCCCGGTCTCCGACATCCAGGCCGCCGAGATCGACGGCGAACGCAGGAGCCTGCTGCTGACCGGCACCCCGCCGCACGAGCCGGCCTCCTGGAAGCGCTACCGGGGCGGCGCGACGGGCCGGCTGTGGCTGCACGGCCGGCGGCTGCTCCCCGACGTCGACGGCCACCTGGCCTGCCCCATGTTCGTCGGCGGCCGGATCGCCTTCCTCTCCGACCACGAGGGCGTGGGCAACCTCTACTCGTGCGCCTACGACGGCTCCGACCTGCGCCGGCACACCGACCACGACGCCTTCTACGCCCGGCACGCCGCCAGCGACGGTACCCGGGTCGTCTACCAGTGCGCGGGCGACCTGTGGCTCGTCGACGACCTGTCCGCGGACTCGGTCCCGCACCGGCTGGACGTCACGCTGAGCGGGCCCCGGGCGGGCCGCCGCCGCTATCCGGTGCCGGCCGCCCAGCACGTGGACGGCATCTCCGTGGACGAGACGGGCCGGGCCAGCGCCGTCGTGGTACGCGGCTCCCTGTACTGGCTGACCCACCGCGACGGTCCCGCCCGCACCCTGACCGACACCCCCGGCGTCCGGGTCCGGCTGCCCGAGATGCTCGGCGAGAGCGGCCGGATCGCCTACGTCACCGACGCCGACGGCGAGGACGCCGTCGAGATCGCCCACCTGCCCCGCGCCACCGGCGCCCGGCCGCCGCGCAGGCTCGCCTCCGGGGAACTGGGCCGCGTGCTGGAGACGGCCTCCGACCCCGAGGGCGAACGCCTGGCCCTCGCCGCCCACGACGGACGGCTGCTGCTGCTCGACGTGACGGAGGAGGCCGCACAGACGACGGGGACGGTGGAGGCCGCCGGGGACGGAGAGGAGGCGACGGGCGCCGACTCCCCGGCGAGCACGGGGAGTTCGCCGGCCGCGGCGGACACCGAGGCCCCCCGGTCCGCGGCGGACGCCTCCGGCTCAGCGGCGCCCGCCGGGGCCGAGCCCTCCGGCGGACGGGTCACCGAGCTGGTCCGGTCGGACAACGGCCCCGTGCGCGATCTCGCCTTCTCGCCGGACGGGGCCTGGCTGACCTGGTCGCACCCGGGGATCGGGCGCTCACTGCGGCAGATCAAGATGGCCCGCATCAAGGACCGTCTGGTCGTGGACGTCACCAACGGCCGCTTCGAGGACGAGAACCCGGTCTTCACCCGGGACGGCCGCTATCTGGCCTTCCTGTCCTGGCGCGGCTTCGACCCGGTGTACGACGTGCACACCGGCGACCTGTCCTTCCCGCTCGGCTGCAAGCCCTACCTCGTCCCGCTGTCCTCCGCGACCCCCTCCCCCTTCGCCCTCAACCCCGAGGGCCGGCCGGCGGCCGGCGGGCTGGACCCGGTGGAGGTCGAGGAGACCGGCGAGCCGGGCGCGGTGACCGTCGAGGTGGAGGGCCTGGAGAACCGGGTGACGCCGTTCCCGGTCACCGCCTCCAAGTACTCGGCCCTGCACCCGGTCGCGGGCGGCGGACTGGTCTGGCTGCGCTGGCCGATCTCCGGAGCGCTCGGCGAGACGTTCGCGAACCCGGACGACACCACCGGCCGGCCGACCCTGGAGTACTTCCAGATCAGCAAGGCGAAGAAGGCCGAACTCGTCGCCCACCTCGACTGGTTCACGGTCAGCGGCGACGGCACCCGGCTGGTCGTGGTCGACGAGGGCGATCTGCGCGCGGTCCCGTCCACCGAACTCGGCGACAGCGACACGACGACCTGGATCGACACCCGCCGGATCCTGCACATGGTCGACCCGGCCGCCGAGTGGCGCCAGGCGTACGAGGAGGCGGGCCGGCTCATCCGGGCCTACTTCTGGGAGCCGGACATGTGCGGCATCGACTGGGACGGGGTACTCGCGCAGTACCGACCGCTGGTCGAACGCGTCGCCTCCCCCGACGAGTTCGCCGACCTGCTGCGGGAGGTCCTGGGCGAGCTGGGCACCTCGCACGCCTACGTCGCCGCCGCCCGCCGCAACGAGGGCCCGGCGCACTACCAGCGCTGGCAGGGCCTGCTGGGCGCCAACCTGGTCCGGCGCGACGCCGGCTGGGTGGTCCGGCGGATCCTGCCCGGCGACTCCTCCGACTCCCGCGCCCGCTCTCCGCTGGCCGGCACCGGCATCCGCGAGGGCGCCGTGCTGACCCACGTGGACGGCCGCCCGGTGGACCCGCTCGCGGGCCCCTTCCCGCTGCTGGCCGGCTCCGGCGGCACGACCGTGGAGCTGACGTTCGCGCCCGCCGAGGGCACCGGACCGGCCCGGCGGGTCGCCGTCGTGCCCCTGATCGACGACCGGTCCCTGCGCTACCAGGACTGGGTCTCCAAACGCCGTCAGGTCACCCGGGAGATGAGCGACGGCCGCTGCGGCTACCTGCACATCCCCGACCTGGGCGGCTCCGGCTGGGCGCAGTTCAACCGGGACCTGCGCATGGAGATGTCCCGCCCGGCGCTCATCGTCGACGTGCGCGGCAACGCGGGCGGCCACATCAGCGAGCTGGTCATAGAGAAGCTGACCCGGACCATCCTGGGCTGGGACCTGACCCGCGACGCCCAGCCGGTGTCGTACGCCTCGAACGCGCCCCGGGGGCCCATCGTGGCCCTCGCCGACGAGGCGACCTCCTCCGACGGCGACATGATCACCGCCGCCATCAAACTGCTGGAACTCGGGCCGGTGGTCGGCCAGCGCACCTGGGGCGGGGTGGTCGGCATGACCGGCCGGCACCGCCTCGGCGACGGCACGGTGATCACGGTGCCGATGAACGCGGCCTGGTTCGACGCCTACGGCTGGTCCGTCGAGAACCACGGCGTCGCCCCCGACCTGGAGCGTCTGCGCACGCCCCTGGACTGGGCCGAGGGCCGGCACGTCGGGATGGACGACGCGATCGAGCTGGCCCTGGAGCTGCTGGCCGCCAACCCGGCCGCGAAACCCCCGGGTTACGACGACGTCCCGGACCGCTCCCGGCCGAAGCTGCCCCCACGGCACTCGCCGTAGACCTCCGGCAGGTCCGACCCGTGAGCCGGCCGGAACCACGGGCGCCGTACGCGGACGCGGGGCGCCCCGACACACAGGGCACCCCGCGCCGTCCCGGCCGAGGCCGAGCAGCTCGACGAGCGTCGGACTACCGGTCGTAGTCCTCGCGGTGACGGTCGTCCATGTCGTCACGCACGTCGTCGATGTCCTGACGGCCACGCTCACGCTGCTGCCCCGCGCGCTGGCCGGCCTTCTCGCGGCCCTCGCCCGCCTTCTCGCGACCCTGCTGCTGCCGCTGTCCGGCCTGGTCCTGGATCTTGTCCTTCATGCCCATGCTGTTTCACTCCTGTGTGGGTGAGCCGATCCCCAAGTCGGTGAGGGGACCGGGCTCGACCAGATTCACATGGGCGGTGACCGTGCGCATGTCGATCAGTGACGGTCGGTGACCGAGGTGGTCCGGTGCTGCTCGTCGGCTGCTCCGCCCGCCCCGACGAGCCCGGTCCGCATCCCGGTGAGCCGGTCGGCGAACCGGCGCATCTCCCGCTGCCCCACCGTCCCGATGAGACCCGGCAGGTACCCGCGCACCCCCTGCATCCCGCGCAGCCACCACTGCCCGTACACGTGAGCGGAGCGCCGCTCGATGCCGTCCACGATCCGGTCCACGGCCGGCCCCAGCGGGTAGGTCTTGTTGGACGGCCACGGCAGCCGCTGCCTGAGCTCCCGCATCACGTCGTCCTGGTCGGCCCCGCGCACCATGTCGGTGTCGGTCCACGACAGGTAGGCCACCCCCACCCGCACGCCCCGGTGGCCGACCTCGGCCCGCAGGCTGTGCGCGTACGCCTCCACACCGGACTTGGAGGCGCAGTACGCCGTCATCATCGGGGCCGGGGTGATCGCGGCGAGCGAGGCGATCTGGAGCAGGTACCCGCGGCTCTCGGTGAGCGCCGGCAGGAACGCCCGCCCGGTGACCGCTGATCCGATCAGGTTCACCTCGATCACCCGCCGCCAGGACCGCGGATCGGAGTCGGCGAACGGACCACCGGTCGCCACACCGGCGTTGGCGACCGCGATGTCCACCCTGCCGAACCGCTCCCTGACCTCCTCGGCGACCAGGGCCATCGCCTCGTGGTCGGTGACGTCGGCGTGCCAGTGGGCGCTCTCGCCGTGCAGCCGCTCCGAGAGCTGCTTGAGGGCGTCCGGCTCCAGGCCGACCAGCGCCACCTTCGCGCCCCGCGCGGACAACTTGCGCGCGAGCAGCTCGCCCACGCCCCGCGCCGCGCCCGTCACGACCGCGACCTGTCCCTCCAGGCTCACCCTGTTCATGCGCCCTCCCCGATCCGTGTGTGGCCGTTGTCGTAGTCCTCGTCGGCGCGGGTGCGCACATAGGAGGTCACCAGTTCCCGGATCTTCCCGGTGACCAGCTCCGGCGCCTCCATCGGCGTCATGTGGCCGAGGCCGGGCAGCTCGGTCAGACCCACGCACTGCGGCAACCGCGCCGCCAGCGCACGCGCGTGCACCGGCGGGGTCAGCCGGTCGGCCGTGCCCACGACCACCGCCGCCGGCACCCGCAACTCCCTTACGCCGTCGTCCAGATCGAGCCGGTCCAGCACCTGCGACCAGGAGTGGCGCACCCGGCGCGGGCAGGCGTGCACGATCCGCGCGCACGCCTCCACCACGTGCGGCGCCGAACCGGCGCCCATGGTGGCGTACTTGAGGATCCGCTGGGCGAGCGGCGTGACGGGTCCGAGCGGCGCCCGGGAGCCGAGGACGCGCCGGGTCAGCCCGGTGCGCAGCCGGCCCGCCCGGATCGGCACGACGGTCGACCGGGCGACCAGCCGCGAACTGCCGGTGCTGCACAGCAGGACCGCCGCCGCGTGCTCCTGGAAGCCGGGCCGGCCGGCGGCGGCCATGACGGTCATCCCGCCCATCGAGTGACCCGCGACCACCGCCTTCTCACCGGGCGCGAGGGTCGCGGCGAACACGGCCTCCAGGTCGTCGGCGAGCGCGTCCGTGCCGCACGCCCGGCTCGCCGGGCTGCGCCCGTGGCCGCGCTGGTCGTAGGCGACGACCCGGTGGTCGGCGGCCAGTTCCCGGATCTGGGCGGCCCAGAAGGCGGTCGAACAGGTCCAGCCGTGGGCCAGGACCACGGCGGGCGCGCCCTCGGGCCCGTGCACCTCCGCGTGCAGCCGTGCGCCGTCGGCGGAGACGACGGTGAGCACGCGGTCGGGAGCGGGCGGGGCGCAGGAGTCGGAGGCGGGGACGGCCGGACGGCTCACGCTTCCACCTCCACCGGCGCGTCCGCGCTCCTCGCGGCGGAGGGGGTGGCGGCGGTGGCGGGGGCCCGGAGGACCTGGTACTCCGACAGGTCCACCCGCCGGGTGGCGCGCCGGAACTCGGTGGTCGTGCCCGGCCAGACGGTGGTGTTGCGGCCGTTGGCGTCCAGGTACCAGCTGGTGCAGCCGCCCGTGTTCCACACCGTGCGCTTCATGCGCTCCTGCACCTTGCGGTTCCAGTCGTCGACGGCGCCCTGCCGCGCGTCGAGGGCGACCCGGCCGCCGAGGACGTTCAACTGCCGCAGGTAGTCGGCCATGTAGTTCAGCTGGGACTCGATCATGAGGATCATCGAGGAGTTGCCGAGGCCGGTGTTGGGGCCGATGATCGTCATCCAGTTCGGGAAGCCGGCCGCGGCGGCGCCGCGCAGCGCGGCCATGCCGCCGTCCTTCCAGCTCTCCGCGAGCGTACGGCCGTCCGCGCCGACGACCCGCTCGGCGATCGGCATGTCGGTGACGTGGAAGCCGGTGCCGAAGACGATCGCGTCGACCTCGGCCTCGGTGCCGTCGGCCGCGACGAGGGTGGAACCGCGGATCTCGCTGAGCCCGCCGGCCACCACGTCCACGTTGTCCCGTGCGAGCGCCGGGTAGTACGTGCTGGACAGCAGGATCCGCTTGCAGCCGATGCGGTAGTCGGGGGTCAGCTTGGCGCGCAGCGCCGGGTCCTTGATGGCGCGGGCCATGTTGCGCTTGGCCAGCTGCTCCACGAACCCGAGCTCGTCGGGGCGCTTGGTGAACGCCTGCACCTGCAACTCCCGGATGCCCCACAGCAGTCCGCGGCGCAGCTGGGTGGTGACCGGCAGCGCGCGGTGCAGCGAGCGCTCCACGCCGCTGATGGCGCGGTCGACGCGGGGCATCACCCAGGGCGGGGTGCGCTGGAAGAGGGTGAGGCGGGCGACCTCGGGCTGGATGGCCGGCACGATCTGGATGGCGGACGCGCCGGTGCCGACCATCGCGACGCGCTTGCCGGCGAGGTCGTAGTCGTGGTCCCAGCGGGCGGAGTGGAACACCCTGCCGGGGAAGGAGTCGAGCCCCGGGATGTCCGGGATCTTCGGGTCGGACAGCGGACCGGTGGCGGAGACCACGACGTCGGCGGAGAGGTCGCCGCCGGTGGTCTGGATGTCCCAGCGCAGCAGCTCCTTGTTCCAGGTCATCCGCTTCACCTCGGAGTTGAGGCGCAGGTGCGGGCGGAGCCGGAAGACGTCGGCGACCCGTTCCAGATAGGCGCGGATGTGCTGCTGGCCGGAGAAGGTGCGCGGCCAGTCGGGGTTGGGGGCGAAGGAGAACGAGTACAGGTGGGAGGGCACGTCGCAGGCGCACCCCGGATAGCTGTTGTCGCGCCAGGTGCCACCGACGCTGCCGGCCCGCTCCAGGACGACGAAGTCGGTGATCCCCTCGCGGCGCAGCCGCACGGCGGCGCCCAGTCCGCCGAACCCGGACCCGATCACCGCCACCCGCACGTGCTCGTTCCCGTGTCCGTGCTCATGCTCGGCCATTGAGCGCCCCTCCATGACTCGCGTACAGCGACCCGCGTCCGGCGCGGACCGCGCCGACCTTCAGCGACTCTGCCAGTGAACACTGGCGCAATGGTGAGAGTAGAGGAGGGCCGTACCGATCGGTAGGGGGCGGGCAAGGAAAGTTACCGGCGGTACAACATAGGCTTCCGGTGTGGCAGATGACGCTGGACGAGACGACGGGCGGGGCGGGGGCCCACGCGAGTACCGCATGGAGGAACTGGCCCGGCTGGCCGGCATCACCGTGCGCACCCTGCGCTTCTACCGCGAGCGCAAGCTGATCCCGCCGCCGCGCCGGGAGGGCCGCATCGCCTGGTACGACGACCGCCACCTGGCCCGCCTGCGCACCATCTCCGCGCTCCTGGAACGCGGTCACACCCTGAACGGCATCGCCGAACTGGCCGAGGCCTTCGACCACGGCCGCGACGTCGGCGACCTGCTGGGCCTGGGCGCCCCGACCGAGGAGACCCCGGTCCGCCTCACCCCCGAGGAACTGGCCGACCACTTCGCGGGCGAGGTCACCGCGGAGAACCTGGCCGCCGCGCTGGACCTCGGCTACCTGGGCACCGACGGCGAGGAGATCGTCCACATCAGCCGCCGCCTGCTCGACGTCTCCGCCGCCCTGGTGCGCGAGGGCATCCCGCTCGCCGAGGTCCTGGCCGCCGGGCACCGCGTCCGCGAACACGCCGAGGCGCTGGCCGACCTGTTCACCCGTCTGGTCGTCCGTCACGCCTCCGAGGGCGACCTCGAACGCCTGCGCCCGCTGGCCAAGAGCGTGGTGGACGCGGAACTCTCGATGGCCCTGGACCGGCGGCTGCGCGAACGGCCGTGACGGCCGGGGACGAACCGCGCCCGGCCCCCGCGCGGGGCCCGGCGGAGCTCACGGTTCCGGGCGGGACGCCTCCGGTCTCAGAGGTCGTAGACCACCGTCACCGGCGCGTGGTCCGACCAGCGCTCGGCGTGCGTGGCCGCGCGTTCGACCACGCCCTTGACCGCCTTCGCCGCCAGCCCGGGGGTGGCCACCTGGAGGTCGATCCGCCATCCCGCGTCGTTGTCGAAGGCCCGCCCCCGGTACGACCACCAGGTGTACGGCCCCTCGACGTCCGGGTGCAGGGAGCGCACGACGTCGACGTAACCGCCGGCGTTCGGGTCCAGGACCGCGCTCAGCCACTCCCGCTCCTCCGGCAGGAAGCCGGAGTTCTTGGTGTTGGCGCGCCAGTTCCTCAGATCGGCCTGGTGGTGGGCGATGTTCCAGTCGCCGCAGACGAGGACCTCTCGGCCGTCGGCGGCGGCGCGCTCGCGCAGCTCCTTGAGGTAGGCGAGGAACTCGCCCATGAAGCGGATCTTCTCGTCCTGGCGTTCGGTGCCGACCTCGCCGGAGGGGAGGTAGAGGGAGGCGACCGTCACACCCGGCAGGTCGGCCTCGACATAGCGTCCGGCGCCGTCGAACTCCGAGGAGCCGAAGCCGATCCGGACGCGGTCGGGCTCGCGGCGGGTGTAGAGGGAGACGCCCGCGCGGCCCTTGGCGGCGGCGGGCGCGTGCACCACGTGCCAGCCGTCGGGCGTGCGCACGTCCTCGGGAAGCTGCTGCGGCTCGGCGCGCACCTCCTGGAGGCACACCACGTCGGCGCCGGTCCCGGCGAGCCACGGCACGAAACCCTTCTTCGCGGCGGCGCGCAGTCCGTTCACATTGGCGGAGGTCACAGTCAGCACCCGGGCACCCTACCGGCACACTGGACGGGGTCCCGCCGAGGGACCGGGCCCCGGGCCCCCGTTCGACTGCATTGATATACGGTACCTAACATGCTTATCCGCCCTGTTCCGTTCGACCACCCGGACGCCGTCAAGCTCAACGACGAGGTCCAGGCCGAGTACCACGTGCGCTACGGCGACGGCGGCGACGCCACGGTCCTGGACACGGCCGACTTCCGGCCGCCCAACGGCGTCTACCTGATCGCCTACGACGAGGACGGCACCCCGGTCGCCACGGGCGGATGGCGCAGCCAGGACGAGAACGGGGAGGGCAACGAGGACGGCGACGCCGAGCTCAAGCGGATGTTCGTCGTCGCGAGCATGCGCGGCCGGGGCCTGGCCCGGCGCATCCTGGCCGCACTGGAGGAGGACGCCCGCGCGGCGGGCCGCGTCCGCATGGTCCTGGAGACCGGCACCAAGCAGCCCGAGGCCGTCGCCCTGTACGTCTCCAGCGGCTACCAGCCGTGCGCCAAGTTCGGCTACTACCGCTTCCACGAGGAGAGCCTCTGCTACGCGAAGGCGCTCTAGTGCTGCGACCGGGTCGGCCGGGCCGCCGCGACGGCGGTCCGCGGGGGCGGGAAGCGGCCCGGACCCGGCCGCCGCGTCACTTCAGGTAGGCCAGCACCGCCAGCACCCGCCGGTTGTCGTCGTCGGAGACCGGCAGGCCGAGCTTGGCGAAGATGTTCGAGGTGTGCTTGATCACGGCCCGTTCGGTGACCACCAGGGACTGGGCGATGGCGGCGTTGGAACGCCCCTCGGCCATCAGCGCCAGCACCTCCCGTTCGCGCGGGGTGAGCCGGGACAGGGCGCCGTCGCGGCCGGTGTCCTTAGCGAACAGCTTGGCCACGACGTCCGGGTCCATCGCGGTGCCGCCGGCCGCGACCCTGCGCACGGAGTCCACGAACTGGTCCGGGTCGAACACCCGGTCCTTCAGCAGGTAGCCGATGCCTCCGCTGCCGTCGGCGAGCAGCTCCCGGGCGTAGAGCTGTTCGACGTACTGGGACAGGACCAGGACCGGCAGGCCCGGGACCTGCCTGCGGGCCTGCAGGGCGGCCTGCAGGCCCTCGTCGGTGAACGTCGGCGGAAGCCGGACGTCGACGACCGCGACGTCCGGCTTCTCCTCGACGAGGGCCCTGAGCAGGCTCGGGCCGTTGTCGACGGCGGCGACTATCTCGAAGTCGTACGCCTCCAGCAGCCGCACCAGGCCGTCGCGCAGGAGGAAGAGGTCTTCGGCTAGGACAACACGCAAGGGATCTCCATGGTCAGGGTGGTGGGTCCGCCGACCGGGCTGGTGACGGCGAGCACGCCGTCGAAGGCGGCCAGGCGGCGCTCGATGCCGCGCAGCCCGGTGCCGCGCGAGGGGTCCGCGCCGCCGTGGCCGTCGTCGCCGACCTGGGCGCGCAGCCGGCCGTCGGCGTACCAGAGGTCGACGGTCACGTGGTGGGGGTCGGCGTGCTTGGCGGCGTTGGTGAGGATCTCCGAGACGGCGAAGTACACGGCGGACTCGACGGGGGCGTCGGCCCGGCCGGGCAGGTCGGCGCTGACGGTGACGTCCAGGGGGCTGTCCATGGCGAGGGCGCGCACCGCGTCGGCCAGGCCCCGGTCGGCGAGGACCGGCGGGTGGATGCCGCGGATGAGGTCGCGCAGCTCGTTCAGGGCGCTGGCGGAGGCCTTGCGGGTGTCGGCGAGGATCGCGGCGACCGCCTCGGGGTCCTTGGCGAGCAGCTGCTCGGCGACGCCGAGGTTCATGCCGAGGGCGACGAGGCGGGCCTGGGCGCCGTCGTGCAGGTCGCGCTCGATGCGGCGCAGTTCGGCGGCCGAGCTGTTGACCACCTCGGAGCGGGTCTGCGTGAGGTGGCGGACCTGGCGGGCGACCTCGGTCGGGGCGAGCAGGGTGCGGGCCAGCCGGGCGTGGGCACGCAGCAGGGCGGGGGCGCAGGCGAGGCCGGCGGCCAGGGTCGGGATGCCCAGGCCCAGCGCGTACCAGGCGCTCCGCGTGTCCGTCACCTTGACGAACCAGTACCAGTTGTTGCCGCCGCCGGAGACGATGTCCTGCCACAGCACCGGCATCAGCAGGCCGAACACGCCGGACACGACGAGCGTCAGGGGCAGCAGGACCAGGACGATGCCGATCACCGGGTCGATCAGCATCCAGGCGAGGTCCCGCCAGGTCGCCGGGTCGGTGAGGATCCACTGGGTGCGCTGCCACCAGCCCTTCAGGCCGGCCTCGCGCGGCGGCTCGGGCAGGTAGGGCTCGGGGATGCCGCCCTCCAGCCGGGCGCCGGCCAGGCGGCGGGTGACGTTCACGGTGCCGCGGGCGGCGACCGCCGCGGCCGGGACCAGGAAGAGTCCGATGCCGCCGCCGAGCAGCGAGATCGCGGTCACCAGCAGGGAGAAGAAGAAGACCTCCGCGAGGGCCAGGCCGACCAGCGGCAGTCCGGCGACGGCACTGCGGGCACCCTTGGCGATATTCATGCCACAACTCCTCGGATCAGGCGGCCCGTTGCCGCCGAGCACTGTTCAGTCTGGTGCGCAGCGAGCCGTCGATCACTGGACCAGTGTTCCCTACCCGGGGGTGTAGTCAGGTACCCCCCGGACACCACCCAGGGCCATGTCACGCGCGGCCCGCGGCGGGTGGAATCGGTGTCATGACGAGCCGACAGCGATTCCTCATCCTGGTGGCCGCCGTGGTGACGGCGGTCCTGTGCGCTACCACCCCGGCCGGCGCGGCCGGTGGGAAGTCCCCCGCGTCCTCGGCCGGGTCCCCGGCGCCGGAGGGACGGAGCGGGCTCGGCGCCCTGCTGGACGGCCTGGTGCGCAGGCAGCTGTCCGAGTACCGCATCCCGGGCGCCTCCGTGGTCGTCGTACGGCGCGACGGAAGCGTCCTGTCCCGCGGGTACGGGCAGGCCGACGTCGCCCGGGGGGTGCGCAGCGACCCGGAGCGCACCGGCTACTTCATGGCCTCCGACGCCAAGCTGTTCACCGCGGTCGCGGTGCTCCAGCAGGTGGAGCGGGGGAAGCTGGCCCTGGACACGGACGTCAACCGGTACCTGAAGCACTTCCGGATCAAGAACACCTATCCGGGACACCCGGTGACGGTACGTCAGCTCCTGACGCACACGGCCGGGTTCGACGCGAGCATCCTGGGCCGGGGCGGCACCTCCCCGGAGCCGGCCGGCGCGCTGGGCGAGAGCCTGGCCGCGCACCAGCCGGCCCGGGTGCGGCCGCCGGGCCGGGTGGCGAGCTACGACAACTACGGCGTCGCGCTCGCCGGTCACCTCGTCGAGCAGGTCACCGGCGTCCCCTTCGCCTCGTACGTGGAACGGTCCGTCCTGAGGCCGCTGGGCATGACCCGCACCACCTTCGCCGCGCCCGGGGCGCGCACCAGGGCGACGCTGGCCGTCGGCTACCGGCCCGGCGACGGCGGGCAGCGCGCGGAGGACGGCCAGTACGGCGCCTGGACGCCGACCGGTGCGGGCGCGATCACCACGGCAGCCGACATGGGCCGGCTGATGCGCGCCCTGCTCGACGACGGCGGCCCGGTGCTGGCCTCCGCCTCGGCCCGGGCCATGCTGCACCGGCAGTTCGGCAACGACCCGCGGCTGCCCGGGCTCGGCTACGTGCTGGAGGAGCGTGACCGTGACGGCATGCGCATGTGGGTGAAGGACGGCGACCTGCCCGGCTTCCACGGCAATCTGGCGCTGCTGCCCGGCGCGGGCGTGGGCGTGTACGTCGTCTACAACGGCGACGGCACGGACGGCGCGGCCTCCTACGCCGGGCAGGAACTGGTGGACCGGGTCGCCGACGAGCTGGCGGCCGGCGGGGACGGCGGCGGGCAGGGCGCCTCCGCCCCCGGGAAGACGGCCGCCGCCGCCCGGTCCGCCGCGCTCCGCGGGTCCGCCTCCGGCGCCGCCGCGTACGGCGGCTACTACCGCTCGACCCGGACCAGCGGCACCGACCTGACCCGTGCCGCCGCGCTCACCTCCGCCGTGCACGTCGGCGCGGCCGCCGACGGCACGCTGACCACCACCGGCCTCTCCCGTGACCCGCGGGCCGGCGAGCAGCACTGGCTGCCGGTGGCGCCGGGGGTGTTCCAGGAGCGGGGCGGGCAGGACCGGATCGCCTTCCGCGACGGCCGCCTCGCCCTGGCCTCCGACCCGACCGAGGTGTTCGAGCTGCTGCCCTGGTACGCCTCGCCGGTGCTGCACCAGCGGGCGCTGCTGGGCGGGCTCGGGGTGGTGGGCCTGGCGGTCGTGCTGGTGCCGCTGACCGCGCTGGTCCGGCGGCGCCGGGCGGCCGAGCGGCCGCGGGGCGCCCGGGTCGCCTGGGCTCTGGGCTGGGCGACCGGGGCGCTGCTGACCGCCGCGACCGTGTGCTTCGTCCTCCTCACCGGTGACGGCAACGCGCTCAACCGCGCGGTGCTGGTGGGCGATTCGCCGCTGCTGACGCTGATCCCCGCCCTGGTCGCGGCGGCCCTGGCCGGCACCGCGCTGCTGGCCGTGTGCACGGTGCTGGCGTGGCGCCGCCGCTGGTGGCGGCTGCCCGGCCGGGTGACGTTCACCTGCCACACGCTGGGCGCGGCGGTGGTGGTCGGCCTGGCCTCCTGCTACGGGCTGCTGCCCTGAGCTCAGCTCGCTCACTCGGTGTCCCGCCATGAGCCCGCCGTCCGGTATTCGCCCGGGCGGCGGCGCCACCATTCGGCCACCGAGCGGGTCGCGGCCGGTGATTCGGGGCGTGCCTGGGTGAACGCGTACAGGACGAGGGTCAGGGCGGCGAGCTCCGTGGTGCCGGGCTCGCCGGCGGTGACCTGCAAGCGCAGGGCGGAGGGCACGGCGGGATCGCGCGGTGCGAGCCCGCCCGCCGGGTCGGTGACGCCCGGTACCGGGAGCACCGGCGGATCGGCGGGCGCGGTCCGGTCGGCCGGGCCCGGCCCGGGGGCGGTGGGTGTGCGTGGTTCGAAGAGCATCGGGCGTGTCCTTCCTCGTCGCTCAGTCCAGGCCCGCCGCGGCGCGCAGCTTGCCGGCGTGGTCGGTGCGCTCCCAGGTGAAGTCGGGCAGTTCGCGCCCGAAGTGGCCGTAGGCGGAGGTCTGCGCGTAGATCGGGCGCAACAGGTCCAGGTCGCGGACGATGGCGGCCGGGCGCAGGTCGAAGACGTCCACGACGGCGTCGCGGATGCGGTCCACGGCGACCCGCGCGGTGCCGAAGGTCTCGACGAACAGGCCGACCGGGTCGGCCTTGCCGATGGCGTAGGCGACCTGGAGTTCGCACCGGTCGGCGAGTCTGGCGGCGACGATGTTCTTGGCGACCCAGCGCATGGCGTACGCCGCCGAGCGGTCGACCTTGGAGGGGTCCTTGCCGGAGAAGGCGCCGCCGCCGTGCCGGGCCGTGCCGCCGTAGGTGTCGACGATGATCTTGCGGCCGGTCAGGCCCGCGTCGCCCATCGGGCCGCCGATCTCGAACCGGCCCGTGGGGTTGACCAGGAAGCGGTGGTCGTCGGTGTCGAGCTCGACGCCCTGCTCGGCCAGCGCGGCCAGTTCGGGTTCGACGACGTGCCTGCGGATGTCGGGGGCGAGGAGGTCGTCGAGGTCGACGTCGGCGGCGTGCTGGCTGGACACCACGACCGTGTCCAGCCGGACCGGGCGGCTGCCCCGGTACTCGACGGTGACCTGGGTCTTGCCGTCCGGGCGCAGGTAGGGGACGGTGCCGTTCCTGCGGACGGCCGTCAGGCGGCGGGCGAGCCGGTGGGCGAGGGAGATGGGCAGCGGCATCAGCTCCGGGGTCTCGCGGCAGGCGTAGCCGAACATCAGGCCCTGGTCGCCGGCGCCCTGCGCGTCCAGCGGGTCGCCGTCGGCGGCGGTCGCGTCCACACCGCGCGCGATGTCCGGGGACTGCCGGCCGAGCGAGACGGAGATGCCGCAGGTGGCGCCGTCGAAGCCGGTGCTGGAGCGGTCGTAGCCGATGTCCAGGATCTGCCGCCGTACGACGTCGGCGACGTCGAAGCAGGCGCTGGAGGAGACCTCCCCGGCGACGTGCACCTGGCCGGTGGTGACCAGGGCCTCCACGGCGACCCGGGCGTGCGGGTCCCGGGTCAGGTACGCGTCCAGGACGGCGTCGCTGATCCGGTCGGCGATCTTGTCGGGGTGCCCTTCCGTCACGGACTCGGACGTGAAGAGGTGACGCGTCATCGTGTGGTCCCTTCGAGGCGGTGGTCAGCGGGCGGTGCGGCGCACGAGACGGCGCCGCCCGCGCGGCCGGCGCGTGTTCCGTGTCCTGGCGGGCCAGGGCCTGGGGGGAACGCGTCCGGACGGCGGGCGGGCGGCACCGGGGGTGCGGAGGGTGTGCGGGGTGTGGGGGGAGGGCGTGCGGGTCAGGCGCGGGCGGCGAGCAGCACCCGGTGCATCGGGGTGTCCAGGAGCGCCACGCGGCGCAGGCCCGCGTCGGCCAGCCACTGGTCGTAGTCCTGGACGGTGTAGGCGTCGCCGCCGCCGGTGGCGAGCATGGAGGCGGCGAACAGGCGGAAGAAGCGGTTCTGGACGTTGGCGCCGCCCGCCTCCTCGTCGACGATGTGGTCGACGACGGCGATCAGGCCGTCCTCGGTGAGGCCCTTGGCGGTCTTGAGCAGGAGTTCGTGCGCGGACTCGGGCGTCTGGAGGTGGAAGATGTTCACGAACAGCGCCAGGTCGGTGCCGGTGCCCCAGTCGTCGGCCCAGAAGTCGGCGGTCAGCGGCTCGAACCGGTCGGCGACGCCGAGCCGCCGGGCCTGCTCCTGGGCGATGGCGGTGATCCGCGGGGCGTCCAGGCCGCGCGCGGTCAGCTGCGGGAACTCCTTGAGCAGCAGGTGGCTGTAGATGCCCGTGCCGCAGCCGACGTCGAGCAGCACGCCGTCGCTCTCCTGGCCCCAGCCGCGCTCGCGCAGGGCGGCGGCGAGCGCCGTGACGACCGGCGGGGCCCAGAAGTTGATGCCGCGGGCGAGCGCGGTGTAGTCCTCCTCGGATATCTGGTTGACCTGCTGGCCGCCGTGCTCGCCGCGGGCGCCGCTGCGGACGTTGTCGGCGAGGTTGCGCCAGGCGCCCCAGGCGACGTTGCGGTCGTGGGTGATCTTCCCGGCCAGGCTGTAGAGGCCGTCGGGCGCGAAGACGCCGTGCAGTTCGGCGGGCAGGGTGTAGACGGCCTGGCCGTCGGCGCCGCGCTCGCGCTCCAGCAGCTCGTAGGCGTGCAGGCCGTCCAGCAGGACGCGGGTGGCGCGCAGGTCGGTGCCGAGGGTCTCGGCGAGGCCCGCGGCGGTGCGCGGGCCGGCGGTCAGGGTGGCGAAGACGCCGAGGTCCTGGGCGGCCTCGATGACGCCGGGCGCCCACATGCCGATCAGGTGCTCGTAGACGCGGTGGGTGGCCCGGGCGGCCGGGTCGCCCAGGGGCAGCAGCCGGGTGTCGACGAGCGGGGTGTGGTTGGCGGCGGGGGCGGCGATGTCGACGGGCGCGGTCATGTCGGGTCAACTCCCAGAGGTGGTGGGGTGTGCGGTCGGACGGTGGGGCGGATCACAGGACGATGCCGCCGTCGATCTGGAGCACCGCGCCGGTGATGTACGCGGCCCGGTCGGAGGCGAGGAAGGCGATCGCCTCGGCGACCTCCTCGGCGGTTCCGAACCGGCCGAGCGGAACGGCGCCGAGGGTGCGGTCGCGCTGGTCCGCGGTGAGCACCGCGGTCATGTCCGTCTCGATCATTCCGGGGGCCACGGCGTTGGCCCGGATGCCGAACCGGCCGGCCTCCTTGGCGAGGGCGCGGGTCAGGCCGATGATCCCGGCCTTGGACGCCGAGTAGTTGCCCTGGCCGGGGTTGCCCAGCACGCCGGAGACGCTGGAGAGCGTGATGATCGTCCCGGCCTTGCGCTTGACCATGGGGAACAGGGCGGCCCGGCACACATGGGCGACGCCGTCGAGGTTGGTGTCGATGACCTCCTGCCAGTCCTGGTCGGACATCATCAGCATCGGCCGGTCGCGGGTGATGCCGGCGGAGGCCACCGCGACGGTGATCGGGCCGAGTTCGCCCTCGGTGCGGCCGACCCAGTCGCGCACCGCCTGCGGGTCGGCGACATCGAGCCGGTGGGTGAGGCAGCGCACCCCCGACTCGTCGAGTCGCTTGGCCAGTTGGGCGGCCGCTTCCTCGTCGGAGCGGTAGCCGATGCTGATGTCGTAGCCGTCGTCGGCCAGGCGCAGGGCCGCGGCCCGGCCGATTCCGCGTGAGCCGCCGCTGATCAGGGCGGTGCCGGGGGCGCTCATGACGGCTCCCCGACGAGACGCAGCACGGCGCAGGCGACGATGCCGTCGCGGTCCGTGGAGGTGACCACCGCCGCCCTGCCGTGCGCATCCGGGTCGCGGTGCGCGACGGCGAGCAGCGCGGCGACCTGGAAGGCGGTGGAGGCCGCGGCGGTGTCGCCGATCCGCTCGTGCACCGGGACCCGTGCGGTGGCCTCGGCCCCGAACAGGCCGGTGAGCAGTTCGTTCTCCGCACGGCCGTACGCGCCGGTGAGCCCGCCGCCGACCGCGGCCCACACGTCGGCCGGGTCGACGCCGGCGGTGGCCAGCGCGTCGCGGACGCAGGCCCCGGCGGTGGCGGCGATGTCGTCATCGACGTCGGCGCGGACGTCGACGGCGAGGAGTTCGGCCAGCGCCCGGCGGCCGTCGGTGAGGTCGGGTCCGGGTTCGACCAGCAGCAGGGCGCAGCCCTCGCCGAGCGGGCCGGGGGTCTCGTCGGCGCCGCGGGTGTGGTGCTCGATCCAGGAGCGGGTCCGCGAGTACTCCTCGACCGCGCCGACCAGGACGCGTTCGGCGCGGCCGGCGGCGAGCAGCCGGCGGGCGTAGCCGAGGGCGAGCAGCCCCGAGGGGCGGCCGCCGGCGAGCGTGGTGTTGGGTCCCTTGAGGCCGAAGCGGATGGCGCTGGCGGCCGCGGGACAGTTCATCAGGACGTTGGGCATGTACTGGGCGGGCACGTCGTAGGGCTTGGCCTCGGTGAAGGAGGCGAGCGCGAAGTCGTGCTGGATCTGGGCGGTGCCCAGGGTGGTGCCGAGGACGAGGGCGGTGCCCGTGCCGGTGGGGACCGGGCGCTCCTCGCGGTCGGCCCCCTCGAGCAGGTCGCGCACGGCGGTGACGGCGAGGCCGGTGGCCCGGTCCATGGTGCGGGTGCCGGTCCGGCCGAGCACCTCGCGCACCTCGAAGCCGGGGACCAGACGGGCCTCGTCGCCCGCGTCTGCGGCGCCGACCGGGACGGCCTGTCGGGCGTCGTCCGCGGCCAGGCCCCGGGCGTAGTCGGCGCTGTCGATGCCGTACGGCGAGACAGCGGACCAGGCGGTGATGAAGTGGCGGCCGGCTGGGGCCGCGACGGTCGTCATACGGTGCTCTCCTGGTGTCTGCCGAGGACGACGGCGGCGTTGTTGCCGCCGAAGGCCAGGCCGTTGTTCACGACGACCCGGAGGTCGGCGTCGACGGCGTGGTTGGGCACGCAGTCGACGGCGCACTCGGGGTCGGTGGTGCGGTGGTTGACGGTCGGCGGGACGAAGCCGTGCGCCAGCGCGAGCGCCGACGCGGCGGCGCCGAGGGCGCTGGCGGCGCCCATGGAGTGGCCGAGCATCGACTTCAGCGCGACGGTGCGCGGCGGCCGGTCCCCGAACACCTGGCGGACGGCACGGACCTCGGTGACGTCGTTGGTGGGGGTGCCGGTGCCGTGCGCCGAGATGAGGTCGACCTCCTCGGGCTTGACGCCGGCGTCGTCGAGGGCGAGCCGCATCACCTGGGCGACGCTGTCCAGGTCGGGAGCGGTGGGGTGGTGGGCGTCGCAGTTGAGGCCGTAGCCGAGGAGTTCGGCGTAGATCCGGGCGCCGCGCGCCCGGGCCGACTCCAGGGTCTCCAGCAGCAGGACGCCCGCGCCCTCGGCGGTCAGCAGCCCCTCCCGGTCCGCGTCGAAGGGCCGGCAGCGGTCGGAGGCGACCAGGCCGAGCCGGGAGAACCCGGCGAAGGTCCGCCGGGTCAGCGCGTCGGCCCCGCCGACCAGGGCCCATTCGGCCTCGCCGGAGCGCACGGCGTCGTAGCCGTCGCCGACGGCGTAGTTGCCGGCCGCGCAGGCGGTGCCGAGCACGGAGGGCACCGCGCGGGGCAGCCGCAGTTCCCGTACGACGGCCAGGGCGAGCCGGTGCGCGGCGAGCCGGCGCACCACGACGGGGTCGAGGCCGGCCGGCTCGGTGCCGTTCGCCTCGGCCTCGACGAGCCGGTCGAGGACGTCGGCCTCGCCGTCGGTGGTGCCCACCGTGACCAGGCCCGGCCGGCCGCGCAGCTCCTGCGGGCCGAGCCCGGAGTCGGTCACCGCCATCCGGGCGGCGGCGACGGAGAACTGGGCGGCCCTGCCGAGGTGTTCGGCCGGCGTGTGGCGGACCCACTCGGACGGGGTGAAGCCGCTCACCTCGTGGGCCAGTCGCCGCGGGAACCCGGTGCCGTCGAAGCGGGTGATGGGGCCCGCCCCGCACCGGCCCTCGCGCAGGCCGCGGGTGAACTCGGTGACGCCGTTGCCGATGCTGGACAGGACCCCGATCCCGGTCAGCACCACACGCCGGGCGGTCATCGCGCCTCGGCCCGGGCGAGCACGTCCAGGACGGCCTCGAGGCTGACCATCTCCGCCAGCGACTCCTGCGGGATCGTGATGCCGAAGGTCTTCTCCAGCTTCGCCAGCAGTTCGATGGCGGCCAGGGAGTCGGCGCCGTAGTCGTCGACGAAGCGGCCGGTCGGGGTGAGGTCGTCCTCCAGTTCGAGGACGTCGGCGACGATCTCCCGGACCTGGGCCTCGACGGCGGCGTCGATGGTGAGGGCGCTCATGTGCGGTTCCTTTCGTGGGTGTGCGGTGGTGGTACGGGATCAGCTCGCCTGGGCGAGGCTCCTGGGGCGCAGGTCGGTCCAGTTCCGCTCGATGTGCTCGAGCGCCTCGGCCCGGCCCACCGCGGACAGGACGGCCTGCCAGCCGTCGGGGGTCTCGGCGAACGCGGGCCACAGGCAGTGCTGGCCCTCCTGGTTGACCAGCACGTGGAATGTCCCGGTCTCGTCGTCAAACGGATTTCCCATTACCGTGACGTGTCCCTTCCTCTTTCCTGGCGGCGGACACACTTCTCCCCCGCGGGTAATTCATCGGGTTTCCCGGGGTTCTCAACCCCCGGGTCCGGTCCGCATGGAATTCCGTTTCCGTGGCCCCGCTTTCGCTGCGCCACTTCCGCGGTACCGATTCCGTGCCGTCCGTGCGGACCCGCCCGGAATTCCATGCGGAACTCGACGCCGGGACGCGGTGCGGTCCCGGCCGGACCTCACTCCATGAGCTCGGTGAGCACGCGGGCGACGGCCGCCGCGGGCGCGGCGTCCAGCATGCCGTCGTGGGTCGCGGCCACCTCGTGCCGCACCACCCGGCCGGCGGTGTGCGCGGCCCAGACGGCCTCCGTGGGGGCGTCCTCGGCAACGCCCCGCGTCGCCACGAAGAAGTGCAGGTCACCCTGGTGTGTCCGAGGACGGTGGGCGGCGCCGAGGCCGTCGAGGGCCCGGATGACGCCGAGCAGCCTCGGGTACTGCTCGTCGGTCAGCTCCGCCAGCGCGTTCCCGGCGGCCCCGAGCCGCGCGCGCAGCTCCCCGTCCAGCACGGTGTCGTCCTGCGGGGCCGGGCCGCCGCCCTCCTCCGGTCGGCGCGCGGGGAATCCGTCGAGGTTCGCGAGCAGCGCGACTTCTCTTCCCGATTCTCCGAGCAGACAGGCCATTTCATGGGCGACAAGACCACCGAAGGACCATCCGAGAATATGATAGGGGCCGTCCGGCTGAATTTCCACCATTCGCCGCACATAGTCGGCGGCCATTTCCGCGACGGATTCCGGCTGCGGGGCGTCGTGCAGGATTCCGCCGGCCTGGAAGGCGTACACGGGCGTGTCGGGCAGGTGCGCGGCCAGCCCGATGAACGGCCAGCCGAGCCCGACGCCGCCGTGCACGCAGAACAGCGGCGGACGGCTGCCGTGCGGGCGCACGGGCAGCACGGGCGCGAACGCGCCGTCGTCGGCCGCCGCGGCGGCGGCGGTGGCCGCTCCCGGCGCGCCGCCCCCGGCCGCCCGGGCGAGGGCCGCGGGGGTGCGGTGCACGAAGACGTCGGCGGGGGTGAGGCGGACCCCGGCCGCCCGGGCCCGGCCCACCAGCCGGATGGCGCGGATGGAGTCGCCGCCGAGCAGGAAGAAGTCGTCGTCGGCGCCGGCCCCTTCGGCCCCCAGGAGCTCGGTGAACAGCCGGCACAGCAGCGCCTCCCCCGGCGTGCCCGGGGCACGGCCGGCCGGCGTGGCGCCGACGGCGGGCGCGGGCAGCCTGGCCCGGTCCACCTTGCCGTTGGGGGTCAGCGGGAGGGCGTCGAGGACCACCAGGGCGGCCGGGACCATGTAGTCGGGCAGCCGGCCGGCCAGATGGGCGCGCAGCGCCGTCGGCTGCGCCTCGGCGCCGTCCGCGGCGACGACGTACCCGGCCAGCCGTGGGCCGGCGGGGGTGTCCTCGCGCACCACGACCGCCTGCGCCACCTCGGGGTGCTCCAGCAGCACGCCCTCGATCTCGCCGAGTTCGATCCGGAACCCCCTGATCTTGACCTGGTGGTCCACCCGGCCGAGGTAGTCGATCGTCCCGTCCGGCCGCTGCCGCACCAGGTCGCCGGTGCGGTACATCCGGGCGCCCGGCCGGTCCGCGAACGGGTCGGCGACGAAGCGCTCCGCGGTCAGGCCCGGCCGGCCGTGGTAGCCGTGGGCGAGGCCCACGCCGCCGAGGTACAGCTCGCCGGTGGCGCCGGCCGGCACCGGCCGCAGGTCCGGGCCGAGGACGTAGGCGCGGTTCCCGGCCAGCGGACGGCCGATGGGCGGGGTGCCGGCGCCGTCCAGCTCCGCGACGGTGGAGTAGACGGTGGTCTCGGTCGGCCCGTACAGGTTGGTCAGCCGGTCGGCCGCCGCGGCCACCTGGGCGGCCAGTGCCGCGCTGATCGCCTCGCCGCCGGTGAGCGCGTGCAGCCCGGCCAGCGCGTCGGGGTGGTCGGTGACCAGGGCGTGCCACAGGGTCGGCGTGGCCTGCATGACCGTGGCGCCGCTGGTGCGCAGCAGGGCGGCGAGCGCGTCGGGGTCGCGTACGGTGTCGTGGCCCGCGAGGACGACCGCCGCGCCGGAGACCAGCGGGACGAACAGCTCCAGGTTGGCGATGTCGAAGCCGAAGGTGGTCACCGACACCAGCCGGTCGTCCGCGCCCAGCCGCAGCCGCAGCCGCATGTCCTCGATGAAGTTGGCGAAGGAGCCGTAGGGGATCACCACGCCCTTGGGGCGGCCGGTGGAGCCGGAGGTGTAGATGGTGTAGGCGGTGTGTCCGGCCGCCGGCACGGGCGCCGGGAGGCCCGTGTCCGGGCCGGGCGCGGGCAGCGGCTCGTCGAGCAGCAGCGCGGGGACGGTGCCGAGCGCCGGCAGGGCGCCCAGCACGTCGGCCGTGGTGAGCAGCAGGACGGGGCGCGCGTCGTCCACGACGTAGGCGATGCGGTCCTGCGGGTAGGCCGGGTCGACGGGCAGGTAGGCGGCGCCCGCCTTGTGCACGGCCAGCACGGCCGCGACCAGCTCCGCCGACCTGTGCAGCGCGACGGCCACCAGGCTGCCGGGGCCGGCGCCCCGTTCGCGCAGCGCCCGCGCGAGGGCGCCGGCCCGCTCCTCCAGTTCGCGGTAGCTCAGCTCCCGCCCCTCGAAGACCACCGCGGTGCGGTCGGGGTGCTCGGCGGCGGCGCGTTCGAAGGCACGGTGCGGCGGCTCCCGGTAGGGGTGCGCGGGCGCCCGGTTCCACTCCTCCAGCAGGGTCTCGCGCTCGCCGGGCAGCAGCGCGGAGTGCGTGCCGATCGGCTGGTCCGGGGCCGCGGTGAGGGCGTCGAGCAGGTGCACGAAGCGGTCGGCGACGCGCCGCGCGGTGTGCTCGGTGAACAGGTCCGCGCTGTACTCCAGGCGTCCGCCCAGCCCGGCGGGACAACCCTCGGCGTCGTGCTCCTCGGCCAGTTCGAAGGCGAGGTCGAAGCGTGCGCTGCCGGTGCCCGCCGCGCCGAACCTGGCGGTCACGCCCGGCAGTTCGAGGCCGGCCCGGGCGTTGTTGTGCAGGGCCAGCATGGTCTGGAACAGGGCGTGCCGGGCCAGCGAGCGGGCCGGGGCCAGCGCCTCGACCAGCTTCTCGAACGGCAGGTCCTGGTGGGCGAACGCGGCCAGGTCCGCGGCCCGCACCCGGTCGAGGAGCCGGGTGAAGGTCGGGTCGCCGGAGACGTCGGTGCGCAGCACCAGCGTGTTGACGAAGAAGCCGACCAGGTCTTCCAGGGCGGCGTCGGTGCGGCCGGCGACCGGGGTGCCCACGGGGATGTCCTCGCCGGCGCCCAGCTTGGTGTAGAGCGCGGCCAGGGCGGCCTGGAGCACCATGAAGAGGCTGGCGCCGCCGCGCGCGGCCAGGGCGGCGGCCCGGCGGTGGGTCGCCGCGGGGACGGTGAAGGCGACGGTGCCGCCCCGGTAGGAGGCCACCGCGGGGCGCGGCAGGTCGGCGGGGAGCTGGAGCTCCTCGGGCAGGCCGTCCAGCGCCTTGCGCCAGAAGGCGAGCTGCTCGTGGGCGAGGCTGCCCGGGTCGTCCTCGTCGCCGAGCAGTTCCCGCTGCCACAGGGCGTAGTCGGGGTACTGCACGGGCAGCGGGGCGAAGTGCGGTGCCGTGCCGCGCAGCCGGGCCCGGTAGGCGGTGCCCAGGTCGCGGGCGAGGACGGCGTTGGACCAGCCGTCGGCGGCGATGTGGTGCAGCACGACGGCGAGCAGGTGCTCCTCGGCGCCGGTGCGGAACAGCGCGGCCCGCAGCGGCGGCCGGTCGGCCAGGTCGAAGTCACGCACGGCGAAGTCCCCGACCAGCGACTCCAGTTCGCCGTCGTCCGCCGCCTCGACGACGGGCAGCTCGACGGCGGCCGTCTCCAGCACGCGCTGGTACGGCTCCCCGTCCGCCTCCGGGAAGACGGTGCGCAGCGCCTCGTGCCGGGCGACGACGTCGTCGAGCGCGGTGCGCAGCGCGTCGTGGTCCAGCGGTCCGGACAGCCGCAGCGTCCACGGCAGGTGGTAGGCGCCGCTGGCGCCGTCCAGCCGGTCGAGCACCCACATCCGGCGCTGCGCGTACGACAGCGGCGGGCGCTCGGGGCGTTCGGCGGGGACCAGGGCGGGCCGCAGCGGGCCGGCCGCGGCCCGCAGCCGGGCCGCCAGGCGGGCCGGGGTGGGCTCCTCGAAGACGAGCGCCATGGGCGCCTCCGCGCCGAGCAGCGCCCGTATCCGGCTGATCAGACGGGTGGCGAGCAGCGAGTGGCCGCCGAGGTCGAAGAAGTCGTCGTCCGCGCCGACCCGTTCCACGCCGAGCACCTCGGCGAAGGCCCGGCACAGCGCGGCCTCCTGCGGGGTGCGCGGCTCGCGGCTCGCGGCGCCCTGGAGGTGCGGGGCGGGCAGCGCGGCCCGGTCCACCTTGCCGTTGGGCGTCAGCGGCAGCGCGTCCAGGACGACGAACGCGGACGGCACCATGTACTCCGGCAGCAGCCCGGCCAGCGCGGACCGGACGTGTGCCGGGTCCGCGACGCCGGCCAGGTGGGCGACCAGCCGGGCGGTGGCGCCGCTCGCGCCGAGCACGGTAACCACGGCGTCGGCGACCTGGGGCAGGGTACGCAGCACCGCCTCGATCTCACCGGGCTCCACACGGTGGCCGCGGATCTTGACCTGGTGGTCGACGCGCTCCAGGAACTCCAGCCGGCCGTCCGCGTGCCGCACCACCCGGTCGCCGGTGCGGTACATGCGGGCGCCGGGCTCGGCCGCGAACGGGTCGGCGACGAACACGGCGGCGGTGCGCCGCGGATCGTCCAGGTAGCCGCGGCCCACGCCGACCCCGCCGACGTACAGCTCGCCGGGCACCCCGGCCGGCACCGGGCGCAGCGCGTCGTCCAGGACGTACAGGCCCGTTCGGCGCACGGCGCGGCCGATGGGGGCGCGTACGTCGCCGAGGTCGGCCTCGGAGCGCAGGACGGCGTGCGTGACGTCGTCGGAGCACTCGGTTGGCCCATAGGCGTTGACCAGCGGGATGTCCGGGTAGCGGGCGAACCAGCGGCGGCACAGGTCGGCGGGGAGCGCCTCGCCGGTGACGACCAGGTACCGCAGGGAGGTCAGGGCCGGCGGGCGGGCCCCGGCGTCCCAGGCGTCCAGGGCGGCCCGCAGCAGCGAGGGCACGACCTCCAGGACCGTGATCCCCTCGGTGTCGACCAGCCCGAACAGACCCTGCGGATCGGCGGCCAGCGAACGCGGCACCACCCGGGTACGACCGCCCGACACCAGCGCGGCCAGCATCTGCCACACCGAGATGTCGAACGTGACCGGCGCGTTGTGCACCACCGTGTCCGCCGCCGTCAGCCCGAGGTCCTCCACCTTGGCCAGCAGATGGTTCACCATCCCAGCCCGGTGCACCATCGCCCCCTTGGGACGACCCGTCGAACCCGACGTGAAGATCACATAGGCCAGGTCGAGGGGGCCGCCGGGAGCCCGCGGCAGCGGGGCGGCCGGCGGGGAGGTGATCCGGGTGACGGGCAGGTCCGCCCCGGCGGCCGCCAGCACCTCGGCCGCGGCCGCCTCGTGCTCCTCGTCCACCAGCAGGTGCCGCACCCCGGCGTCCTTCAGCAGCGCGGCGCTGCGGGCGGTGGGGGCGTGGACGTCGAGGGGGACCCAGGCGGCGCCCGCGGCCAGCGTGCCGACGACGGCGGTGACGAAGGCCCGGCCGGGCGCGGCCAGCACGCCCACCAGGGTGCCCGGGCCCGCGCCCGCCCCGGTGAGGTGCCGCGCCACGCCGCCGGCCCGCTCGGCCAGCTCGCGGTAGGTGAGCCGGTCCTGCCCGTCGGCCACGGCCTGTGCGTCGGGCCGGGCGGCGGCCAGCTCGCGCACCCGGTCGACGACGTCGGCGAAGGCGTCCGGGGCCGCGTCGGCGGCACGGGCCGGCAGGTCCAGCAACCGCTCGCGCTCCCCCGGCAGCAGCGCGCCGATCCGGCCGAACGGCGTGCCCGGTTCGGCGAGGAGCGTGTGCAGCAGCAGGCGCAGCCGCTCGGCGACGCCGGCGGCGTCCTCGGCGGTGCGTACGCCGGGGTCGTAGGAGAGGGTCAGGCGGAGCCGCTCGCCGGGGATCGCCATCAGGCTCAGCGGGTAGTGCGTGGCGTCCTTCGCCTGGAGTCCGGTCACGGTCAGACCGGGCGCCGGGGACTCGAGGGCGGCCGGGTCCAGCGGGTAGTTCTCGAAGACCAGCACCGTGTCGTACAGCTCGCCCAGGCCCGTGGTCCGCTGGATGCGGGCCGCGCCGAGGTGCTGGTGGGGCAGGAGCGCCGCCTGTCGGTCCTGGAGCTCGGCGAGGATCTCGGGGAAGGTCCGGTACGGGTCCAGCCCGACCCGCACCGGCACGGTGTTGATGAACAGGCCCACCATGGACTCGACGCCGGGCAGCTCCGGGGGCCGTCCGGAGACGGTGGAGCCGAAGACGACGTCGGTGCGGCCGGTGAGCGCGCCGAGCACCGCCGCCCAGGCGCCCTGCACCACGGTGTTGAGGGTGAGGCCGCGCTCCTTGGCCCAGGCGGTGAGGTCCGCGGTGAAGCCGGCGGGCAGGTCGAGGACGTGGTGCTCGGGCAGCCGGGTGCCGGCGGCGGCCCCCGGGGCGACGAGGGTGGCCTCGGTGAGTCCGTCGAGCGCGGCCCGCCAGGCGGCCTCGGCGCCGGCGTCGTCCTGCCCGGCGAGGTGGGCCAGGTGCGCCTTGAACGGGGTGACCGCGGGCAGCTCCGCGTCCGGGTCCCCGTACAGGGCGAAGAGTTCGCGGATGATCAGCGGCATCGACCAGCCGTCGAACAGGATCTGGTGGGCGGTCAGCACCATGCGGTGGGTCCGCTCGCCGGTGCGCAGGAGGCGGAAGCGCAGCAGCGGCGGGCGGCCCATGTCGAAGGGCCGCAGCCGGTCCTCCTCGGCCAGCCGGGCGATCGCCTCCTCGTCCAGGCCCCGCGCGTCGTCCTCCCGCCAGGGCAGGGTGACGGTGCGCGGGATCAGCTGCACGGGGTCGCCGTTGTCGCGGTAGCGGAAGCCGGCCTTCAGGTGCGGGTGGCGGTCGAGGAACCGCTGCGCGGCGGCCCGCAGCCGCGTCCCGTCCAGCGGCCCGGCCAGGTCCAGGGCGAGCTGCACGGTGTAGACGTCCACCTCCCGCCGGCCGGAGACCGCGTGGAAGAGCAGTCCCTCCTGGAGCGGGGTGAGCGGCAGGACGTCGCTCAAGTTGGATCTGCCGCGTGTCACAGGGATGCCCCCCAGTCGTCCGTCTCGATCTCGAATGCGTCCAGCTCGTCCTGGCTCAGCTCGACCAGGTCCAGGTCGCTGGGTGTGTGGCCGCCCGCGTCGGGGTTCCGGGCGTGGGCGACCAGCGCCCGCAGCGCCCGGAACCAGCCCTGGGCCACGTCGGTCGCGTCGGCCTCGGCCAGCGCCTCGCCCGCCCAGGTCCAGGCGGCCGTCAGGCGCGGCCCGTCCGGACCGTCCTCGGTCACCGCGTTCAGGCCCAGCAGGTGCGGCAGCGGCAGTCCCGCGTCGGCGCCGGCCGCGACCAGCGCGGACTCGGCCGTCGGCGCCCAGTCGGCGTCGGCCGGCGCGGGCAGCCGGCCCAGGTAGTTGAAGCCGAGCTGCGGGGTGTGCCCGGGGACCGCGCCCGGCCGTGCCAGGTGGCGCAGGACGCCGTGGCCGATGCCGTGGTCGGGCACCGCCCGGAGCTGCTCCTTGACCTGCTTGAGGACCCGGCCCGCCGACGGTCCGCCGGCCCACACCTCCGGCCAGTCGGGCGCGCCGAGGTCCACCCGCAGGGGGTAGGTGGTGGTGAACCAGCCGACGGTACGGCCGAGGTCGACGCCGTCGGCGATCTCCTCGCGCCCGTGTCCCTCGACCTCGACCAGGACCGCGTCGCCGTCCGCGCGGGTGCGGCGCCGCCAGTCGGCGACGGCCAGCGCGTAGGCGGTGATCAGCACGTCGTTGATCTCCGCGTGGAACGCGGCGGGCACCTCGGTCAGGACGGCCCGGGTGATTTCGGGCTCCAGGGTCAGCCGCAGGGTGCGGGCGGTGGCGTGGGTGTCGCGGGCGGGGTCGAGCGGGCGCGAGCCGAGGTGCGGGTCGGGCCCGGACAGCATCGACCGCCACCAGCCGGCCTCGCCCGCGCGGCGGGTCGCCTCCTCGGCGAGCAGCCCGGACCAGTGCCGTACCGAGGTGCCGACCGGCTCCAGCCGCACCGGCCGGCCCGCGGCGACCGCCTCGTGGGCCTGGCGCAGGTCGTCCAGCAGGATCCGCCAGGAGACGCCGTCGCACACCAGGTGGTGCAGGGTCAGCACGAGCCGGCCGGGCCGGCCGGCGCCCGGGTCGAGCCAGGTGGCCCTGACCATCGTGCCCTCGCGCGGGGCGAGTTCGGCGGCGTTGCGCCGCGCCGCCCGGGTCACCGCGTCGGCCAGGGCGTCGGCGCCGAGGCCGGAGGTGTTCTCCCGGGCCAGCAGCCAGGGCGCGTTGACCGTGCCGGGCTCGCGGACCGTCAGCGTCCAGGCGCCGTCGCCCTCGCCGGCCGACAGCCGCATCCGCAGGGCGTCGTGGTGGTCGACCAGTTCCTGGAGCGCGGCGGCCAGCGTGGCCCGGGTGGCGCCTCGCGGGGTCCGCACCACCACGGCCTGGTGGAAGCCGTCGTACGGGCCGCCCAAGCCGCGCAGCCAGTGCGCGATCGGGGTGGGCGCGAAGCTGCCGACGCCGTCGTCCGTGCCGCGCACCGTCCGTTCCCCGACGGGACGGGCGACCGCGGCCAGCGCGGCCGGGGTGCGGTGCACGAAGACGTCCTGCGCCGTGAACAGCAGGCCGGCCGCCCGCGCGAGGCCGACCAGCCGGATGGAGCTGATCGAGTCGCCGCCGAGGTCGAAGAACCCGGCGTCAGCGCCGACCTGCTCCAGGCCGAGCACCTCCTGGAACACCGCGCACAGCACCCGCTCCCGCTCCGTCCCCGGCGCGCGGCCGCGGGTGGCGTCGGCGTAGTCGGGCGCCGGCAGGGCGCGGCGGTCCACCTTGCCGTTGGCGGTGAGCGGCAGGTCCGCGAGGAGCACCACGGCGGCCGGGACCATGTGGTCGGGCAGCCGTTCGGCCACATGGGCGCGCAGGGTCGCCGGGACGGGCGTCCGGCCGGCCGCCGGGACGACGTAGGCGACCAGCCGCCGGTCGCCGGGGCGGTCCTCGCGGACGAGGACCGCGGCCCGGTCCGCCTCCGGGTGGGTCAGCAGGGCCGCCTCCACCTCTCCCGGCTCGATCCTGAAGCCGCGCAGCTTGACCTGGTCGTCGGCGCGGCCCACGTAGTCGAGGTCGCCGTCGGCCCGTCGGCGCACCAGGTCGCCGGTGCGGTACATGCGGGCGCCGGGCGTGCCGTGCGGGTCGGTGACGAACCGCTGTGCGGTCAGCCCGGGGCGGCCGAGGTAGCCGTGGGCCAGGCCGGCGCCGCCGACGTACAGCTCGCCGCTCACGCCGACCGGGACGGGCCGCAGGTCGTCGTCGAGGACGTGCACGACGGTGCCGGCCAGCGGGCGGCCGATGGGCGGCCGGCCGCCGGGGGTCAGCGGGGCGCTGACGGTGGCGCAGACGGTGGTCTCGGTCGGGCCGTAGGCGTTGAGCAGGGTGGCGGCCGAGGCCCACCGTTCGACCAGCGCGGGCGGGCAGGCCTCGCCGGCCGTGATCACGGTGATGCCGGACGGCACCGGCCGGTCCTCCGGCCAGGCGGCCAGGACCGCCGGCGGCAGGCACACGACGTCGATCTCCGCCTCGGTGAGCAGGTCGGCCAGCGGTTCGCCCGGTCCGCGCCGCCGCTCGTCGGCCAGGACGAGGACCCCGCCGGTCACCAGCGTGGTCAGCACCTCCCAGGCGGCCGCGTCGAACCCGAGCGAGGCGAACTGGAGCACCCGCGTGCCCTCGCGCACCCCGAACCGGGCGGCCTCGGCCGTCAGCGCGGTGACGGAGGCGTGGCCGACGACCACTCCCTTGGGGCGGCCGGTGGAGCCGGAGGTGTAGATGACGTACGCCGGGTCGGTGGGCGCCGGTCCCGGCGCGGGAACGCGGGTGGGGCGGCCGGCCAGCTCCGCGCGGACCTGGTCGCCGTCCACGACGAGCGGCCCGGGCGCCGTCGGCGGGACGCGGCCGGCGACGGCCGCCGTGGTCAGCACCGCCGTCGGACGGGCGTCGTCGAACAGGTACGCGATGCGGTCGTCGGGGTAGGCGGGGTCGACGGGCAGGTAGGCGGCGCCCGCGGCCAGCACCGCCAGCAGCGCCGTGACGGTCTGCGCCGACCGGTCCGCCATCAGCGCCACGACCTGCCCGGGGCCGATGCCGCGCTCGGTGAGCAGGTGGGCGAGGCGGTGCACCCGGTCGGCGAGGTCGCCGTAGCCGACGGTGGTGCCGTCGGGCAGGACGAGCGCGGTCCGCTCCGGCGCGGACGCCGCCCGGGCCGCGAACAGCCGGGGCACGGTGGTCGGTTCGGGCCCGGCGACGCCGAGGCCGCTCCACTCGCCGAGCAGGCGGGCGCGTTCCTCGGGCAGCAGGACGTCGAAGCCGCTGAGCGCCTCGTCGGGCCGCTCGGTCAGCGCGCGCAGGAACGTCACCAGGCGGGCGGCGAGCGATGCGGCGGTCGCCTCGGTGAACAGGTCGGCGCTGTACTCCAGCAGTCCGCCGACGCCGTCGGGACGGCCCGCGGCGTCGTGCTCCTCGGTGAGCTCGAAGGCGAGGTCGAACCGGGCGGTGCCGGTGGGCACGGCCGTGGTCTCGGCGCGGGTGCCGGGCAGCGCCAGGTCGGCGGAGGCGTTGTTCTGCAGCGCCAGCAGCACCTGGAACAGCGGCTGGCGGGCCAGCGAGCGCTCCGGGCCCAGCGCGTCGACCAGCCATTCGAAGGGCAGGTCCTGGTGGGCGTAGGCGGCCAGGTCCGCGGCGCGGGCGCGGCCGATCAGTTCGCGGAACGCCGGGTCGCCGGAGACGTCGGTGCGCAGCACCAGCGTGTTGACGAAGAACCCGACCTGCCCCTCCAGGGCGGCGTCGGTGCGGCCGGCGACCGGGGTGCCGAGCGGGATGTCGTGGCCGGCGCCGAGCTTGCGCAGCAGCGCGGCCAGCGCCGCCTGGAGCACCATGAAGACGCTCGCGCCGGTGGCACGGGCCAGGTCGGTGACCGCCCGGTGCAGTTCCCGGTCCAGCCGGAAGTCGATCCGGCCGCCGCGGTAGCTGGGCAGCGCGGGCCGCGGGAAGTCGGCGGGCAGCGTCAGCTCGTCCGGCACCCCGGCGAGTGCGTCCCGCCAGAAGGCGAGCTGGCGGGCGGCGAGCGAGCCGGGGTCGGCGACGTCGCCGAGCAGGTCGCGCTGCCAGAGCGTGTAGTCGGCGTACTGGACGGGCAGCGGCTCCCAGTCGGGGGCCGCCCCGGCGGTACGGGCGGCGTACGCGGTGCGCAGGTCCCGCGCGAGCGGCAGCACCGACCAGCCGTCGCCGGCGATGTGGTGCAGGACCACCAGCAGGACGTGCTCCCGCTCGGAGAGCGCGAACAGCTCGGCCCGCAGCGGCAGCTCGCCGGCCAGGTCGAAGGGGCGCACCGACCGCTCGGCGAGCGCCGCGTCCAGCTCGTCCGGCCCGATGGCGGTGACCGGCAGCTCCGGGCGGCTCGCCGCGGCGTCCAGCACCACCTGCACGGCGTGGCCGTCCCGCTCGGGGAAGACGGTGCGCAGCGACTCGTGCCGCTCGACGACGTCCCCGAGGGCGGCCGCCAGCGCGTCGTGGTCGAGCCGTCCGGTCAGCCGGACCGCCCTCGGCAGGTGGTAGCCGACGGCCGCGCCGCCGTCCAGCCGGTCCAGGAACCACAGCCGCCGTTGTGCGAAGGACAGCGGCAGCTCGGCCGGCCTCCGCCGCGCGGTCACCGCGGGACGGGCGGCGCCGGCCCCGGCCAGCCGCTCGGACAGCCCGGCGACGGTGGGGGCCTCGAACAGCGCGCGCACCGGCAGTTCCACGCCCAGCAGCAGCCGGACCCGGCTGATCACCCGGGTGGCGAGCAGCGAGTGCCCGCCGAAGTCGAAGAAGTCGTCGTCCACGCTGACCTGTCCGACGCCGAGCACCTCCGCGAACACCGCGCACAGCACCTGCTCCTGCGGGGTGCGCGGGGCGCGTCCGGTGCGGCCGGCGGCGAACTCGGGTTCCGGCAGCGCCTTGCGGTCGACCTTGCCGTTGGCGGTCAGCGGCAGCCTGTCCAGCAGGACGAAGGCGGCCGGCACCATGTAGTCCGGCAGGGTGTCCGCCAGCCGCGCCTTCACCTCGGCGACGTCGACGTCGCCGGTGACGAACGCGGCCAGCCGGGTCGTTCCCGCGCTGTCGACGGCGACGTCCACGGCGGCGTCGGCGACCCCGGCCACGGAGCGCAGGGCGGCCTCGACCTCGCCCAGCTCGATCCGGTGGCCGCGGATCTTGACCTGGTGGTCGACGCGCTCCAGGAACTCCAGCCGGCCGTCCGGCAGGTGCCGTACCCGGTCGCCGGTGCGGTACATGCGGGCGCCGGACTCGGCCGCGAACGGGTCGGCGACGAACACGGCGGCGGTGCGCCGCGGATCGTCCAGGTAGCCGCGGCCCACGCCGACCCCGCCGACGTACAGCTCGCCGGGCGCGCCGACGGGCACCGGCCGCAGGCCGTCGCCGAGCACGTACAGCCGGGTGTTGCGGATCGCCGCGCCGATGGGGGCGCGTACGTCGCCGAGGTCGGCCTCGGAGCGCAGGACGGCGTGCGTGACGTCGTCGGAGGCCTCGGTTGGCCCGTAGGCGTTGACCAGCGGGAGGCCGGGGAAGTGGGCGAACCAGCGGCGGCACAGGTCGGCGGGGAGCGCCTCGCCGGTGACGACCAGGTACCGCAGGGAGGTCAGGCGGGGCCGGGCCGCGCCGCTGTCCCAGTCGTCGACGGCGGCCCGCAGCAGCGAGGGCACGACCTCCAGGACCGTGATCCCCTCGGTGTCGACCAGCCCGAACAGACCCTGCGGATCGGCGGCCAGCGAGCGCGGCACCACCCGGGTACGGCCGCCCGACACCAGCGCGGCCAGCATCTGCCACACCGAGATGTCGAACGTGACCGGCGCGTTGTGCACCACCGTGTCCGCCGCCGTCAGCCCGAGGTCCTCCACCTTGGCCAGCAGATGGTTCACCATGCCCGCCCGGTGCACCATCGCCCCCTTGGGACGACCCGTCGAACCCGACGTGAAGATCACATAGGCCAGGTCGTCGCCCGTGGCCTGCGCCGGGCACGGCGTCGCCCCCGGCTCGCCGGCCCCGCCGGTCTCCTCGCGCAGTTCCACGATCCGCGGCCAGTGCTGCCCGGCGGCCAGCAGCTGGTGGGCGTAGCCCTCGCTGGCGGGGCCGAACAGCAGGGCGTCCGCGCCGCTGTCGGCGAGCAGGGCCGCCCCGCGGGCGACCGGCGCGTGCACGTCCAGCGGGATCCAGGCGGCGCCCGTGGCGAGCACTCCGAGCACCGCGGCCACGTAGGACGCGCCGGGGTCGGCGGCCAGCGCCACCAGCGAGCCGGTGCGGACGCCGGACTCGGCGAGCCGCCCGGCCACGTCGTCGGCCCGCGCGCACAGTTGCGCGTAGGTCAGGCGGGTGGCGCCGTCGTCGACGGCGACCGTGTCCGGGGTCAGCGCGGCGAGTTCGCGCACCCGGGTCACGACGTCGGTGAAGCCCCCGGTGCGCCCGGTGGCGTTCCAGTCCTCCAGCACCCGCTGCCGCTCGGCCGGCAGCGTGACGTCGAGCCGGCCCAGCGGCAGCGCGGCCGGGGCGAGCGACAGCGTCTCCAGGTAGCCCAGCAGCCGCTCGCCGTGCGCGGCGAGTTCCTCGTCCGTGAACAGGCCGGGGTTGGCGTCCAGGCGCAGCGTCCACCGCCCGTCCGGGGCGTCGAGGTAGATCATCTGCAGGCCGGGGACCGGACCGGTGGACAGGTTGTGCAGCCGGGCCGTGCAGTCGCCGAAGGCGAAGCCGGCGCCGGACTCCAGGACGTTGACGGTGGGCCCGTAGGACAGCTCGGCGTCCTGGGACAGCCCGAGTTCGCGGCGCAGCCGGTCACCCCGGTAGCCCTGGTGGCGCAGGGTGGCCCGCAGTTCGGCCGCGGTGTGCTCCAGCAGTTCCTCGCGGGTCAGGCCGGGTCCGGGGGCGAGCGGCAGCGGCAGGAAGTTGGCGCGCATGCCGGGCACCGCGCGCGCGGCCGGCGTCGACCGGGCCGGCACCGGCAGGGTGAGCAGCACCTGGCCGGCGCCGGTGGCCTGGGCCAGGTAGGAGGCGCTGGCCGCGACCAGCGCGGCGGGCAGGGTGACCCGGCTCTCCCAGGCGATCCGCTCCCACCGGGTCACGGTCGCGGCGGGGACGGGGGAGTTCCACCGCAGCGTGTGCCGGGCCCGGGCGGGGCGGCGCGGGGAGAGCCGGGTCGGCTCGGGGGTGCCGGTGAACCGGCTGGCCCAGAAGCGGGCGTCGCGCTCGTGCTTCGCGGAGCCGAGGTAGGTCCGCTCGTCCTCGACGAGGGTGCTCAGGGCCGGCGGCGGCGTACCGGCGCCGGCGCCGTCGTACAGCTCGGCGAGCCGGCGGTAGAAGAGGGTGCGGCTGAAGCCGTCCATCAGGATGTGGTTGGCCGAGACGTAGAACCGGTGGTGCTCGTCGCCCAGCCGGTGCAGCTCCCAGCGGACCGCGCCCTGTCCCAGCGAGGAGTCCTGTGCGAGGGCCCGTGCCATCGACTGCCGCGACCGGCCGTCCGGGTCCGCCTCGCCCCGCAGGTCCCGCACCGGCACGGCGACGGGGGCGAGGGGGCCGGTGGGCCGTCCCGGATCGGCGGCGAACAGCCCGGTCGCACCGGGCGCCTCGGGTCCGCGGTCACCGGCGGGGGCGGGCGCGGGCCGCTCCCGCCCGCCCTCGGCGGCCGGGTTCCCGGCGGCGGCGGACGGTGCCGGCCCGGCGGCGAACGGACGGATGGTCTGTACGGGCTCGCCGTCCCGTTCGGTGAAGACCGCGCGCAGTGCGTCGGTCTCGGCCAGCAGCCGCTGCCAGGCGGCCGCGAACCGGGCCGGGTCGAACGGGCCGTGCAGGTCGAGGTGGTCGGCCATGGTGAAGACCGGGTTGCCGGGGTCGAGCTGCTGGGCGTACCACATCTCCCGCTGCGCGAGCGAGAGCGGCAGTTCGTGGGCGGACGACTCGCTCATCGTTGATTCACTCCAGATGTGACGGGGGCCGGCCCGCTTCCGAGGCCGAGTTCGTCGAGGCCGTAGATGTCCTGGACCCAGTTGCTCTGGTAGATCGTGTCCAGGTAGCGGTCACCGAGGTCGGGCGAGATGGCGACGGCGGTGACGTCCTCGCCGGGACGGTGCTCGGCCAGCCAGCGCACCGCGCCGTGGACGACCGTTCCGGTGGAACCGCCGAAGAGGAAGCCGCTGCGGGCCAGGGTGTGGCACATGCGGATCGTGTCGGGCTCCGGCACGAGCACCATGTCGTCCACGTACGACTCGTCGAACAGTGCGGGCCGCACCCCGGCGCCCAGTCCCGGGATCATGCGTTGCCCGGCGGGGCCGCCGAAGGTCACCGAGCCGACGCTGTCCACGCCCACGACCGTGACCCGGGAGCCGGGACGGTCCTTGAAGTAGCGGGCGCAGCCCATCAGGGTGCCGGTGGTGCCCGCCCCGACGAACAGCAGCTCCAGTCCCGGGAACTGCTTCTCGATGGCCGGCGCGGTGGTGCGGTAGTGCGCCATCCAGTTGTTGGCGTTCGCGTGCTGGTTGAGCCAGATCACGCTGCTGTTCTCGGCGCACAGCCGGCGCACGTGATCCAGCCGGGCGCCCAGGAACCCGCCCTGGGCGGATGCCTCGGTGATGACGTGCACCTCGCCGCCGAGGGATTCGATGGCCTGGCGGGTCGTCAGGTTCGTCCGCGCGTCGACGACGCAGATGAAGCGGTATCCCTTGGCAGCGGCGATCATGCTCAGCGCCAGGCCCAGATTGCCCGACGAGGACTCGACCAGGACGGACTGCGGCCCCAGCTCGCCGCTGCGCTCGGCCGCGTCGATCATCGAGGCGGCGGCTTTCAGCTTGACCGAACCGGCGAAGTTGAAGGCCTCGCACTTCAGGTAGAGCGGCCATCCGTACAACTGGCGCAGGTCGACGAAGAGGTCCTCCTCGTGGAACTCCTGCGGGGTGCCGATGATGGGCACGGTTCCCGACCTCCCCCGTCAACTCGCCTCAGGACCACTCGGGCTCGTGCGGCACGACGGCGTGGCCGGACCCGGGAATCGCGGAGGTGACCGCGGCTCTCGCGGCGGCGGACCCGTCCGCCGGGCCGCCGGTCAGCGCCCCGGCGGAGGCCGGCGCGACGCCGGCGGAGATGACGAGGGCGGCGGTGCAGGCTGCGATTCGGAGCATTGACCGCATGAGTAATTCCTCGATTCGCCTGGATGAATGAAATACGAACAACCCGCACGAAGTTTTTTCGAGAAACTCCGGGGCATCTCGTCCGGTGGAACGATTCTTACAACGCGTCACGTGCCGGTTAAGGGTTTTCCGTGTCAGGGTCCTGCCGTGACAGCGTCATGCCAGATTGATCTCCCCTGGCCAGGGAAAGGGAATATTCCGTTCCCCGACCGGAAACCCGGAACGGAAAGGATATGGAGTTCCACCCTCCGATCCGACCGGCCGGATCCCGAGCCGACGGACGGGCCGGCGGGCCGACGGACGGGCCGGGGACCGGCGAGCGGCGACCGGCGGCCGGAGGCCACCGGACCGGGCTCCCTGACCGGAAACCGCCGGGCCGGGGCCCCTGACCGGAGGCCATCGGGGCCAGGGATCCCGCACCGGACACCGCTGGGACCGGGACCCCGGACCGCTCACCGCTGGGACCGGGACCTCCGACCGCTACCGCTGGATCCGGCGCCCGAACCGGTCACCGCCGGGGCCGTGTCCCCGGACCGGTCGCCCCGGGACCGGATCACCGGCCACCGGCCACCGGCTGCCCCGGACCCGACCCGGAGACCGCCCGCCCGGCCCACCGGCCCACCGACTCCCGGCCCGGCCCCCTGGGCCGTCCCCCCTCTGGCCCGTGCCCCCCCAGGGCCACGCCCCGGATCAGAAGTCGACCACCGCCGGCCGCAGTGCCCAGCCCCGCAACGGCTCCGCCGACAGGGAGCGCGTCATGATGCGCCGCGCGGCGGCATGGGCGGCCGTCTGGGAGGCCGCGGTGAGGAAGAGGACGAGCTCCGCGCCCTCACCGCCGATCTCCGCGTACACGTGCTGCAGACCGCCCCGTACGTCGGCCGCCTCCCGCACGCACCGGCACAGCTCGTGGCCGCCGAGCGGCCTGAGCCCGCGCGCCAGGCGCACGTTGATCATGTACATAGCAGAAGGCCCTTCCTCGGCCCGCGACGATCAGGTCGTTCGAATCGGTCAACTTTGGGATGAGATCACGCCACACGTGTCTCAAATTGACGGCTCTCCCTAGCCTTGGAGCACACTGCGTGTGGCCGGATACGTTCGCAGGGGGGCGAAGGGTGTTGCGGATACTCGGGTTGGCGTTGGACGCGGAGAGTCTGTATCGAGCCATGATCAGCGAGCCCCACCTCGACGTGCCCGGGCTCGCCGCCCATCTTGACTGGCCCGAGGAACGGGTGCGCACCACCCTCGACGAGCTGGCCCGCCTCGCGCTGGTCCGGCCCTCCGGCGAGGCGGCCGGGGAACTGCTGGTCGTCAACCCGGAACTGCGGCTGACCGCCCTGCTGACGCAGGAGGAGGTCCGGCTGGCCGAGCGGCAGCAGGAGATCGCCAACAGCCGCCAGGCGGTGACCGAGCTCATCGGCAGCTACCACCAGGCGGTCCGCAACCAGCGCGGGCTGGAGGTGGAGCGGATCGTCGGCCTGGAACTCGTCCGGGTCCGGCTGGAGGAGCTGTCACAGGAGTGCGCGGAGGAGCTGAGCGCCTTCATCCCGATCACCCGGCACCCCACCGACTCCCGCAGGGCGGTCCGTCCACTGGACCAGGACCTGCTGGACCGGGGGGTGCACATGCGCAGCATCTTCTTGCAGGGCGCCCTGAACGACCCGGACACGACCAGGCACTTCGACTGGCTGACCGGTCTCGGCGGACGGGTGCGCACGGCGGCCACCCTGCCCCTGCGGATGATCGTCTTCGACCGCCGGGTCGCCATCGTGCCGTCCGACCCGGAGAACACCGCGTCCGGCGCGCTGCTGCTGCGCGGCCGGGGCCTGGTCTCCGCGCTGTGCTCCCTGTTCGAGCACGTCTGGGAGGCCGCCACACCGTACGGGCAGGTGCCGGGCGCCGACAGCCGCACCGGCCTGACCAGCCAGGCCAGGGCCATCCTCAGTCTGCTGGCCCAGGGCTACACCGACGACGTCGTCGCCCGCAAGATCGGCGTCTCGGTGCGCACCTCCCGGCGGATCACCGCCGAGCTGATGAGCCAGCTCGGCGCCCGCAGCCGCTTCCAGGCCGGCGTCCTGGCCGGGGAGCGCGGCTGGCTGCGCGGCGCGACGTCCGAGGCATACGCCCCGGACGCCTAGCGGACCGCGGCCGACGACCGCGCTCCGGCCGCCCGGACCGCGCGGATCGAGGGCCGCGCTCCGGCCGGCCCGGAGCGGGTGGCCGAAGTCCGCCCCCCGGACGCCCGGGGACGATGGCCGAAGCTCGACCCCCCGGGCGTCCGGACGGCGGCGGCCGAAGTCCGATCCCCATGATCCGCCCGGTGCGCGCGGATCACGTGGTGTGCCCGGTGGGCGCGGCGCACGGGGCGGGCGCGGCGCAGGTGGAACCCGCGGCACGTGCGACGCACTCGGCGCACGCGACACGCACGACGCCCGCCGTACGCGCGGTGCGCGCACCGCGTGCGGCGCCCGCGGTCCACGGTCCGCCGCCCCGCGGCTCACCGCACGGCCGCCGTGCGGAACGCCCGCAGCGCCAGCGGCACCACCACCGCGAGCAGCACCCCCAGGGTGATCACCGAGGCCAGCTCCGGATGGCGTACCGGCAGGCTCGCGCCCTCGGACGCGGGCGCGTTGTGCCACAGCACCCGGCAGGCCTCGGCCACCGAGCTGACCGGGTTCCACTCGGCGACGGCACGCAGCCAGCCGGGCAGTCCGCGCAGCGGCATGAAGGAGTTGGACAGGAAGGAGAGCACCACCAGGGCGAGGGCGCAGACGCCGTTGATGGCCTCCAGATTGCGCATCACCAGGCCGATGAGCACGCCCAGCCACAGCATGGCGTACGTGAAGCCGAGGATCAGCCCGACGGCCAGCAGGGCCTGGCCCGCCCCGCCGTGGACGCGCCAGCCGACCAGCAGGCCGACGGCCGCGACGGCGACCATCGCGACGGCGGCGGTGACCAGGTCGGCCAGGGTGTAGGCGAAGAGCACCGAGGTCCGCGAGATGGGCATCGACCGGAAGCGGTCGGTCAGCCCGGTCCGCAGGTCGGAGGCGACCCCGATCGCCGTGCTGCCGACGCACGCCAGACCCACCTGGGCGAAGACGCCGGCCATCACGTAGTCGTGGTAGGCGCCGCCCTTGACGGTGATGACGCTGGCGAACAGGTAGCCGAGGATCACCACCATCGCCACCGGGGTGAGGGACACCCCGATGATCTTCTCGGGGGTCCGGCGCAGATGGGTCATCTGCCGTCCGGTCAGGGACAGGACGTCGCTCATCGCCGTGCTCCTTCGGCACTCGCTCCGGTCAGCTGCAGGAACACCTCGTCCAGCGACGGCCGGCGCACCGCGAAGTCGGTGACCTGGACCCCGGCCCCGTCGAGTTCGGCGGCCGCACGGGCCACGCCGCCGATGCCGTCGGCGAGCCGCACCGCGATCCGGCGCGCCTCCCGGTCGACCACGGGGGCGTCGGACGCCGCCCGCCCCAGCGCGGCGGCGGCCGTCTCCAGCGCCTCGGCGCCGTCCACGGAGACCTCCAGCCGCTCCTCGCCGACCTTGCGCTTGAGCTCGTCGGCGGTCCCCTCCGCGATCACCCGGCCGGAGCCGAACACGGTGATGCGGTCGGCGAGGTAGTCCGCCTCCTCCAGGTACTGCGTGGTCAGCAGCACGGTGACGCCCTGCTTGACCTGCTCCCGCACCTGCTGCCACAGCGTCATCCGGCTCGCCGGGTCCAGACCCGTGGTCGGCTCGTCGAGGAACAGCACCTCGGGTGCGGCGACGAGACAGGCGGCCAGGTCGAGCCGCCGCCGCATCCCGCCGGAGTACGTCCGCGCGGCCCGCCCGGCGGCGCCCTGGAGCCCGAAGCCGTCGAGCAGCTCCTCCGCCCGCGTCAGCGCGCCGCGCCGGCCCAGGCCCATCAGCCGGCCGATCAGCACCAAGTTCTCGCGGCCGGTGAGCAGTTCGTCCACCGCCGCGTACTGTCCCGCCAGGCCGATGCGCCGACGTACCTCCTTCGGCTTGCGCACCACGTCGTAGCCGGCCACCGTGGCCCGGCCGGCGTCCGGCTCGAGCAGGGTGGCGAGCGTGCGTACCGTCGTGGTCTTGCCCGCGCCGTTGGGCCCCAGCAGCCCGAGCACCGTGCCCGGACGCACCAGAAGATCGACGCCGGCCAGCACCTCGTGATCGCCGAATCTCTTTTTCAGCCCCTCGGCGTGAATGGCGAATTCCATGTCCCTCCCCGCCCTCAATGGATTCGTTTCCGAGCCTGGAAGGTAGCAGGAGAAATAGCGGTCGGCCGCCCGTTATGTCCGGTATGCAATGGCAGAACTCTGCAGCCGCAGCATGCTGCACGCGCCATCGCTACGAATGCCGTGGGGCCTGCGCCTAGCTTTCTCGGTAAACCCGCACCCCCCATGCCGCAGGAGAGAAGAAGCGAATGGCAGCCAAACGGAACCTCGCAGCCGCACTCGGCAGGTGGAGCGCCGAACACCGGAAAACCGCGGTGTTCGGCTGGCTCGTCCTGGTCGTCCTGGTGATGACACTGGGCACCGCGGCGGGCCAGGTCAACCTGACCGAGGCGGACTACGGAACCGGTGACTCGGGCCGCGCCGAGCGCATCATCGAGGACGCCGGGCTGACCGAGCCGGCCGGCGAGCTCATCTACGTCCACAGCGACCGGCTGACGGCCGGCAGCCCGCGGTTCGACCAGGCCGTCGCCGACACCGCGCGGGCCGTCCGGGCGACCGGCCTCGCCGACCGCCTGCGGACCCCCGACACCACTCACCTGATCTCCGCCGACCGGCACTCGGCCCTCATCCAGTACGACGTCAAGGGCGACCCCGACACCGCCGCGGACCGGATCCAGCCGGTCATCGACGCCGTCCGCAAGACCGGTGCGGCGCACCCGGACGTGACGTTCGGCCAGTACGGCGCCGCCACCGGTCTGAAGGCCATCAACGACAGCCTCGGCGAGGACTTCGCGCGCGCCGAGTACACCGCGCTGCCGGTCTCCCTGGGCATCCTGCTCGCCGTGTTCGGCGCGCTGGTCGCGGCCCTGCTGCCGGTCGCCCTCGCGGTGACCGCGTGCCTCGGCGCGATGGGGCTGCTCGCCCTGACCAGCCACCTGGTCCCGGTCGACGGCATGACCAACTCCATGATGTTCCTGATGGGTCTCGCCGTCGGCGTCGACTACTGCCTGTTCTACCTGCGCCGCCAGCGCGAGGAGCGGGACGCCGGCCGCGACAACGCCACCGCGCTGCGGGTCGCCGCCGCCACTTCCGGCCACTCCGTGATGATCTCCGGCATCACCGTCTGCGTCGCCATGGCCGGCATGTTCCTGTCCGGGCTGACCGTGTTCGAGGGCTTCGCCATCGCCACCATCGAGGTCGTGGTCATCGCGGTCCTCGGCTCCATGACCGTGCTGCCCGCCCTGATGGCCATGCTCGGCGACCGCATCGGCGCCGGCCGCATCCCGTTCATCGGCCGCCGCCGCGCCCACCGGGCCGCGTCCGCCGCCCCGCGCCGCGACCGCGCGCTGCTGCGCGGCGTCCTCGCCCGCCCCGGGGTCTTCGCCCTGCTCGCCGCGGTGGTGCTGCTCGGGCTGGCCGCCCCCGCGCTGGGCATGAAGACCGAGAAGCTCGGCACGGACAAGCTGCTGCCCGCCGACAACCAGATGGTGAAGGTCTCCCGGCAGATCGCGGAGGAGTTCCCCGGCTCGCCCGCGCCGGCCGGCGTCGTAGTCAAGGCCCGCGACATCACCTCCGCCGAGATGACCCGGGCCCTCGCGGACTTCCGCGCCAAGGCCGTGGCGTCGGGGCAGACCGGCAAGTCCATCGACGTCACCGTGCACGCCAAGGAGAACATCGCCGAGATCGGCGTCCCGCTGGCCGGCGACGGCGCCGACGCCACCTCCAAGAAGGCCCTGACCACCCTGCGCGAGACCCTCATCCCCGAGACCCTCGGCAAGGTGCCGGGCACGACCGCGCTGGTCCGCGGCGACCTCGCCTTCTCCGTCGACTACAACGACCAGCTGAAGAAGAGCATCGTCCCGGTGTTCGCCTTCGTCCTCGGCATCACCTTCCTGCTGATGCTGTTCTCCTTCCGCTCCCCCGTCATCGCCCTCACCTCGATCCTGCTCAACCTGCTCTCGGTGGGCGCCGCGTACGGCGTGATGACGGCCGTCTTCCAGCACGGCTGGGGCGCGTCGCTGGTCGGCACCGAGGGCATCGGCGCGGTCGAGTCGTGGATGCCGCTGTTCGTCTTCGTGGTCCTGTTCGGCCTGTCGATGGACTACCACGTCTTCGTGGTCTCCCGGATCCGTGAGGCCTACGACCGCGGCGCCTCCACCCGCGACGCGATCGCGCACGGCATCCGCTCCACCGCGGGCGTCGTCACCAGCGCCGGCCTGATCATGGTCGCCGTCTTCGCGGTCTTCGGCACCCTGGCCATGCAGGACTTCAAGCAGCTCGGCGTCGGCCTCGCGGTCGCCGTCCTGCTGGACGCCACCCTCGTGCGCGCCGTGCTGCTGCCCTCCGTGATGCTCCTGCTCGGCAAGGCCAACTGGGCGGCCCCGCGGTTCCTGCGCGGCGCCCACCCGGCCGCGGGCACCGCGCACGCGGCGCCGGCCGCGGCTCCCTTCGCTCCCGAACACGCGACGGCGCGCCGATGACCGACGACCGGAACCCTCGTGCTTCCACGGGGGTTCCGGGCCGCGCGGCCACCGCGGCGGCGGAGATCACCGAGACTGTGAAGACTACGGAGAGGACAACCGTGTTCGAGTTCAGCGTGGTGGGCGGTGCCACGGCCCGGGACGTCATCAGCCGCTCGCGCCCCCAGATCGTGCGGGAGGTCCGCACCACGTACCTGGCCCACGACGACGGGGACTCGGTCAACCCCGACAGCTACTTCCTGCGCTTCCCCGACAAGCCGGAGGCCCGGATCATCGCGCTCCCCGCCTACCTCGGCGGCGAGCACGACGTGGCGGGCATCAAGTGGATCGGCTCCTTCCCCCGGAACATCGACAGCGGCATCCCGCGCGCCTCCGCGGCCCTGCTGCTCAACGACTACGAGACCGGCTACCCGTTCGCGCTGCTGGAGGCGTCCCAGATCAGCGCGGCCCGCACGGCGGCCTCCGCGGTCCTGGCCGCCGAGCAGCTCACCGGCTCGCGCACGGCGGGCCACCTGTCGGTGATCGGCGGCGGCATCATCGCCCGCAACGTCCTGGAGTTCTTCGCCGCGCAGGGCTGGAAGCTGGGCGGGGTGACCGTGCACGACCAGGTGCCCGAGTACGCCGAGGCCCTGGCCGCGCACACCGCCGAGCACCTCGGCTACCAGGCCGCTACCACTCCGAGCCTCGAAGTGGCCCTGCTCAAGGCCGACATCGTGGTCTTCGCGACGACGGCCGGGGAGCCGTACGTCCTGGAGGCCAACTCCTTCGCGCCCGGCCAGGTGATCCTCAACATCTCGCTGCGGGACATCGGGCCGGAGCTGATCCACGACGCCTACAACATCCTGGACGACGTCGACCACTGTCTGAAGGCGAACACCTCGCCGCACCTGGCGGAGCAGAAGTACGGCAACCGCGAGTTCATCACCGGCACCCTGGCCCAGCACATCCGCGGCCGGGTGACCACCGGGACGGACAAGCCGGTGATCTTCTCCCCGTTCGGCCTGGGCGTCCTGGACCTCGCCGTCGGCCTCCACGTCTACCGCGAGGCCCGCGCGGCCGGCGAGGCGGTCGCCATCGACCACTTCTTCGGCGAAACCGCCCGCTGGCCCTCCCAGCAGCGCTGACACCCCTGCCCGCACACACGACGAGGGCCGCCCCCGAAGACCGGGGGCGGCCCCCGTCGTGCGGCCCCCGTCGTGCGCCCCCGTCGTGCGGCGCCCGCGCCGACGTCCGGAGTACCGTCACCGAGCGTCCCCGTCCGACGCCGTCGCCGGGACGGACGGGCACCGAGATCGGCTCAGCGGCTTCCGGACCACAGCCGCCTCGGCGCGAGTGATCACGGCCCCTCACCCCGGCCCGCCTCTGGCCGGCCCGTGCACGCACGTCCCGTCCGAAGCGACTCGTCGGGCACCACGCACGCCGGGCGGCTGAGCGGCTGAGCGGCTGAGCGGCTGAGCGGCTGAGCGGCTGAGCGGCTGAGCGGCTGAGCGGCTGAGCGAGCGTCTCCGAAAACAGGATCCGAGGCAGTCGCCGTACTTCGCCGCTGCGCGACATGTCAAAGCCCCGGTCGGGAGATCCCGACCGGGGCTTTGAGCTGCGTGGACCTGAGGGGATTTGAACCCCTGGCCCCCTCGATGCGAACGAGGTGCGCTACCGGACTGCGCCACAGGCCCTTGCAACGAGTGAAACTCTAGCATCCCCATCCGGGTGGTTGGAAATCCGCTCCGGGGCTGGTCAGCGGGGCGTCCCCGAAGGGGTGCCCTGATGGGGTGTCCGCAGCGGCCCGGCCGCTACTCGTTGGCCGCGCGCGGCCGGTCGCCGTCCTCGTACTGGTCGAAGAGCGGAGTGCGGCCGCGCTCGCGGGAGCGGCGGGCCGAGGCGGCGCGGCGGCGGGCGTCACCGCGTCCGCCGGGGGCGGTACGGTCCTCCGGGCGCTCACCGGGGTCCGGGGGCCCCGCCGGGCCGTTCGTCGGCCGGCCGCCCTCCGGCGCCGCCGGGGGCTCCGTCGGGGCGGGGGCCGGCTCCTGCTCGGGGACGACGGAGGACGAGCGCGCCGAGCTCCAGGTGTCCGGTGCGCCGAGGTCCACGTCGGAGGTGGCCCGGGGGGCGACCGGCGCGGTCACATAAGTCGGCAGCGGCACCGGCACCGGGTCCCAGCTCTCGCCCTGGCCGGGGCGGCGCCGGCGCTCGCGCTGCTGGTCCAGCCACTCGGCGTGGTCGGTCTGCTCGACCAGGGCGCGCCGGTCGGCGGCGAGGGCGGACAGGCCCGGGTCCGTCTCGGTTTCGGAAGCCGCCTCCGGTTCGTCCGGGTCCTCCGCCAGGGCGGAACCCCGGCGCGGCTGGCGCCTGCTCTCCCGCAGCCGCTGCGCGGCGGCCTCGGCGTGGCGGCGGTCCATCTGATAGGTGAAGCGACGGCGCTCCTGGATCCGCAGATGCGCGATGTACGCGCTGAGCAGCACCGCGGGCACGCCCGGCGCCCACAGGAAGGCGAGCCCGCCGACGGCCGCGGCGACCGCGCCCAGGGTGAAGGCGATGAAGAGGAGAACAGTCGTACGCCGTCGGCGCGCGAGAACCTTCGAGCGCCGGGCGCGGGCCGCTGCCGCCTCCGCGCCGGGCGCGAGCCGGGCCGCCGGGACCCGGTTGCGCGCGGGCGCGTCGGCGGCCTCGTCCGCCGGTGCCGCACCCCTGACCGCCGCGCCGACCTCCGGCTCGGCCGCCGGGATTCCCGCCAGGTCGTGCGCTTCGGGTTCCGCCCGGCCGTGCGCCGCACGGTCGTCGGCCGCCCGGCCGTCGACCGCCCGGTCCGCGGCCCGCTCGACCGCCGGCTCCGGCCGGCCCTGCGCCGGGGGCCGTTCCCGCTCCTGGGGCCGGGCGGCACGGGGCGGGGGTACGGCGAAGGCCCGGACGTCCACCGAGTCGGTGACGGCGTCCGGCGGCACGGCGCTGGACTCCCCCTCCTCGGCGGAGCGCGCCCTGAGGTCCCTGGCGTACCGGCGCTCCATCCCCGCCCGTCCGGAAAGCAGCCGGATGGCGGTGCTGAAGCGTTCCGTCGGACGGGCTTCGTTCAGCTCGTCCTGCCTACGGAGCCACATGGGCACCAAGTAGGCGGCCCAGGCCCCGACAATGACTGCGTAGATGAGGCCGCTGCTGCTCACGCCTCACACCGTAGAGGGGTTTACGCAAGGCCATCGGCCAATTGGGCCGGTGTGTCGCACGATCTGGCTGATATTTCGAACTTTTTTTGCGACCGGTGCGATCAGTGGACCGTCCGGGAGCGAATTCAATGCCCCACGAGCTGCAATTCGAACATTTATTCAATTAATTGGCCCGTACCGACCGCCGTCCCGCTCCCTCTCGGCCACCCCGGTCCGCTTCGGCCCGGTTCGAACCGGTTCGGCCGCGCCTCGCTCAGCCCGCGCCTCCAAGCGGCGGGCGTGGGTCGGGCGGCCCGCGCCGGTCAGGCCGGATTCCCCTTCGGCGCCCGCCGGGCGCGCGTCCGCCGCCAGCGGTTCAGCAGCCCGTCGGGCGCCTCTTCCGCGGTGAGCGCGAAGACCAGGTGGTCGCGCCAGGCTCCGTCGATGTGGAGATAACGCGGGCGAAGGCCCTCCTCGCGGAATCCGAGTTTCTCCACCACCCGGCGGCTCGGCCCGTTCTCGGGGCGAATGCAGACCTCGATACGGTGCAGCCCCACGGTGCGGAAACAGTGGTCCACGACCAGGGCCACGGCGGTCGGCATCACCCCGCGGCCGGCCACCGCCTCGTCCACCCAGTAGCCGACGTGGCCCGAGCACATCGATCCCCAGGTGATCCCGGCGACCGTCAACTGCCCGACCAACTGCCCCTGGTACTCGACGACGAACGGCAGCATCCGGCCGGCGTTCGCCTCGGACCGCAGGTGGCGCACCATCTGGCGGTAGGTCGGCCGGTGCGTGACCGGCCCGCCGGGAGTGGGCGGCGGGATGGTTGCCTCCCAGGGCCGCAGCCAGCCCCTGTTGCGCCGGTTCACCTCGCGCCAGGCCCGCTGGTCGCGCAGCTTTATCGGCCGGAGGACGACATCACCCTCCGCGAGCACCACGGGCCACGATGGGCTGTTCAGCTCGCACCCCCACTGCCGGCGCCGGGCCTCGGGTGGTCGCCGCCGCGCAACTGGTCGACGGCGTGCCTCAACAGCGGCTCCAGGACCGCCAGTCCGTCCTTCACCCCACCCGTGGAACCCGGCAGGTTGACGATCAGCGTCCGCCCGGCCACCCCGGCCAGGCCCCGGGACAGCGCCGCGGTCGGCACCTTCTCCCGTCCGAACGCCCGGATGGCCTCGGCGATGCCCGGCACCTCGTGGTCGATCACCCGGCGGGTCGCCTCGGGCGTGCGGTCGGTCGGCGAGATACCGGTGCCGCCGGTGGTGACCACGACGTCGTACCCGGCCTCGACGGCCGCGCGCAGGGCGGCCTCCACCGGGTCGCCGTCCGGCACCACCCGCGGGCCGTCGACGGCGAAGCCGAAGCCCCGGAGGCCGTCGGCGATCAGCGGGCCGCCCTTGTCCTCGTAGACCCCGGCGGCGGCCCGGTTGGACGCGGTGACCACCAGCGCGGTGTACGCCGCCCGCGGTGCGCCGCCGGCCGGCCCGTCGAGTGTCATGTCCGGCTCCAGTCGCCCGACTTGCCGCCCGTCTTCTCTTCGACCCTGACGTCCGTGATGACCGCTCCCTTGTCGACCGCCTTGACCATGTCGATCACGGTGAGCGCGGCGACGCTGACCGCGGTGAGCGCCTCCATCTCGACACCCGTGCGGTCCGTCGTCCGCACGGTGGCCGTGATCTCCACGGCGTCGTCCGCGACCGACAGGTCCAGTCTCACACCCGACACCGCCAACGGGTGGCAGAGCGGGATGAGGTCCGGGGTGCGCTTGGCGCCCATGATCCCGGCGATCCGCGCGGTGGCGAGGGCGTCGCCCTTGGGCACACCCTCGCCCCGCAGCAGCTCGACCACCCGGGGCGAGACGAGGACACGGCCGCTGGCGCGGGCGGTGCGCGCGGTCACCTCCTTGTCCGACACGTCGACCATGCGGGCGGCGCCCGCCTCGTCGATGTGGGTCAGTCGGTCCTGCACACTGTCCTGCACTCGGTCCTGCACGGGTCCGGGGGTCTGCCCCCGGGACGGCGTAGTCATGCTCTGTGGCGCTCCCGGTCCGGGCCCGGCGCGGTGCGGCGCGCGGGCCTGCTGTGCGCGACACGGTACCGCCAACCGGAACGGGTCAGCCGAGCAGGACCACCTCCACCTCGGCTCCGGGCTCGACCGACTCGGTGTCCTCGGGCACGACGATGAGGGCGTCGGCCCGGGCGAGGGCGGCGATCAGATGCGACCCGGCGCCTCCCTGGGGGGTCACCCGGCCGTCGGCGTACGTCCCGCGCAGGAACTGCCTGCGGCCCCCGGGCGAGCTCAGCGCCTTGTCCGCCACCAGGGTCGCCCGGGCGGTCGGCCGGTGCACGTCCTCGAGTCCCATCAGGGCGCGGATGACCGGGCGGACGAACAGCTCGAAGGACACGTACGACGACACCGGGTTGCCGGGCAGCGCCAGCAGCGGGATGTGGTCGGAGCCGACGGTGCCGAAGCCCTGCGGCTTGCCGGGCTGCATGGCGAGCCTGCGGAACTCCACGCCGCCGCCCGGCACGTCCTCGTCGCCGAAGCGCGACAGCGCCTCCTTGACCACGTCGTACGCGCCGACGCTCACCCCGCCGGTGGTGACCATCAGGTCGGCGCGGACGAGCTGGTCCTCGATGGTCGTGCGCAGCACCTCGGCGTCGTCGGCGACGGCGCCCACGCGGTAGGCGATGGCCCCGGCGTCCCGGGCGGCCGCGGTCAGGGCGAAGCTGTTGGAGTCGTAGATCTGGCCGCCGCCCAGCTGCTCGTCGGGCTGGACCAGCTCGCTGCCGGTGGACATCACCACCACCCGCGGGCGCGGGCGCACCCGGACCGTGCCGCGGCCGATCGCGGCGAGCAGCGCGATCTGCGGCGGTCCGAGGACCGTGCCGGCGCTCAGCGCGAGGTCGCCGGCCTTCACGTCGCTGCCCGTGGCGCGCACGTGCGCGCGGTCCCCGGCGGGGCGGTGCACACGCACCTGCCCGGTGGCGCCCTCCGGTGACAGGCTGCGCGCCCGCATCCCGTTCACCGGCCCCCCGCCGAGCCCGCCGTCGGTCCACTCCACGGGGACGACCGTCTCGGCGCCGGGCGGCAGCGGGGCGCCGGTCATGATCCGGGCGGCCTGCCCCGGGCCCACCTCCAGCGGGTCGGCCGCGCCCGCCGCGACGTCCCCGACGACCTCCAGGACGGCCGGGAACTCCTCGCTCGCGCCCGACACGTCCGCGACCCGCACCGCGTACCCGTCCATGGAGCTGTTGTCGAACGGCGGCAGGGAGATCGGCACCATGACGTCCTCGACCAGGACGCAGCCCTGCGCGTCGAGCAGTTGCAGCTCGATGGGTTCGAGGGGGCGGACGGTGGTGAGGACGTCCTCCAGGTGTTCGTCCACCGACCAGAGGCGGTCGGGGTCGTCGGTGTGGTGCCCGGCGCTGCTCAACGTCGTCACATCTCCTCGGCTACGTACCGCTTGAGCCAGGATCTGAAGTCCGGGCCCAGGTCCTCACGTTCGCACGCGAGTCTGACGATGGCACGCAGATAATCCCCGCGGTCGCCGGTGTCGTAGCGGCGGCCCTTGAAGACCACGCCGTGCACCGGGCCGCCGACGCTGCCCGCGTCGCCGGCCGCCGAATGCGTCTGCGCGAGCTGCTGGAGGGCGTCGGTGAGCTGGATCTCGTTGCCGCGGCCGGGCTCGGTCCGGCGCAGGATGTCGAAGATGTGCGGATCGAGGACGTACCGGCCGATGATCGCGTAGTTGGAGGGCGCCTCCGCGGCCTCCGGCTTCTCCACCAGGCCGGTCACCTGGACGACGTCGCTGTCCTCGGTGGCCGCCACGGCCGCGCAGCCGTAGAGGTGGATCTGCTCGGGCTCGACCTCCATGAGCGCGACGACGCTGCCGCCGTAGGTCTCCTGCACCTCGATCATCCGGGCCAGCAGCGGGTCGCGCGGGTCGATCAGGTCGTCGCCGAGCAGGACCGCGAACGGCTCGTCGCCCACGTGCGGGGCCGCGCACAGGACCGCGTGCCCCAGTCCCCTGGGGTCGCCCTGGCGGACGTAGTGGATCATCGCCAGGTCGCTGGACTCCTGCACCTTGGCCAGTCGCTCGGCGTCGCCCTTGTTGGCCAGGGCCGACTCCAGCTCGTAGTTGCGGTCGAAGTGGTCCTCCAGCGGCCGCTTGTTGCGGCCCGTCACCATGAGGACGTCGTTCAGGCCGGCGGAGACGGCCTCCTCGACCACGTACTGGATCGCCGGCTTGTCGACGACCGGCAGCATCTCCTTGGGAGTGGCCTTGGTGGCCGGCAGGAACCGGGTGCCGAGGCCGGCTGCGGGGATGACAGCCTTGCTGATCCTGGGGTGCGACTGACTCATGGCGGCCACCATATCCGCTGCCTTTGCAGGGAATCCGCGACTCGGGTTTATTGGCCCGTAAGTAGGCATAAGTACGCACATGTGCGGAAAGGTACGTAAACGGCCTTGAGTGACATCGGAAGCAGGACGGAACCCGGCAAGCGGACGTTGCGGCGGGAGCTCCTCGCGGCGCGGAACGGGCTGACCGTGGACGACGTGCGCCAGGCGGCGCGCTCCCTGGCGCGGCGCGCGCTGGAGCTGCCCGAACTGGCCCGGGCGCGCACGGTGGCCGCCTACGTCTCGGTCGGCGCCGAACCCGGCACCCTCGTCCTGCTCGACGCGCTGCGCGAGCGGGGCGTACGGGTCCTGCTGCCCGCCCTGCTGCCCGACAACGACCTGGACTGGGGCGCCTACACCGGGGAGGGCTCCCTCGCCCGCGTGCAGCACGGCGGGCGGATGGCGCTGTTCGAGCCGGCCGGGCGGCGCCTGGGCCCGGACGCCGTGACGGCCGCCGACGCCGTCCTGCTGCCCGGCCTCGCCGTCGACGCGCGCGGCCTGCGGCTGGGCCGCGGCGGCGGCTCCTACGACCGTGTCCTGGCCCGCCTGGAGCGGGCGGACGCGCATCCCGCGCTCGTGGTCCTGCTGTACGACTCCGAGGTCGTCGCGCACGTCCCCGAGGAGCCGCACGACCGGCCGGTGCAGGCGGTGGTCACGCCCTCGGGGGTGCGCCGCTTCACCTGACCCGCCCCCGGACGCGATCAGCACGGTGAAGGCCCTCCACGCGCGCGTGGAGGGCCTTCACGGTCACCGTGCCCCGGCGGGCCGGCGGGTCACCGACCCGGCGGCCCGCCGCGGGAGTGGCTCACGGCTTCAGCACCAGCGTGTCGCTCGTGCTCTTGCCGACCGCGTCCGCCGAGAAGGCCCACGGGAGCAGTTCGCCCTTGGCCCACTTGCCCGTCTGGTCGGTGTAGTGGGCGCTGAAGGCGTGCCCGGAGGCGCCGGTGAGATTGATCCACTTGGACTTGTCGAGGTCGGCGAGGTTGACCACCATCCGCATGGACGGCACCCACACCACGTTGTAGCCGCCGGCCGCGTTCCACCCGGAGGCGTTGACCGCGGCCTCGCCGCCGCTCAGCTTCCAGGGGCCGCGGTTGAGGACGTACCGCAGGAAGCCGGGGCCCTCGGTGCCCAGGGTCTGGTTCTTCAGGAACAGGCGGTGCAGCCTGCCCCAGCTCCAGCTGTCGATGTCCTTGCCGAGCTTGGCGGTCAGCTCCCAGCGGGCGTCGATCATGGCGCGGCCGAACAGCTCGTCGCGGTTGTCCGCCTTGGGACGGGTGCCCGAGGCCGGCGTCTTCCACCAGTCGCTGTTCTCGTCGTCCATGAGCTTGCGGACCACCTCGAACCAGCGGTCGCCGCCGTCCGGCTGCGCCTGGTCGGCGTCGCGCTCGCCGCACTCGCGGACCTTGGTGGTCTCGTCCACCGGTCCGGTGTTGCCGGCCGGCTCGACCCACAGGCACTGGTCCTCGGCCCGCAGCTCCTTGGGGAGCTTGTTGCCGAAGGCCAGCTTGAGGATGTTGCGCCAGACCGCGTTGAAGTAGGCGGCGGCCGCCGAGTCGGCGTCCTGGGTGTAGTCCCAGCCCTCCAGGAGCTTCTGCGCCTGGCGGACGTCCTTGTCACCGATGTCGATCTTCAGCAGCTTGGGCACCAGCAGCTTGGCGATCTCGCTGCTGTTGTCCATCTGCATCTGCCGCATGTCCTCGGTGGAGATCTTGCCGCCGCCGTCGATCTTCGCCTGGATCAGATCGGTGATCCGCTGGCTGCGGGTGCCGTAACCCCAGTCCGTGGTGAGCGTGTACGGGTACTTGTCCGGGTCGACCACGGCCTGGTTGGCGGTGACGATGTAGCCGCGCTCGGGGTTGTACTCGTAGGGCAGCTCGTCCTGGTCTATGTAGCCCTTCCAGTCGTACTTGGAGTCCCAGCCCGGCGCCGGCACGGAGCCGTCGTCGTTCTTGGCGCGCAGCGGGATCCGGCCGGGCAGCGTGTAGCCGATGTTGTTCTGCTTGTCGGCGTAGATCAGGTTCTGCGAGGGCACGTCGAACAGGGCCGCCGCCGAGCGGAAGGAGCTCCAGTCCTTCGCCCGGTCGATGGCGAAGACGGCGTCCATGGTGGTGCCCGCCTCCAGCGCGGTCCACTTCAGCGCGATGCCGTAGCCGTCGCCGCGGTCGGGCGCCGCGGTGTTGACGGTGGCCCTCTTGCCGACCTGCACCAGCTCGTCGTCGCGGTCGGACAGCAGGGGCCCGTTCTCGGTCTCCCGGACGACGATCGTCTTGGACGGGCCGCCGGCGACCTTGATGGTCTCCTGACGGGTCTTGAACGGCACCGTCTTGTTGTCGCGCAGGTAGCCGTCGCCGCTGAGCTTCTCCAGGTACAGGTCGGTGACGTCGGCGCCGGAGTTGGTCAGGCCCCAGGCGATGTTCTGGTTGTGGCCGATGACCACGCCGGGCATGCCCGCGAAGGTGTAGCCGGTGACGTCGTACGGGCACTTGCCGGAGACGGCGCGGCAGTGCAGGCCCATCTGGTACCAGACGGAGGGCAGCGCGGCGCCCAGGTGCGGGTCGTTGGCGAGCAGCGGCTTGCCGGTGATGGTGTACTTCCCGCCGACCACCCAGGAGTTGGAGCCGATGCCGTCGCCGTTCACGCCGACGGCCGCGGGCAGGTCCTGCATGACGTCGCGCAGGCCCATCAGCTGACCCTGCACGCCCGAGCCGGACGACCCGGCGGTGCCGGTGCCGGTCCCGGTCGTGCCGGTTCCCGTGCCGGTCGTGCCGGTGCCGGTCGTGCCGGTTCCCGTGCCGGTCGTGCCGGTCCCGGACGTGCCGGTGCCGGACGTCCCTGTCGAGGTGCCCGAGCCGGACGTGCCGGTGGAGGTGCCCGAGCCGGACGACCCCGTGGTGGTCCCGCCGTCGCCGCCCTGGAACGTCTGGGTGAGCTCCTCGTACTGGCCCTGAGTGACGATCGGCTTGTTCCGGCTGTACGGGTAGTCCGGGTACAGGTCCTTGATCTGCTTGGGACCGAGGCGGCTGGTCATCAGGGCGCGGTCGATCTCGTCCTGCATGTTGCCGCGCAGGTCCCAGGCCATCGCCTTCAGCCAGGAGACCGAGTCGACCGGGGTCCACTGGGCGGGCGTGTAGTCGTTGGTGAGGCCCAGCGCCGCGTACTCGAGGGAGATGTCCTTGGCGGCGCGGCCCTTGAGGTAGGCGTTGACGCCCTGCGAGTACGCCTGGAGGTACTTCTTGGTGGAGGCCGACAGCTTCTTGTCGTACTCCTCCTTGGCGACCCGGTCCCAGCCCAGGGTGCGCAGGAACTCGTCGTTCTTGACCTGGCCCGAGCCGAACATCTCCGACAGGCGCCCGGAGGTCATGTGCCGGCGCACGTCCATCTCGTAGAACCGGTCCTGGGCCTGGACGTAGCCCTGCGCCATGAACAGGTCCTCGGCGGAGTCGGCGTAGATCTGCGGGATGCCGTAGCCGTCCCGCTTGACGTCGACGGGCCCGGACAGGCCCTGGAGCGTGACCGAGCCCTTGGTCTGCGGGAAGGAGGCGCGAACGGTGCTGACGGACCAGTAGGCCCCGTAGGCGACGCCTCCGATGATGGCCAGTACCAGGACGAGCACGATCAGTCGGGCTTTTCGCCCCTTCTTCCTGCCGGACTTGCCGGGCTTGCGACCCGTTGAGGCGGTGGTGTTGGGGGGCATCGCTGTCCTTGCTGTCCTAACGCGAGCGGCAGGCGGTCCTGGAGTGCTGGAGCAACCATAGGCGCAGGGGCCGATACCGCTTGACTCGGAGTCGGGTCCCGGCCGCGGACGGGCGTTCGATATTGCTCCGGGAAGCGTCAAGAAAGCGTCAAGAGTTAGGTAAGGTAACGAAGTAACCGGAGACTGCGGAGAACTCGGGGAAGGATCCGCCACTGACTGTTCACCACCTCAACCAGCTCCTGCTCGCCTGTGCCCTCGTCCTGCTCGTCGCCGTCGCAGCGGTCCGGATCTCCTCGCGCAGCGGGCTCCCCAGCCTGCTCGTCTACCTGGGGATCGGCATCGTCATGGGCCAGGACGGCCTCGGCCACATCCACTTCGACAACGCCGAGCTGACCCAGGTCATCGGCTACGCGGCCCTCGTCGTGATCCTGGCCGAGGGCGGCCTCGGCACGAAGTGGAAGGAGATACGGCCGGTCCTGCCGTCCGCCTCCGTCCTCGCGCTGGTCGGGGTCGGGGTCAGCGTCGCCGTCACCGCGACCGGCGCCCACTACCTCGTCGGACTGGAGTGGCGCCAGGCGCTCATCATCGGCGCCGTGGTGTCCTCGACGGACGCCGCGGCCGTCTTCTCGGTGCTGCGGCGCGTCCCCCTGCCCTCGCGCGTGACCGGCACGCTGGAGGCCGAGTCCGGCTTCAACGACGCCCCGGTGGTCATCCTGGTCGTCGCCTTCTCCACGGCCGGTCCGGTCGAACACTGGTACGTGCTGGCGGGCGAGATAGCGCTGGAGCTGGCCATCGGCGCCGCCGTGGGCCTCGCGGTGGGCTGGCTGGGCGCCTGGGGTCTCAGGCACGTCGCCCTGCCCGCCTCCGGTCTCTATCCGATCGCCGTGATGGCGATCGCGGTCGCGGCCTACGCCGCCGGCGCGCTGGCGCACGGCAGCGGCTTCCTCGCGGTCTACCTGGCGGCGATGCTGCTCGGCAACGCCAAGCTGCCGCACTGGCCCGCCACCCGAGGCTTCGCCGAGGGGCTCGGCTGGATCGCCCAGATCGGCATGTTCGTCCTGCTCGGCCTGCTGGTCACCCCGCACGACCTCGTCGACGACATCTGGGCCGCCCTGGTCATCGGCCTGGTCCTGACCATGGTCGCCCGACCGCTGAGCGTGCTGCTCAGCCTGCTGCCGTTCCGGGTGCCCTGGCAGGAGCAGACCCTTATGTCCTGGGCCGGACTGCGCGGCGCCGTCCCCATCATCCTGGCGACCATCCCCATGGTGAACGGCGTCGACACCAGCCGCCGCATCTTCAACATCGTCTTCGTCCTGGTCGCGGTGTACACCCTGGTCCAGGGCCCGACCCTGCCCTGGCTCGCCCGCAAGCTGCGCCTCGGCGAGAACGAGGGGCCCGCCGACCTCGGCATCGAGTCGGCGCCGCTGGAGCGGCTGCGCGGACACCTGCTGTCCGTCGCCATCCCGGAGGGGTCGCGGATGCACGGAGTGGAGATCAACGAGCTGCGGCTGCCCTCCGGATCCGCCGTCACCCTGGTCGTCCGCGAGGGAGAATCGTTTGTCCCTCTGCCCACGACGGTCCTGCGGCGCGGCGACGAACTCCTCGTGGTCGCCACCGACCCCGTACGCGAGGCGGCCGAACGCCGGCTGCGCGCGGTCGGCCGGGGCGGCAAGCTCGCCGACTGGCTGGGCGCGAACGGCGCAGGCGCCGGCGGCACCCGCTAGCCGCACGCCGCGGCGCGGGCCCCAGTGCGGGCGAGTGCCGCGGCGCGGACGCCGGGCGAGCGGCGCGGCGCACGGACCCGGACGAGTACCGCGGCGCACGGACCCGAGCGATTGGCGCGGCGCGGACGCCGGACGAGTCGGCGCGGGACGCCGTGCGGATGCCGTACCGGGCGCCGGCGGCACGCGCCCGTCCCGTGCCCGACGGGTGCGTCGAGCCCGCGCCCGGTACGGCTCGCAGCCGTACCGATCCCAGGCGTACGGCGGTCGCGGTGCTCGTTTTCACAGGTGCACGAGCCGGCGGCCGCTGTACGATGAAGGCTCACCCTGATCGAACCAACTCTGCCTGACGCAGAGCTGGCGCGACCGTATGGCGGCCGGGTCACCCCCTTTACGGGCACCGGCATCTACCGCAGTCCGCGCAAGAGGACAGCTCTCGGCGCGCCCGTACCAGGGGCGGCGCTACCAGGCGGCAGAAAGGCCGGGCCGTGGGATCCGCGGTCACCACCACCGACCCCGCGAAGACCTCGACGGCACCCTCCCGCCCGGGGTACGGGCAGCTGCTGCGCACTCGCGGCGCCTGGACGTTCCTGGTCCCCGGTTTCGCGGCACGCCAGCCGTTCGCGATGCTCACCATCTCGATCGTGCTGCTCGTGCAGCACACCACCGGCTCCTACGGCGCCGCGGGCGCCACCGCCGCCGTCACCGGCGTCGCCATGGCCCTGTTCGCGCCCTACAGCGGGCGGCTCGCCGACCGCTACGGACAGCGCGCCGTCCTGCTCCCCGGCGTCCTGGTGCACGCCCTGGCGGGGCTGACGCTGACGGCGCTCGCCCTGTCGCACGCGCCCCTGTGGGCGCTGTTCACGGCGGCCGTGCCCACCGGCGCCTCGGTGCCGCAGATCGGTCCGATGGTGCGGGCCCGCTGGGGCGTGATCCTGAAGGACTCGCCCCTGGCCTCCACCGCGGCGGCCTTCGAGTCGGTCACCGACGAGCTGACCTTCGTCTTCGGCCCGCTGCTGGCCACCGCCCTGTGCACGGCCGTCGCTCCGGCGGCCGGTCTGTTCACGGAGGCCGCGCTGACCCTGGTCGGCGGTCTGCTGTTCGCCGCGCAGAAGCGCACCCAGCCGCCCGTCGCCGCGGGCGGCGGGCAGGCGCGCGCGGCCCACGCCTCCGCGCTGGGCGTCCCCGGGGTGCGCGTGCTGGTGGTGACCTTCCTCGGCATCGGCACGGTCTTCGGCGGCATGCAGGTCTCGCTGGCCGCGTTCACCGAGTCGATCGGCGAACCCGGCCTCAACGGCGTCCTGTACGGGACGTTCGCCGCGGGCAACATGCTCTCCGGCATCGTGTGCGGCGCCATCGCCTGGAAGGTCGCCCCGCGCCGCCGCCTCCTGGTCGGCTACACGGCCCTGGCGCTGACCGCGTCGGCCCTGTGGACGGCCCACTCCGTACTGCTGCTGGCCGCGCTCGGCCTCGTCGTCGGCATGTGCATCGCACCCGCGCTGATCACCGGCTACACCCTGGTCGAGGGACTGGTCGCGGCCGGCGCCCGCACCGAGGCGTTCACCTGGCTGACGGGCGCGGTCGCGCTGGGGCAGGCCGCCGCCGTCACGGTCGCCGGACAGCTCGAGGACCGGCTGTGGGGTGGCGCCGGATTCCTGGTGCCGATGGCCGGCACCGTGCTCGCCCTGCTGACCCTCGTGACGCTGCGTTCGCGGCTCGCCACCCGGACCGGCGGGCGCACCGTGGCACGTGGCGTCGGTCACCGCGAACCCGTCGCAGTGGACTGACGCCACGGAATACGTCACTATGGATCGTCGTTAGCACTCATCGAGTGAGAGTGCCAGGAGGAAGACAGTGCCCACCTACCAGTACCAGTGCACCGAGTGCGGCGAGGGCCTCGAGGCGGTGCAGAAATTCACCGACGACGCGCTCACCGAGTGCCCCAACTGCGGTGGCCGCCTGAAGAAGGTGTTCTCCGCGGTCGGCATTGTCTTCAAGGGCTCCGGCTTCTACCGCAACGACAGCCGCGGCTCCTCGTCGAGCAGCAGCCCGGCGTCGTCGGCGAAGTCGTCGAGCTCCTCGTCCACGTCGAGCACGGGCGGCTCGTCGTCGAGCGGCTCGTCGTCGAGCGGCTCCTCGTCGTCCTCGGCGTCCACGAGCTCGGCCGGCAGCTCCGCGGCCTGACGTTCCGCTTCCCGGACCCCGCCCGTCACAGGACGGCGGGGTCCTCGGCGTGTCCGCGGGCAGCCGGATCCGCCGCCCTGGCCCCCGGAGGCACGCGGGACCTCGACCACAGGGCCTAGTGTGCTGGCCATGGCGAACACAGAGCGCGCAGAGATCGGTGTCATCGGCGGGTCCGGGTTCTACTCGTTCCTCGACGACGTGACCGAGGTCCAGGTGAACACGCCGTACGGGGCCCCCAGCGACTCCCTGTTCCTCGGCGAGGTCGCCGGCCGGCGGGTCGCCTTCCTGCCCCGGCACGGCCGCGGCCACCACCTTCCGCCGCACCGCATCAACTACCGGGCCAACCTGTGGGCCCTGCGCTCGGTGGGCGTGCGCCAGGTCCTCGGCCCCTGCGCGGTGGGCGGCCTGCGCCCCGAGTACGGGCCGGGCACACTGCTGGTGCCGGACCAGTTCGCCGACCGTACGAAGTCCCGGGAGCAGACCTACTTCGACGGGCTGCCGCTGCCCGACGGCACCCTGCCCAACGTGGTGCACGTCTCCCTGGCCGACCCCTACTGCCCCGCCGGCCGGGCGGCGGCGCTGAAGGCGGCGCGCGGCCGGGACTGGGAGGCGGTCGACGGCGGCACGCTGGTCGTGGTGGAGGGTCCGCGCTTCTCGACCCGCGCCGAATCGCTGTGGCACCGGGCGCAGGGCTGGTCGGTGGTGGGCATGACCGGCCACCCCGAGGCCGCGCTCGCCCGTGAGCTGGAACTCTGCTACACCTCGCTGACGCTGGTCACCGACCTCGACGCGGGCGCCGAGAGCGGCGAGGGCGTCTCGCACGAGGAGGTGCTCCGAGTGTTCGGCGCCAATGTGGAACGGCTGCGGGGCGTGCTGTTCGACGCGGTGGCCGCGCTGCCCGCCGGCGAGGCGCGGGACTGCCCGTGCGCGACGGCGCTGGGCGGGATGGACCCGGGGTTCGCGCTGCCGTAGCGGAGACCGGCACGGCACCCGGCGTTCGCGCTGCCGTAGCGGCAACCGGCACGGCACCCGGCGTTCGCGCTGCCGTGGCGGAGACCGGCACGGCACCCGGCGTTCGCGCTGCCGTGGCGGAGACCGGCACGGCACCCGGCGTTCGCGCTGCCGTGGCGGAGACCGGGACGGAACCTCACGTTCGGGTGACGGGGTTGTCCACAACCCGCGAGTAACGCACGGGCTCCGGCGAGCCTCGGCGCGATGCCTCATCGTGGCATCGCAAGCCGGTCGCCGGTCCCGCACCCGCAGGTGGTGGTCCTCGTGTCCCAGTCGCCCTCGTTCCCGTCTCCGCCCCCCTTCCCCTCGCGCACGCCCTCCTCCTTCCCCTCCGCCCTCCCCCCGGCCCCGGCTCCGTACCCGCCCGGCGCCGACGCCCCGGCCACGTGCGAGGTGCCGCACTTCGCGCCGGTGCGGGTGCGCGGTGGACGGCACCGGTGGCACCGGCTGGTACGGCACCGCAGGCGGGCCGTGGCGGCCGGACTGGCCGTCACGGCGGCCGCGCTGGTGGCCGCGGGACCACGGCACGCGGCGGATCCGCCGCGCGGCGGGCCCGCCCGGGCGCACCCGGTGCCGGCGGCGGACACACCGCCGGACGACACGCCCCTGCTCGACGCGCCCTCGCATGACGTGCCGCCGGGCCCGGCGGGCAGCCGCGGCGCGGGCGCGCCGCGGACGGTGACCGCGCCCGTGCGCATCGCCGACGCGGCCACGGTGCGGCTGCTGCGCCCCGGCGACCGGGTCGACGTGATCGCCGCGGCGGATCCGGCGACGGGCGGTGCGGCGCGGGTGCTGGCCCGCGGGGCGCGGGTGGCGAAGGTGCCGCCGCCGGCGGCCGACCCGGGCGACGGCCAGGCGGGCGACGGAGCCCTGATCGCGCTCACCGTGCCGATCACCACCGCCGCGCGGCTGGCCGGGGTGAGTTCCACCACTCGGTTGGCGGTGATCTTGTGGTGACCCGTAGGTTGGGTGGCTGTTTGTCCGACAAGCAGCCACCCAGAAGGGAACCCCGTGAGCAACAAGCAGGACCCGAGCGTCTGGCGGGGCTTCAGGGCCTTCCTGATGCGCGGGAACGTCGTCGATCTGGCCGTCGCGGTGGTCGTCGGCGCGGCCTTCACCAACATCGTCAACTCGGTGGTGAAGGGTGTGATCAACCCGGTCGTCGGGGCGATCGGCACCAAGAACCTGGATCACTACAGCTCGTGCCTGAGTTCGACCTGCCAGGGCGACCAGGGCATCCGGATCATGTGGGGCTCCGTTCTCGGCTCCACGCTGCAGTTCCTGATCACGGCGGCGGTGGTCTACTTCCTGATGGTCCTGCCGATGGCCAAGTTCCTGGCCCGGCAGGAGGCCCGCCGGAAGGCGAAGACAGGCACGCATGAGACCGTCGAGGTGACCGAGATCCAGGTGCTCCAGGAGATCCGCGACGAGCTGGTCGCGCGACGCGAGTCCCAGACCGGGGGGCGGTAGCCCGCACCGGCCGGCCGGCGACAGCGGCCACGGCAGCGGCCCGGCGGCTCCGCCGGCCTCAGAGGTGGTGCGGCGGCTTCTCGTCGAGGAAGCGCTTGAGATCGGCGGCGGCGTCGCCGTCCGGACGTTCGCCCCAGCCCCGGTCGGTGTCGTCCGTGGACTGCTGGCTCAGCGGGTCGTCGAAGATCAGCGCGTTCTTCGGATCGTGCGGCTCGGTGGCGGTACTCATGGCTCAAGGGTACGGTCCTCCTCGCGGCGGGCGCGGCCCGTGACCGGGCGCCGGGGTGCGGGACGCGGGAAGACTGATCCCCATGACAGCTGACGCTTTGACGGACGTCACCGGTGTGCGCGTGGGGCACGCCACGCGCAGGGGCGACGGATGGCTGACCGGGACGACGGTCGTACTGGCGCCGGAGGGCGGCGCGGTCGCCGCCGTCGACGTGCGCGGGGGCGGGCCCGGCACCAAGGAGACCGACGCCCTCGATCCGCGCAATCTGGTGCGCACGGTGGAGGCGGTGGTGCTGACCGGTGGCAGCGCGTACGGGCTGGACGCCGCGTCGGGGGTGATGGCCTGGCTGGAGGAGCGGGGGCGCGGGGTGCGGGTCGGCCCCGAACCGACCCATGTGGTGCCGGTCGTGCCCGCCGCCTGTGTCTTCGACCTGGGCCGGGGCGGCGACTTCCAGGCCCGCCCGGACGCGGCCACCGGACGCGCGGCGGTCGAGGCCGCCGCCGCGAGCGAGCCGGGCGGACCCGTGGCACAAGGATGCGTCGGCGCGGGCACGGGAGCGGCCGTGGGACCGGTCAAGGGCGGCGTCGGCACCGCGAGCACGGTGCTCGACTCGGGTGTCACGGTGGCGGCACTGGTGGTGGCCAACGCGGCCGGCTCGGCGGTGGACCCCGAAACGGGCGTGCTGTACGGGGAGTTGTTCCAGGGCCGGGTGGAGTATCCCGACGCTCGGACGCACCGGGCCGCGCGCCGGCGGCTCGCGCAGTCCGCCGCACGCAACGCACCGCCTCCGCTGAACACCACGCTCGCGGTGGTCGCCACCGACGCGGACCTGTCCAAGGCACAGGCGCAGAAGCTGGCCGGCACGGCGCACGACGGCATCGCGCGCGCGGTGCGGCCGGTGCACCTGCTCAACGACGGGGACACGGTGTTCGCGCTGGCCACCGGCGCCCGCCCGCTCGGCACCGGCCGGCCCCTCGACCTGAACGACGTCCTCGCGGCCGGCGCGGACGTCGTGACCCGCGCGATCGTCCGCGCCGTTCGCACCGCCGAGCCGGTGACCGGACCCGGCGGTTCGTGGCCGGCGTACGGGGAGTTGTACCCGGCCCGTGGCGAGGGGAGCCGCTGAGGCCTGAGCCGAGCCGTCGGAAACCGAAGCCGGGCGGGCGGGCGGGAGCCGTCGGAAACCGAAGCCGGGCGGGCGCGCGGGGCGGGAACCGCCCGGACCGGACCGGAGCGGGCGCGCGGGAGCCGTCGGGTCCGGAAGCCGTGGAGGCGGCAACCGCCGAGGCGGAGGCGAGGTGTCGACGGCGGGTTTCAGCAGGCCGCCGGCAGGCCGCCGGCAGGCCGTCCGGGAAGGGGGGATCTCGGCCCGGGCGATGAGAGCCGGGGCGGACGGGAAGCGGTGCTCGTCGCTGTCGTTCCCGGTCGCCGGGCGGACCAACTGCCGCCGCCGACCCCGTCGGTGGAACGGCCGGTGTGTCACACCGGACCTTCGATTGTTCCGGTTCTGTCACGTGCGGGCTTTTCGGCCGGTCGGCGGGAACCTTGGGAGGGCCCGGTCGCCTCTTCACCCACACACTGAGTGGATCACGCACCTCACACGAACCTGGAGCAGCCCGTGACAACGCCGGACATAGCAGCGCGGCGCGTACTTGGGGCCTGTGCCGCCCTGGTGGTCGGCGCCCTGACCCTCACCGGATGCGGTGGCGACGCCAAGGCCGGCGACGACGGCAAGGGCGGCGGCAAGTCGACCCCGAAGACCTCCTCGGCGAAGATCGTCATCTCGGCCAAGGACGGTTCGACGAGCGCGTCGATCAACGCCACCGGCGTGAAGGTCAGCGACGGCAAGCTCACCGACGTGAAGATGACCGTGGCCGGGACGGGCCAGGCGGTACCGGGTTCGATCTCGGCGGACGGCGCCGTCTGGAAGCCGAAGGAGCAGCTGGAGCGCGGGACCAAGTACCAGATCTCCGCGACCGCGAAGGACTCCGGCGGGCTCACCGCCGCCGCCAACTCCATCTTCACGACCGTCACCACGGCGAACAGCTTCATCGGCACCTACACGCCGGACAACGGCACCACGGTGGGCGTGGGCATGCCGGTGTCGTTCACCTTCGACAAGGCGATCAGCGACAAGAAGACCGTCCAGTCGCACATCACCGTCACCTCCAGCAGCGGCCAGCAGGTGGTGGGCCACTGGTTCGGCGCGCAGCGGCTCGACTTCCGGCCCGACGACTACTGGAAGGCCGGCTCCAAGGTCACGATGAAGATCGACCTGGACGGCGTGCAGGGCGCGAACGGCGTCTACGGCGTGCAGAAGAAGACCGTGACGTTCACGGTCGGCCGCTCGCAGGTCTCCACGGTGGACGCCAACACGCAGACCATGACGGTCGTCCGGGACGGGCAGACGGTCAAGACGATCCCGGTCTCCACCGGCAGCCCGGAGCACACCACCTACAACGGCAAGATGGTGATCTCGGAGAAGTTCATCCAGACCCGGATGAACAGCCAGACCGTCGGCCTGGGCGGCGAGTACGACATCGCCGACGTGCCGCACGCCATGCGCCTGACGACCTCCGGCACCTTCATCCACGGCAACTACTGGTACAACCAGGGCAATCCGCCCTTCGGCAGCGCGGGCACCAGCCACGGCTGCGTCGGCCTCAGGGACGTGCGCGGCGCCCAGGGCGACACCCCCGCCAAGTGGTTCTACGACAGCTCGCTCATCGGCGACGTGGTGGTCGTGAAGAACTCCCCCGACAAGACCGTCACCCCGGACAACGGGCTCAACGGCTGGAACATGTCGTGGAGCGAGTGGACCGCCGGCAGCGCGGCCTGACCGCCCCGTTCGGCTCACGGGCCACGAAACGCCTCTGAGCAGCGGATTTTGACGAATCGCCGGGCCGTGCGGGAACTTCTCGCGCGGCCCGGCCGTTTTTCCGGCAGACGTTTTCTCGGTTCCCTGTCACGATGTCCGACCGAGGGGCTACGGTATGCACCCACAAGGTGACATGCAGCAACGCCGGGAGAAACCTTGAGCGTTCCGTACGAGACGGCCGCGTACGAACCACGCGAGTCGCCCGAGTCTCCGGAGGAGCACCTGGCGCGGCTCCTCGGCCGGGCGCTGAACTCCTTCGAACTGCCCGACGAGACCATACGCCGGCTCGACTGCGCGCTGGCGTACGACGGCTCGCTGCGCTCCGCGCACCACAGCGCCGGACTGCACCGCGAGACGTACCGGCACACCTGGCTGCTCGCCGACGGCTCGGCCCTCACCCTCTGGGAGCTGGTGCACAACACCGTGCCGGGCGGTGAGGCGCAGCACGAGGTGTATCTCGACGAGGAGGAACTGCGCACGGCCACCGTCCGGCTGCCGCTCCCGCCGGACTCGCCGGACTTCGAGCTGCCGGTGCCGGTGCAGTTGGCGTCGCTGCCCGAGTCGCGGCCCACATACGCCCCGGACGACTCGGCCGACCACGCGCGCCGTCTGCTGCGGCGGGCGGAGAACGCGGACCGGCCGGGCACGGATGTCGTCTCGCTGCTGGCGACGGCGTCCGGGCACCGGATCACCCAGGCGTTCGGCCGTCCCTGCCGCGCGGGCCGTGCCGGGCTGTGCTTCACGCTCTACGAGCACGCGTTCCTGCTGAGCGACGGCATGGAGGTCTCCCTGTGGGAGGTCGAGCACACGGCGACCCCCGACGGACGCCACATGTGCGAGGTGTACGCGACGGAGGACGCGGCCCGGGACGCCATGGAGCGGCGGGCCTCGCAGACGTCCTAGATCCTCGCGGGCGTCCTGGGTCACGCGGGCGTTCTAGAAGCTCGCGGGCGTCCTGGGCCTCGTGGGCGTTCTAGAAGCTCGCGGGCGTCCTGGGCCTCGTGGGCGGACCGCCGTGACGGGGCTCGGTCCGGGCGGTGGTTCAGCCGTCGCCGAGCTGCCGCATAAGGCCCGCGAAGGCGGCCCGTTCCGCCGCCGACAGTTCCACGTACTCCCGATGCGGGCCGGAGGTGCGCTGGGGCGGGACGGCCGCCAGTCGCTGCGCGGGACGGCGTCGGCGGATCTCGAGCCGGAGGCCGTACCGGTAACCGGCGAGGACGATGGCGCAGGCGATGATCAGAGCGGCGGGCACGGCCACGCCGAACCACATCAGGATCGAGACGTGCTCAGGCATGTCTTCAAGTGAACACCACGGTCCGGGACGTTGGCCCCGGACCGTGACGTATCTCGCAGGTGACGTGAACTACTCACAGCACCCCAAAGCGACCTGATCGGATCGCGGGATTCACACCGCGACCGGCTGCGTGCGGTCCGCCGACGCCGACCGCACGCCCGCGCCGTCCCGCCCTGTCCCCGCGGCGCCCGGCGTGGGCCCTCGCAGCGCCTTGAGGGCGACCACCAGGACGGTGGTCGTGCGCACACCCGCCGCGATGGGGATCAGGCAGAGGGCGGGCCGCCGTTCGGCGGGACCACGAGGACGCCTCCGTGCGGAGCGTGCTGCGTCGCGCCGCACGTCATCGACAGAGCGCCGGCGAGCACGCCGCCCGCCGACGCCGACGCCGACGGCATCACGATGCCGCACGGGCTGCCACGCCCCGCCGCGCCGCGAACGGTCTCCCACGCCCCGCCGCGTACGGGGGTCTTCGTGTCCCGCCTCGCACGGGCCCCCGCGGCCCGCCGCGTACGGGCCTCCACGGCCCGCCGTGGGCGGCTGTTCCCCTTGCCCGCCGTGGACGGTCCGCCATGCGTCCGAGCGTGGGGCCGGCATGACGATGGGCCCGGCGCGCCATCGGCCGCCGGGCCCTCACCTCACCTCACCTGCTCAGGCGACCAGTTCGGGCTCTCGCTGCCCCGTCGGAGCCGTCTCGGCACCGGTCTCCGCACCGGCGCCCTCCATGTGCTGGGCCGGCCGCTTCGGCAGCGCGGACATCAGAACGAAGATGGCTCCGAGGACCACCGCCACCCACACCAGCGCGTGCTGGAAGGCGTTCACGAAGGCCGGTCCCACCTGGGCCGGGGTCAGCCGGTCGCCGACGACGCCGAAGAAGACCACCGACACCAGCCCGAGCCCCAGCGCGTTGCCCATCTGCTGCACCGTGTTGATCAGGCCGGACGCCGAACCGGCGTGCTCACGCGGTACCTCCGACAGCACCGCGTCCGTCAGCGGGGCGACGATCAGCCCCATGCCCACGCCCATCACGACCAGCGGCAGCGCCATCTGCCACGGGGTGATGCGCAGGCCGAAGTGGTCGGACTCCCAGATGTAGAGCAGGACGCCGACCGCCATCAGCAGCGCGCCCGTCTGGAGCACCTTGCGGCCGAACCGCGGGACCAGCTTCTGCACCGACAGCCCGGCCGCCACGGACACCGCGACCGAGAAGGGCACGCCCGTCAGGCCGGCCCGCAGCGGGCTCCAGCCCAGGCCGATCTGCATGTAGAGCGTCCATACCAGGAAGAAGACGCCCAGGGCGACCCCGAAGACCGTCTGCACCGCGATGCCGGCGGCGAAGCTCTTGACCTTGAACAGTGACAGCTCGACCAGCGGGGAACCGTCCCGCGCCGCCTTCCGCCGCTCGAACACCACGAGCGCCGCGAAGACCACCGGCGCGCCCGCCATCGACACGTACCCCCACGCCGGCCAGCCCAGCTCGCGGCCCCGGGTCAGCGGGTAGAGCAGCATCAGCAGGCCCAGCGTGACCAGGCCGACCCCCACCAGGTCCAGCTTCATCGCACGCGGGGACCGCGACTCGGTGATGAAGCGGCTGCCGAGGAGGAACGCCACGACACCGACCGGCAGGTTGATCAGGAAGATCGGGCGCCATTCCAGACCGAACAGGTTCCACTGCGTCAGCAGCGCGCCGAGCAGCGGGCCGGAGACCGCGCCCAGGCCGACGATCGCACCGAACAGGCCGAAGACCTTGCCGCGCTCGTGCGCCGGGAAGGTGGCGTGCACGATCGACAGCACCTGCGGGACCATCATCGCCGCCATGCCGCCCTGGAGGATGCGGGAGGCCACCAGCATCTCGGGGCTCGCGGCGAACCCGCACAGCGCGGAGGCGAGGGTGAAGCCGCCGATGCCGACGAGGAACAGCCGCTTGCGGCCGTGAATGTCGCCGAGCCGGCCGCCGGTGATCAGCCCGGCCGCGAAGGCGAGGGCGTAACCGGCGGTGATCCATTGGATCTGGCTGAAGGACGCGCCCGCGTCCTGCTGGATGGACGGGATCGCGATGTTGACGATCGTGACGTCCACGAGGTCCATGAAGGCCGCGGTCATCACGATCGCCAACGCGAACCAGCGGCGGCGGTCGGCCGCCTGCGCTGAGCTGCTGACAAGGGTTTCGCTGGAGGACATGTGGCCAAGGTAGGAACCCAGTAGGTCAGACCATGTCCTAGATCTGCGGGATCCTCGTAACCATGACGACGGACACTCCGGCCCGGCTCCTCCAACTCCTGTCGCTGCTCCAGACGCCCCGCGAGTGGCCCGGTGGCGAGCTCGCCGAACGGCTCGGGGTGTCCCGGCGCACCGTGCGGCGGGACATCGACCGGCTGCGCGAGCTCGGCTATCCGGTGCAGGCGACCATGGGATCCGACGGCGGGTACCGGCTGGTCGCGGGAAAGGCGATGCCGCCGCTCGTGCTCGACGACGAGGAGGCGGTGGCGATCGCGGTCGGGCTGCGGGCGGGCGCCGGGCACGCGATCGAGGGCATGGACGAGGCGTCGGTGCGGGCGCTGACCAAACTGGAGCAGGTGTTGCCGGCCCGGTTGCGCCACCGCGTGTCCACCCTGCAAGCCGCGACGACGCCGCTGACCAGCGGGGACGGGGCCAGTGTCGCCCCCGAGACGCTGACCGTCATGGCGTCGGCGGTGGCCGGGCGGGAGCGGCTGCGGTTCGCCTATCGCGCCGGGGACGGCACCGGGACGCGGCGGGTGACGGAGCCGTACCGGCTGGTGTCGACCGGGTGGCGCTGGTACCTCGTGGCGTACGACCTGGACCGGGCGGACTGGCGGACGTTCCGGGTCGACCGGGTGAGCGAGCCGTTCGCGACCGGGGCGCGGTTCGCACCGCGGGAACTGCCGGCGGGGAGCGCGGCGGAGTATCTGCGGCGGTCGGTGTACCAGTACCAGGAGACGTACACGTTCTCGGTGACGTTCGCGGAACCGGCCGAGTCGGTCGCGGGGCGGCTGCCCGCCTGGCTCGGCGCGCCGGAGCCGCTGGACGGCGGCCGCTGCCGCCTCCGGGCCACCACCGGCGACCACGTGGAACGGCTCGCGGTCCGGCTGGCGACACTGGGCTGCGACTTCACCGTGCACGAGCCGCCCGAGCTGGTGACGAGCGTACGAGAGCTGGGAGCGCGCCTGACGCGGGCCACGGACACCTGAGCCAGGGCAGCCGGACCACCGAAGAAGCCACGACCACCACCGGTCGACCATTCCGAGAATCGTCGTCCGGCCACGGCGACCACCGGTCGTCGGCCCAACAGACGTCTGCGGCCCAACAGACCGCCCGGCCACGACCACCACCGTTCGGCGCCCCAGCCGCCGCCCGGCCACAGTGACCACCGACCACCCGCCGCCCGCCACCACGGCCACAGCCACAGCCACAGCCGAACCGGCCGACCAACTGCGGGGTCCCGCCGACTCCTCCGGTCAGGCGCCCCTGCTGTCCCGTCCGGCTGTCCGGCCGTTGAAGGCTCCCTGTCTCTCAAGTCTCTTCCGTCGCTAGGCCCTCTCCCCCCTCTCGCGGTTCTCCCGCCTCCCAGCTGAAGTCCCGCAGAGCCGCCAGGTTGCGCAGGGCCAGAGCGGTGGGGCCATTGGGGCCGTCGCCGAGTTCTTCGCCGTCCGCCCACGCCTCCACGGCCACGCGCACGGCGGCGCTCGCCACCGCGGCGGTGAACCGGAGCTCCGGGGTGATGTCGTCGGCCCCGGTGCCACCGCCCACGTTTTCGGTCGCTCCCTGTGCCGTCGCGCCCGCCGGCGTGCCGGTCGGCGTGCCCGCCGGCGCACCCGTCGGCCCCTCCGTCCGGTGCTCCGGCGCCGTACGGGCCGCCAGCGCCTCCGCCAGGTTCCGTTCCGACGCCTGGCAGATCTCGGCCCAGACCTTGCGCACCGCCGGGTTGGTCCCGGCCAGGTGGATGAGGGTGCGGGCCCACTGCCAGGAGACCGCCGAGACTCCGGCGGCGGGGGCGCAGGCGTGACGCACGGCGTGGGCCAGGGCCTCGGGAACGGACAGCCCGGCCGGGGCCTCGCGGACCGCTCGCGTCCACCGCTCGGCGCCCGCCGCGTAGAGCGGGGCCACGGCCTCCTCCTTGGTGGCGAAGTAGCGGTAGAAGGTGCGCGGGGCGACGCCGGCGGCCTGGGCGATGTCCTCGGCCCGGGTCGCGCGCAGGCCGCGGGTCACGAAGAGGCGGGCCGCCGCCCGGGCGATCTCCATGCGTGTGGCCGCCTTGCGGCGCTCGGTCAAGGTGGCGGACTCGCGCGGAGCGGGGGTGGGGCTGGTCACGGTCGGCAGGCTATGCCTGTGTGGCACAATCTGCCATCTGGGTGGGCCACCCCGGGGTTCAGGTCCGGGGTGACCCGCCTCTTCCGGCACGCCTCGGGACAGGGATGGAGCCGGGCTCCGGCGACCTGGGGGGTCAGGCGCCGAAGCCCGGCTCGAGGAAGGTCCCGGCGCCGGGGGGAGTGCGTCGGGACGTGGCTCGGATGGTCGTGTCGTGCTGGGCGTTCCATACGTACGGCACGTACGGAACGTTCATACCGGGTGCGGTCCGTGCGCGGCGCGGCGTTCTGCACGACGCGCCCGGTACTCCTGCCCGGACGGCTGCGGGGCGTCGGTCCGCGCCGACCGGGAGCCGGCCTTGGAGCCGAACGCGAGGTCGCCCCCGGGCCGCTCGAACCTCCGCGCCCGGAACTGTTGTTCCCGGGCCCGCGCCCCTTGAAGCGATGGTCCACGGCCATGTTCGCGCGGGCTTTCGCCACCGGGCGTACGCCGTCGGCATCTCCCCAAGGCACCGGGCGCCCACCCGTGGTGCGGACCGCGGCCGGGCCCGGTCCGGTCCGGTCGCCCCTGGCGAACCGTCCCGGCCGGATCCGGCCCCGGATCACGCCGCCGCGTCGAAGCCCGTGTCGCGGGCCAGCTTCTTCAGCTCCAGCAGCGCGTGCTTCTCGATCTGGCGGATGCGCTCCCGGGTCAGGCCGTGCTCCTTGCCGACCTCGGTCAGCGTGCGCTCGCGGCCGTCCTCGATGCCGTAGCGCATCTTGATGATGGACGCCGTGCGCTGGTCGAGGCGGCCGATCAGGTCGTCGAGCTCCTCGCTGCGCAGCAGGGTCAGCACCGACTGCTCGGGCGACACCGCGGAGGTGTCCTCCAGCAGGTCGCCGAACTGGGTCTCCCCCTCGTCGTCCACCGACATGTTCAGCGAGACCGGGTCACGGGCCCAGTCCAGGACGTCCGCGACGCGCTCCGGCGTCGAGCCGAGCTCCGCGGCGATCTCCGCGGGCTCGGGCTCCCGGCCGTTCTCCCGGTTGAACTCGCGCTGGACACGGCGGATGCGGCCCAGCTCCTCCACCAGGTGGACGGGCAGCCGGATCGTGCGGGACTGGTCCGCGATGGAGCGCGTGATCGCCTGGCGTATCCACCAGGTGGCGTACGTCGAGAACTTGAAGCCCTTGCGGTAGTCGAACTTCTCCACCGCGCGCACCAGGCCGGCGTTGCCCTCCTGGATCAGGTCCAGCAGCGGCAGGCCGCTGCGCGGATAGCGGCGGGCGACCGCCACGACCAGACGCAGATTGGAGCGGATGAAGACGTCCTTGGCCCGCTCGCCCGCGTCGACCAGAGCCTGAAGCTCCTCAGGGGTGGCCTCCGCCTGCGACTCCTCGTACCCGTCGAGGATCTGCCGCGCGAACACACCCGCCTCGATGACCTGGGACAGCTCGACTTCCTTGGCGGCGTCGAGCAGCGGTGTGCGCGCGATCTCGTCGAGGTACATGCCGACCAGGTCGCGATCGGCGATCTCGCCGCCATGGGCGCGAACACTGCTTGCCGCGTCGGCCGTCTCGCCGGTGGCGGACTTACGACGGGCGACGGCACGGGTTGCCATGCGTGCTCCCTTGCGATGGTGGGTCAGCGGGTGGTCCTTGGGACGCTTGGCACTTCTTCGGACTCTTCGGAACTCTCCTCGGGTGCCCCGCATCCGATGGAAACAACGACTGGAATCAGGACAGAATTCCCAACCCACCCTCCGATTTTTCTGATCATGCAGTACCCTGTCGCCCGCAGCGCGCCGAGCGCCCCGGAAACAGGTGCGGATTCCCAGGTCAGGGCGGGGGCGGGAAACCCTCAAAGCCCTCACCGGCCCCATTGGCCACCCCGCACATGAGACGCCCGTCACACCGATGCCGCAGTCCGTTCCACGGGAGAGCGTCGCCCTTGATCGCCCTCCCACTCTCATGGACGGCCCGTACCGGCGGAAGGTTGCCGCAAACCCGGACTCTCAGGGAATTCCCAGACCCTCCACACACCGCTCCCAACGCGGCTCAGCACCCACACGTTCCAGCCGCGCCGTCCGCCCCGCCCCGCCCCGCCCCGGGATCAGCCGAACTGCACCGACCGCTTCGCCATTCCCAGCCAGAAGCCGTCGATCACCGACCGCTGCGCGTCCAGTTCGCCGCCGGCCTCGGCCGCGCCCATGGTCACGAACAGCGGTGCGAAGTGTTCGGTGCGCGGATGGGCGTACCGGCCCGCCGGGGCCTTGTCGAGGAAGTCCAGCAGGGCGTCCCAGTCACGGGCCTGAAGGGCGCGCCGGCCCCAGTCGTCGAACTCCGACGACCAGCTCGGCACTCCAGGGCCCACGTGCCGCAGCGCGGCCAGGTTGTGGGTGAAGAAGCCGGAGCCGACGATCAGCACGCCCTCGTCGCGCAGTGGCGCGAGCCTGCGGCCGATGTCCATGAGCCTGACCGGGTCGAGGGTCGGCATGGAGATCTGCAGGACGGGGACGTCCGCGTCCGGGTACATCTCGACCAGCGGCACATAGGCGCCGTGATCGAGGCCGCGGTCCGGCACGTCCTGCACGGGCAGGCCCGGACCGCGCAGCAGCTTGCGCACGCTCTCGGCGAGTTCGGGCGCGCCCGGGGCGGCGTACCGCACCTGGTAGTAGTGCTCGGGGAAGCCCCAGAAGTCGTAGACGAGGGGGACCGTCCCGACGGCGCCGAGGGCGAGCGGGGCCTCCTCCCAGTGGGCGGAGACGACGAGGATCGCCTTGGGCCGGGGCAGGGCGGCGGACCAGGCGGCGAGCTGGCCGGGCCAGACCGGGTCGTCGGCGAGCGGCGGGGCGCCGTGGCTGAGGTAGAGGGCGGGCATGCGCCCCTCGACGGTGGCGGACACGACGGCGGCTCCCTGCGGTCATCGACCGGATCACTGGAACTTCGCCCGTCCGCGCTTCGCCGGCCGGCATCCCACCCGCCCGTACCGCGCCCGGCCCTCGCGAAGTTCACTTGAACTTTAAAGCATTACGGTGCCAGGGTACCCTTTTTCGTTTAAAATTCAAGAAGCCTCCTCGTACAGTGGGTCCATGAACACGGCTCCCTCATCCGCGCCCGAGTCCCCGTCCGCCGCCGGGGCCCACCGTTGGCTCACCGCCGACGAGCAGTGCGTCTGGCGTTCCTACCTGCACGCCACCACCCTCCTCGAGGACCACCTCGACCGGCAGTTGCAGCGCGACGCGGGCATGCCGCACATCTACTACGGCCTCCTCGTCAAGCTCGCCGAGTCCCCGGACCGCCGGCTGCGGATGACCGAGCTGGCCATGGACGCCAAGATCACCCGCTCCCGGCTCTCCCACGCCGTCGCCCGGCTGGAGAAGAACGGCTGGGTGCGCCGCGAGGACTGCCCCTCCGACAAGCGGGGCCAGTTCGCCGTGCTCACCGACGAGGGCCGCGAGGTGCTGCGGCGCACCGCACCAGGCCATGTGGCCGCCGTGCGCCAGGCGCTGTTCGACCGGCTCAGCCCGGAACAGCAGAAGTCCCTCGGCGAGATCATGCAGATCGTCGCCGAGGGACTCCAGCCCGACGAAGCGGGCGCGGACCTGCCCTGGCTCCGCTGAGCGGGCCGGAACCCGCGGCGCGGGCCCGGCGGGCTTCCCGGCCCGGCAGGCGCCCCCCTGGGCCCGGCAGGTGCCCGGCGAGTCCGGCAGGTGCCCGGCGAGTCCGGCAGGCGCCCGGCGGGTCCGGGAAGGGTGTTCCGGACCCGCCGGGTGGCGCGAGCCCGGCGGTGCGGGGCAAGCGGTGCGGGCTCTTGGTGTCAGTGCGCGATGACCGGCACCGGCACCTCGTCCTCGACGCCCTCGCCCTGACCGGCGGCCGAACCCGAGCCGGTCACCGTGGTGCTGCCCGGCCGGCCCGCGTTGACGAAGGTCAGCGCGATGACGCCGGCCACCGCCAGGATGCCGACGGCGAACCAGATGGCGTTGGTGTAGCCGTGCACCAGGCCCTGCACCTGGACCAGTTGCTGTCGCGACCCGGCGGGGCCTGCGGCCGCGATGTGGTCCTTGATGTAGGAGGCGGTCGCGGAGGAGGCGATCGTGTTCAGCAGGGCGGTGCCGATGGCGCCGCCCACCTGCTGCGAGGTGTTGACCATCGCGGAGGCGACACCGGCGTCGCGCGGCTGGACACCCTGGGTGGCCAGGGACATGGCCGGCATGAACGCCGTGCCCATGCCCAGGCCGAGCAGCAGCATCGCGGGCAGCAGCAGGGCCGGGTACGAGGAGTCGACCTTCAGCTGGGTCAGCAGCAGCATGCCGACGGCGGCGACCAGGAACCCGGGACCCATCAGCAGCCGGGCCGGGACACGGGTCATCAGCCGGGTGCCGATCTGGGTGGAGCCGGTGATCATGCCCGCGATCATCGGGAGGAAGGCGAAGCCGGTCTTGACCGGCGAGTAGCCCTTCACGATCTGCAGGTAGTAGGTCAGGAAGAGGAACAGGCCGAACATGCCGATGATGGCCAGGCCCAGCGAGAGGTAGATGCCGCCGCGGTTGCGCTCGGTGATCACCCGCAGCGGCAGCAGCGGGGCCTTCACCCTCGACTCCACCAGCACGAAGGCGGTGAGCAGCACGACGGACGCGACGAACATGGAGACGGTCGTCGCGTCGCCCCAGCCGTCGGACTCGGCGCGGGTGAAGCCGTACACCAGAGCGACCAGTCCGAGGGTGGACAGGACCACGCCCGGGATGTCGAGCGGCGAGCGGTTGCGGCTGCCGGCCGGCTCCCGGACGACGAAGTAGGCGCCGGCCGCGGCGAGGACGGCGAACGGGATGTTCACGAAGAAGGTCCAGCGCCAGTTGAGGTACTCGGTGAGGAAACCGCCGAGGATCAGGCCGACCGCGCCACCGCCGCCGGCGATGGCGCCGTAGATGCCGAACGCCTTGGCGCGCTCCTTGGCATCGGTGAACATCACCGCGAGCAGGGAGAGCGCGGCGGGCGCGAGCAGCGCGCCGAAGGCGCCCTGCAGCGCGCGGGCGCCGAACATCATCGCGCCGGTGGTGGCGGCGCCGCCGAGCGCGGAGGCCGCGGCGAAGCCGGTCAGGCCGGTCACGAAGGCGCGCTTGCGGCCCCACAGGTCGGATATCCGGCCGCCGAACAGGAGCAGTCCGCCGAAGGCGAGGGCGTAGGCGGTGACGACCCACTGGCGGTTGCCGTCGGAGATGCCCAGGTCCGTCTGGGCCGAGGGCAGGGCGATGTTCACGATGGTGGCGTCGAGGACGACCATCAGCTGGGCGAGCGCGATGAAGACCAGCGCCTTCCAGCGGTTGGCGTCCCCGGACTTCTCCAGGACGCCGCGAGTACCGGCGGCGCCGGTGGCGCGGACGCCGGAAGCCTGTGCGGCTGTTTCGGACATGGGTGTACCCACTTCGGGACTTCGTGACGGAAAAAGGGTGTCGAAAGGTGACGGCCCGCCCCCTCGGGGAGCGGTCGCAAGCAGTGGTTATGGGTGTTGACCGGAGTACGGCCCCCGACTGATCGGCTGATCGACGTTGATCAGGGTCGATCGGGGTTGATCCGTGTGGATGGGTTCTGGTCGGCGCTTGTTCGTCGTATCGATCGGTGCTGGTCGGTTCGATCAGCGTCGGGAGGTGCGATCGACGCTGGGAGGCGGGCTGGTGCCGGGAGGCGTGAACGGTGCCGGGAGGCGTGGCTGGCGCTGGGAGACGCGATCCGTACCGCTCGCCGCGAACGCTCGGACGGTCGCGTGGTCGTACGGTCGCACGGTCGTGAAGTCGGTCGGTCGCACGGTCGTGAAGTCGGTCGGTCGCACGGTCGCGCGATCAGGAGCAGGTCCGGCGGAGATCCTCCATGGTGATGGCCGTGCCCTGCAGGGCTGATCGGGCCGGGGCCCGCAGTCCGTCCAGGAACAGCTGAAGATGACGGTGGACGAAGCGGTCGTGGCCGAGGCAGCCGGTGCCGGCCGGGGGCCGGCTGAGCTGGGCCGCGGCGACCATCAGGTCACCGACGCCCACGTCGGTGCGCAGCTGCCCGGCCTCCGCGGCGCGGTCCATGATCTCCTGCACTAGGCTCTCGACCCGCTCGCGCGCTGCCTCGAGGTCGGGGTGGTTCTGGTCGAAGGTGCTGGAGACCATGGGGCACAGTGCGCTGACCCGCTCGTCGGCGGCGGTGTGCACGAAGCGCGACAGCGCCTCGAACGCGTCGCCGGTCTCCATGAGCGCCTGCTCCGCGGCGAGCGCCGTACGGTCCATGACCGAGCAGACGACCTCACGGACGAGGGCGTCGCGGTCGGGGAAGTTGCGGTACAGCGTGGCGTTGCCGACGCCGGCCCGGCGGGCGATCTCGTCGAGCGGCACGTCGGGTCCGTGCTCGACGAACATCTCCCGGGCGGCGGTGACGATCCGCTCCCGGTTGCGCAGGGCGTCGGCGCGCGGCCTGGTCGCCTTGCGCGGTACGGGGTTCGCGGTCGTCGCGGCCTGCACGGCGTACTCCTTCGGGTCGTGGTCGGATCGGCCGGTCGGCCGGGTCGGGTGAACCGGCCGGGTCGTCGGCCCGGCGGTTCGGGCGGTGGTGCGATCCGGAGAGGAAGTCCCCGTTTCGCGTTGACGTCTGACTAAACGGGGAAGAGGTCCCCGGTTATTTCCGCACCCGCGACGAGTTTTCGGTGACCTGTGTCACATTCACCGACCCGTGGTCGAAGCGGCCCCACCCCGCGGACGGACGCCCCGTTCCCATGGCCGGTTGGCCCGTTCCCACGGACGGGATTCCCGCGGACCGGGTGGCCCGCCGACGCGCGGGCCGCCACCCCTTCTCCCGCGGATGGACGCACCGTTCCCACGGACGGACGCACCGTTCCCACGGACGGACGCCCCACCGCCACGCGGGCCACCGCCCCCCTTTCCCACGGACGGACGCCCCATCGCCGCACCGGCCGCCGCCCCGTCCCCCCGGACGGGTGCCCCGCCCCCAATCCCTCCGACCCGCTCCCGCACCCGGACGGCCCGTTCGCACGACCGGAGTGGCCGCTTCCCACGACCGGACCGCTCCAGCGCGCGCCCGCCGCACCCGCGACAGAGGGTGATCGAAAGGGTGCAGTCGGAGACCGGTGGCTGCCTGGAGCGAGCGAACCGGTGGCTGCCTGGAGCGAAAGGTCCACGCATGCAGCCGCAGCCGCCCCGCCACCGGATACACAAGCGCCGCACGGTGGCCCTGGCGTCCGTCAGTGTGCTGATCCTCGCGGTCGGGACAGCGGCGAGCGCGCACCTCACGGCAGGCTCGTCGACCGGGGCCGGGGCGTCCGCCCTGGCCCGCTCCCCCGCCCTCATACCTTGCATGATCAGCGGAGCAACGGCCGTACAGATGACGGAGGGCGTCCCCACGGCCGGCGGCTACGCCCGCTCCACGGGCACCGTGCACGCCCTCACCCTGATGATCGACTTCTCCGACGCGCCCGGCCAGGGCAGCGCGCTCGGCCGCTTCCACGAGTTCTTCCCGCAGACCCAGGCATGGTTCCGCACCGCCTCCTACGGCCGCCTCGACTACCGCCCCGAGACCCCGATACCCCGGTGGCTGCGCATGCCGAAGTCGTTCAAGGAGTACGGCATAGAGCGCGGCGCCCCCTTCGACCCCGGCTACCGCCGGCTGGTGCAGGACATAGTGGCGGCGGCCGACCCGGCGGTGGACTTCCGGGACTACGACCTCCTCAACGTGCTGATGACCCCGAACGCCGGCCCGTCCGCCCTCGACACGGTCCTGTCCGTCACCTTCGCCGGCAACGCCGAGGCCCCCGTCGCCGACGGCGTCCCGGTCTCGAACGCCTCCTTCGTCTACTCCCGCCAGGACGACGGCTCCGGCTCCTACGACCGCACCGGCTACCGGGTCCTCCCGCACGAGAACGGCCACGTCTTCGGGCTGCCCGACCTCTACACGCAGGAGGGCGGGGGCGCGGTCGGCCACTGGGACATCATGAGCGAGGACTGGGGCGCCAACAACGACCTGCTCGGCTGGCACAAGTGGAAGCTGGGCTGGCTGGACGCCAACCAGGTGAGCTGCGCGGCGAAGCGGGGCCCGGCCGAGTACACATTGACCCCGCTGGGACGCGCGGGCGGCCCCAAGCTGATCTTCGTCCCCCTCGACGGCCACAGCGGTTACGCCCTCGAACTGCGCACCCGCGAGGGCAACGACGAGACGGTGTGCCGGCCGGGCGTCCTCATCTACCGGGTCGACGCCGAAGTCGACACCGGCCGCGGGCCGATCACGGTCTACGACTCCCACCGCGGCTCCGGCGGCTGCACCCGCAGTCCCAATGTGCACGCCGAACTGTCCGACGCCCCCTTCTCGCCCGGCGAGACCTTCAAGGACCCGCAGGCCAGGATCCGCATCGACGTGGCGGCGGCGGACCTGGAGGGGAACTACCGGGTGCGGGTGACCCGGCAGTGACTCCGCCCATGGACCGGACGGCCGCCCGAGCCACCCGGACCACGGCCCTCGACTCCCGGCCCCGGCCCCGGCCCCCGGCTTTCGAACCAAGGCCCTCGGCCCCCGGCCCCCGGCTTCCGAGCCACAGCCCGGACCACGGCCTCGACTCTCGACCCGGCCTCCGAGCCACAGCCCTCGGATCCACGGCCCGGATCCACGGCCCCCTGACCACGGCGTGCGGACGGTGGCCCCCCGACCACGCACTCCGGACCGGACTACCGTAGCCCTGCTGCGACCACCGTCCCGTACGAGAGAACCGAAACCGATGCCCGCGACGCCCGCCACACCCGCGCACTCCTCCAGGGAGCCCGACAGGACTGCCGGCGCCGCACCCAGCGGAACGGGCGCCGCACCCGCCAAGAGGAGGGGCGACGCGCCCTCCCCGGCAGACGCCGCGCCCTCCCCCGCCGAGGCCGCCCCCTCCCCCTCGGACGCCACGCCCGCCGAGGCGGTCACTCCGCTGATGCGGGGCGTCGCGGTGCTGCGGCGGCTGACGGAGGCCGGCGGAACGCTGAGCCCCAGCGCCCTGGAGCGGGCCACCGGACTCGCCCGCTCGACGGTGGACCGCATCACGGCGACGCTCGCCCGGATGGGATACGTACGCCTCGACGGCCGGGACGTCGTCCTCACCCCCCGCCTGATGGAGCTGGGCAACGCCTACCTGGCCGCCCTCCGGCTGCCCGCCCTGCTCGACGCGCGCGCCGACGCCCTCGCCGACGAGCTGGACGAGTCGGTGTCGCTGGCGGTCGGCGACCGGGACGGCATCCGCTTCATCCACCAGGCGACCCGGCGCCGCGCGATGTCCCTGAGCTTCCGCATCGGCGATCTGCTGCCCGCCGAACGCACGGCGCCGGGCCCGCTGTTCGCGGCCGAGTGGACGGACGGGGACTGGCGGCGCTGGCACGAGCGGCGTGCGGCCGACCCGGAGGACCGCGGCTTCCCCGCGGTGCCGCCGAGACCTCCGCTGCCGGCCGACGACTTCGAGGAGCGGACCGCCCAAGCGGCCCGGAACGGCTGGGCGTTGGACGACCAGTTGATCGAACCGGGCCTGGTGGCGGTGTCGGTGCCGGTACGGGACCCGGCCACCGGACGGATCGCCTGCGTGGCGAGCGTGGTGAGCCACACCAGCCGCCACACGGCGCGGGACCTGCGCGCCACGCTGCTGCCGCGCCTGCGCGAGACGGTCGCGGCGATGGAACGGGACCTGGCGGCGGCCCCGCCCCCGGCGCCCACGGCGCCGCCTCCCTCCGACCTGGCGACCTGGACGGCCGCCTCGAAGCAGGAACTGGGCCGTGAGTTCGTCGAGTCCCTGGCCCGGGGCCTGACGGTCCTGACCGCCTTCGGCGAGGACCGGCCGTCCCTGACCCTCACCGAGGTCGCGAAGGCGACGGGACTGGCCCGGGCGACGGCACGCCGTGCCCTGATCACGTACGAGCACCTGGGCCTGGTGGCCCCCGGACCCGACCGCGTGTTCACCCTCACCCCCCGGGTCCTGTCCCTGGGCTTCCCGCCGCTGTCCCGCACCTCGCTGCCCCGGATCGCCCAGCCCCACCTGGAGGACCTGGCCGCCCGCGTCCACGAGTCGGCGTCCCTCGCGGTCCTCACGCAGTCCGGCGACGAGATCCAGTACACGGCCCGAGCCGCCACGAGCCGCATCATGAGCGTGAACTTCACCGTGGGAACCCGCCTGCCGGCCCCCGCCACCGCGCTGGGCCGCGCCCTGACCGGGCCGACGACCGAGGGATACGCCCTGGTCGACGAGGAACTGGAGGAAGGACTGCGGGCGATCGCGGTCCCCGTCCACGACCGTACGGGCCGGGCGGTCGCCGCGGCGAACATCGCTATGCACGCCGCCCGTCACACACGCGAGGAGTGCGTCGCGGAACTCCTCCCCGCGCTGCGGGAGACGGTCTCGTCGATCGAAGCGGACTTCCACATGGCCGCCCGCTTCACCCGCGTCGCGCTCTCCTGACCGCCCCGGGCCCGCAGGAGTCACGGTCACGAGAACCGGGCACCGAACGCCCCGGGCCGCAGGAGCCACGGTCACGAGAACCGGGCACCGAACGCCCCGGGCCGCAGGAGCCACGGCCACCCGAACCAGGGACCGACCGCCCCGGCCCCGGCGCCGGGTAACCCGGAGGTCCTGGGGCGGCGGCGGGTGGTCACCAGCCGGGGTAGCGTCCCCACCAGTGCTCGTCCCAGCCCGAGCCGTACTCGGTGCCGCTGGGGCGGTCGACCATCTGGGCGACGAGGTCGCGCGCCAGCGTGTCGAGCACCCAGGCCAGTTCGTGCCGGCTGACCAGATCGACGGGCAGCGCCTCCGCGCCGTGCGCCGCTCCGAGCAGCGCCCCGGTGACGCAGGCCACCGAATCGCCGTCCGGCGCCCCCGCGGCGAAGCGCAGCGCGGCGTCCACCTGGTGCCGCTCCGGGAAGGACGCGGCGGCGTACAAACCGCCGAGCAGCGCGGAGGGCGCGGTGGGGTCCGGCGCGAGCCGGGCGAGGCGCGTGCCGTCGGCGGGATGTTCGACGGCCTGCTGGAGTGCCGCAGTGAGCCGGTGGCGTTCCTCGGTGGTCATGTCGGGGTCGGCGCCGGGCAGCGCCCGGATGCCCTCCGCCAGGGCGCGCCGCACCTCGGGCTGTGCGCCGCAGGTCAGGCAGTGCGCGGCCAGTACGGTCGCGTGAGCGGCGGCGGACCGGGCGGCAGGGTCGCCGTGGGTGAGGGCGGCCATCGCGCGAGCCTCGCTGACCCAGTACTTGGGGTCGTGTCCGGCCACGGCCACGGCGACGGGGAGGGTCCGGGTGAGCGCGTGGCAACCGCGGCTGGCCGTCGGACTTCCCATGCCGCCCGGCCCGCTCCCGGACAGGGCGGCGACCGTCGCGGGCGCCGAGCCCCGCCGCTGGGCGAGCACGGGCACCTGGGCGAGCCAACCGTCGGGCCACGCGCCCTCGTCCTCCGTCCGAGGATGGCGCAGCGACCGGTGGGGCTCCAGGCCCTGCAAGGCGGCCCACCTGCGGTAGGCGTGCCACACCACCCCCGCGGGAGCGCAGACGCCCCTGTGGTCACCGCGTACGAAGGCACGGATCGTCCCCTCGGCGGTGAAGCAGGCCAGCTGGGTGCTCACCCCGGCCCGCAACGACACCTCCGCGGGCAGCCTGCCGCGAGCCGCGCCCAGCGTGTCGCCCACCGCCAGCCCGAGCAGCAGCCCGCGCACCCGCGAGGGCGCCCACCTCTCCTTCAGGAACTCCGCCGGCCGTTCCGGCTCCGGGCCCCGCCCCGGCAGCGCATCGCCGGCCGCCGGCGACCGGCCCGCCGACGAGACACCGCGAGCGCCGGTACCGGCGGCCAACGCGTGGACGGCGTCGAGCAGTTCTGCATGCGCGGGCAACTGCCAACCGTGCGGCAGCACCGCACGGAGTTCGGACAACGCGGTCTCGGCGTCCCTCCCGCCGGCCAGATGGCTGTAGAGGGCGGCGACGGCGGGGGTGCGGCTCTGCCCGGCGGCGCAGTGCAGCAGGACCCGCTTGCCGGCGCGCCGCAGCCGCAGCACCTCACGGGCGGCCTGGTCGAGGACGTAGTGGAGATTGGCGTTGTCCCCGTCGCTGTCCACCAGCCAGACGCGGACGTGTTCGACGTCGGCGTCTGGCAGGACCGGGTCCGTGCCCATGCGGCACAGCGACACCACCGCGTCGACGTCGACCGGCTCCGCGCCCCGGAGCAGCGCGAGATTGCCCAGCACCACCCCCGGGTCGTGCGGGTGGGGGACGGCGAAGGCGGGGGGCGAGCCGACCGGGAGGGGCACGCGGGCCGCCGAGGGCCAGCCGGCGTCGTCGTCCCGCCCGCCGCGTGCGGTGCGCACCGCCAGCCGGACCAGACCGGCCCCGGTGAGGCCGGGCCAGCCGTGCACGTCCCGCTGCCACCGCAACGGGATGCCGGAACAGCCCCAGCGCGCGCCGAGCAGGGCGCCGGCGATCGCCGCGACGGTGTCCGTGTCCGTCCCGGCCCGGACCGCCGCCTCCAGGGCGAGGCGCAGATGCTGAGCGGGAAAGTTGCCCGCCGCCGGGTCCGGCTCGGGAACCGGCGTGCGGCTGATGGCCGACCAGGCGGCCTGGAGCGCGTGGACGACCCAGCCGTTGTTGGAGAAGTGGGACGCGGGATGCGTCTCGGCCTCCTCCAGCCGCCGCTCCCAGATCCCCCGGCGCTCCGCGGGAAGCAGGTCCAGTCCGGCCCGTACGCCGTCGAAGGTCCCCTCCAGCACCGCCGTACGGATGCCCGAGCACCACAGCACGCACGCGTCGGCGCAGTCCGGATCAGGGTGGGTGAGCGCGCCGACCGCCACGGCCGCCTCGGCCATCTCGGCCGCGTCGCCGAGGTGGGCGAGGGCGACGATCCCGGTGCGCATCAGGGAGCCGTTGCCGGCGCTGTGCGCCTTGGCTGCGGTGAAGTCACGGGCGGCCTGAAGCATCGCCGCGCCCGCCGTCGCCCCGGAAGCCCGGCCGGCCGCGGTCAGGACCGCGCGGGTCTGGGCGCCGACGTCGCTCGCGCCCCCGCTCAGCCAGCGCTGGAAGTTGACGGCGACCGCGTCCAGGGCCCCGGCCTCACGCAGATCGGCGCCGGTCGCCGCCACCTCGGCGACGCACACCTGCATCTGCGTGTCGTCCGAGTACTCACCCGGCTCGTACGGCCCAAGACCGCCGCCGATCATCCGGGGCCGCTGGTCCTCGCCCAGCGTCGTCTGGAACTCGTACGGCACCCCGAGCGCATCCCCCACGGCCGCGCCGAGCAGCACCCCGGCGGCCCGGTCGGCGCCCCGCGCGTCCAGGCGAGGATTGGGTGTACGGGCACGGGCCATGAGGCCTCCATACGGGTGCGACGGCGCGCGGCGGGCGTGCCGGACGGGCGATGACACGCGGGTGACGCCGCCGACCTGGACAAGGCACCGGGACGACACCTGCACAGCGGAACACCGGAAAAGGATCTCCGGCGCTGACGCCGCGCCAGCTTGGCACGCCCCCCGCTTATCGTCAACCAGACGATAGTAAACACTCCCGCCCCGACGGCACCGGCACCCCAGCCCTTGGGTACGAACCCGACGGTGCCGCTAGACTGTGCGCGGTGCACCACTTCGGCGGTGCACCCTGTGGATGCCCAAGCCCATCCCAGCGTCACGCCTTCGTAGCTCAGGGGATAGAGCACCGCTCTCCTAAAGCGGGTGTCGCAGGTTCGAATCCTGCCGGGGGCACAGAGAGAAGGGCCAGCTCGGGAGGGGTTTCCTCCCAGGCTGGCCCTTCGCCGTGCCACACGCGTGCCGCTATGGGCCTACGGCATCCTTCTCGGCGGTCTGGGAGGCCGCTCCCCACCGCCCCGGATCACGGCCCCGAGCCGATCGCGATGGCCCCGCCACGGTCGCTGGTCATGTGCTGACAGATCAGCGTGGCCCGCGAGCTGCTGTGCCCCCTACGCGTCATCAGCTCCCGTGTGCCGGCCGGCTACGGGCCGCTCCCCGGGCCGTTGGCTGCTGTGGCTTGTGCTCGTCGCCCGGCTGGGCCGGACAGGGGTACTGCGCCAGCCATTCCCGTGGGCGGCGATTGCCGCAAGGGCGTGCAACCTTCCGTCCCGCCTGCCGCATCAGAGTGTCGGGCGGTACCCGGTGTGCGGCCCGGGAGAGGAGCATGTCCATCCATGGCGGAGCAGGGGCGCGAAACGGAGTTCAGAGAGTTCACCGAGTCCAGAGCCGACTGGCTACGCAAAGTGGCCTTTCTGCTCTGCTCCGACTGGCACCGCGCCGACGATCTGGTGCAGGAGACTCTGACAAAGCTGTACGTCCACTGGCCGCGGATGCGGCGGGCGGAGAACCCGGACGGCTACGCCCGGAAGGTGCTGGTGAACACCTTTCTGGCGGAGCAGCGCTCCCCGTGGCAGCGATGGAGGGCTCGGCACCCGGATCGGCCGGGGACGGAGCCTGTGGCGCAGCCGAGTGACCCGGAGGCCTCCCTTGACCTGCGTCGGGCGCTGGCCGCGATTCCTCCCCGGCAGCGCGCCACTCTGGTGCTCCGCTACTACCACGACCTGAGCGTCGAGCAAACCGCCGATGCGCTCGGCTGTTCCCCCGGGAACGTCAAGAGCCAGACCTCGCGCGGGCTTCGGGCGCTACGCAGGGTGCTCGACATTCGTTCCGTCACCGCCGCTGAAAGGACCCTGTGATGCGCGACCAGACCGACGAGCTGACCCGGGAACTTTGTGAGCTGGCCGCCTCGCCCGCACCGGGAAGTGGCATCGATGTCGCCCGGGCGGTGCGGGAGGGCAGAGTTCGGCTGCGACGCAGGCGGTTCGCGGCGCTCGGCGCGGTAGCGGCCGTGGCGGCGGCAACCGCAGCGGTGACCCTCCTGCCCTCTGGCGGCGACAGGGCCCTGAGCCCCGCGCCGGCCGCGACCTCGGCCACCCCCGCTCTGGATACGAACCCGCTGGTCGTGGAGGCGTCCTACGGCTGGCTCCCGGCGAACTTCGACGATGTCAGCTATGTGCCGGACCACGGCAGGACCGTCGTGCGGGCCGACGGCAAGGTCCCCGACGACGGTGGGCTCGCACCCATCGTCTGGCTCGGGGTCTATCCCGCGGGAGCCACGCCTTCGACCGGGCGGCTCTGGTACGCGGGAGGGCCGCGGCAGTACCGGGTCGAGGCGCCGCCGGTCGAGGGCCGTCCCGCGTACTGGGTGGGCAAGAGCCCGACGACCGCCGAGGCGCCTGGGGGCGACTGGTATCTGCGCTGGCAGACCGCGGACGGCCGGTGGGCCGAGCTGCGTGCCGCTTACCTGCAAAGGGCCGACGCGCAGCAGATCCTGCACCGGATCGCCGAGAAGGCCGTCGTGGCCCGGCGGGCGATCCCGTTGCCGTACCGGATCAGCAAGGTGCCCGCGGGACTCAGGCTTACCGAGGCCACCTTCGTTCGGGGGCAACAGATGTTGCCGGGAGAGCATGTGCCCTGGAGCAGCAGCATCAACTTCCAGGTCGACGGGATGTACATCACCACCACGATCGAGCCGGACCTGCCCGAGTCCGTCAAGAGCTCAGCCGACGCGGACCCCAAGACTGCCCTGACCAGGCCGACCTGCATCCGGGAGCATGGCCTCGAACTCTGCACCCAGTCGCTGAACGGCGTGGACGCCTACCGCACCGTGGGCGGCCCCACGACGTGGCTGAAGCGGTTCACCCTGCTCGGGACCGACCAGCATGACTGGACGACCCATGTACTGGGCTGACCCGCAGCGGGCAGCGGGCAGCGGGAGCACATCTCGCCTGAGCATCGCAGTTTCCGGGGCTGGTGCCCGTCCAGGAGTACGAGCCTGGTGACCTGCCGCGGCACTCCTGCGGACTGACTGTATGTCACCTCCGTCCGTGTTGGCCGCGAGCCCGCGCCCGTCGCGGTCCGGTGCCATCCCCACCTATGACACGGCTTCACGCGATCCGACCGGAGACGCCCATCCAAACGGGCACTGCGCTTGACGTCACGGCCTACTTAGGCCGGGACGATGGATCAAATCCCAGAAGGCAGTACCCCTACGGACATTCGAGACCGGCCTCGCCCGCATCCAGCACGGCGGAACCCGTCCCGTCGCGCGGCAGTAGAGCTACGGGCCAGGAGGCTTCTGACATCCACGGTTGACATCAACGACGCCGGACGAGAGCGTGCACCAGCGACTCCGTCCGGCCGTCGCACCAGTCGATGACGGCAGCCGGAGCGGACTCGGATCGAACTCCTAAAGCGGTGGTCGCTGGCGTGGCGGGCGCACACCCCTGACGGCGACGGCCGCGCCCGGGCCAGACGCGTGCCAGGTGGCGGGAGGAACTATGGGGAACACTGGGCAGCCGGCACCCCACTCACCAGGCGCGGAGCACCGCTTCCTCAGCTCCTCCCTGTCCTGTAGAGCTCCTGGGAACGGGCGTCCTAGGCTCACCCGCCATGGAATGGTTGTCACTGGCCAGCACGGCACTTGGCGCGGTCATCGGGGTCGGTTCGACGTTGATCGCCGATCGGCTCAGTTGGCGAAGGGAGCGCGCCGGCCAAAGCTTCGATGTGCGCAGGCAGCTCTACGCCGACTACACCGCCGCCCTCTCCCGCATGCGAACAGCGCTCAACGAGGCTGCGCAGGCGAACCTCCCTACGCAGGAACGGCCAGGAAGGTTACGCGAACTGTTCCTGGCACCTGGGGCCTACGAGATTCGCCACCAGCTGGCCATCACGGCTCCGCAGGCAGTCGTTGAGGCCGCACGCACCGCGTTCGTGGTCCTGAGGGAGACGCGAGACCTGCTCATCGACGGCGCCGCCGTCGAGAGCCCGGCCTACACCGAGCTGGAAAGCAGGTTCGATGCGGCCGTGGCCGACCTTCGCAAGGTCATGCGCCGAGACCTGGGCGTCGCCGAGTAGACCACGAGTTGCGGCTCAGAAGGTAGCCCGTGCCCCTTCGCGCCAGACCCTGAGGGAAGCCACGGGAAACCACAGCGAATACGGCACTGGCAGCATGGTGGAAGCCGGTGTGGGTGCGGCGAGGCACACGCGCGCCTGGTCGGTCGGCGCACTCTCCGTCGTGGCTGGCCGTCGCCAGCTGAGGTTCGTGCCACATCCGCGCCAGATGCGGGGGTCAGCCACGGTCAACACCGGTGCCCTTCAGTTGAGTAGCCGCCCACTGCCCCAGCAGGCGAAGCAGCGGATCAGCTCGCAGATCGCCCAGCCTCTCTCCCAAAGCAGGTGTCGCAGGTTCGAATCCTGCCGGGGGCACAAGTAGAAGGGCCAGCTCGGGAGGGGTTTCCTCCCAGGCTGGCCCTTCGTCGTGTCCGGGGTCGTGCCACTCAATCCACGCGGAGTCCACATCCCCTACGCGGAGGCCCCCCACCCTCGCGGATCACGACCCCGAGTCGGTCGGCGGTGGCCCGGTCGAGGTCACTGGTCATGTGCTGGTGGATCAGCGCGGTTCGAGAGCTGCGGTGCCTTCGGGCGTTGGCCCGGCGCGTGACCGATGCCCGCGCCGTCGAAGCGCAGGCGTCCATGGTCGCCCGGTACGAGGCGAGCGTCGGGTCGGTTATGCTTCGTGTCCCTCCTTTCGGAGGGGTCTCAGAAACACCCCGGCAGGTTCCGACCAGCCGGGGTGTTTCGTTGTCATGACCGGCCGACCGCACGGTGGAGATCACCGTGATTGCCCTCAGCGACCGTCGGAGCCTTGACGGCTGCGCTGTCGGTGTGGGCGACAGCGAGCGTGGCGAGGAGCCGCGGGTTGGTGCTGGGCCGGGGTCAGTGCTGGGGCGGCTTCTGCGGCTGGGGCTTGGAGGGGCACTCGTAGTCGGACTGCGTCATCGTCCATCCGTCGCCGAGCACGCGGAGACTGCCGGGCCAGGCGGAATCGCGCACTGCGCCGCCGGCGACCTTCGCGTCGGCGCTGGGGACGACGATGGCGAGTGGTGCGGCCGCCTGGTCCACCGTGCAGGCCAGTTGGAGCATGGCCCGGCGGCTCAGCGGGGACGCCTGGTCGGGGAGCCGGACGGTGAGGATGCCGTCGTCGCCGGTCGCCAACCGCGGCGCGGTCGTCAGGCGGGGCAGCTCCGTGGTGGCCGTCGCGGCTTCGCTCGCGGTCGGCCCCTTGAAGAGCAGACGTACGGCGGTCCCGAGGCTCCCGGCGGCGCTGGTCCGGCGGGGGTAGGCCGTCAGGTTCCCGTCGCGCAGGAAGTAGAGGGAGACGGTGGCGGGCGTCGGGGGTGCCGAGCTGGGGGAGAACATGCCGCTCGCCGGTGCACCGGCCTCGATGACATCGGACGGGGGAACTCCGCACGCCGTGAGCGTGACCGCGGCGGTAAGCCCGGAGAACAGCGCCGCCAGCCGCGAGCCCTTCACCAGGCACCCCCGCCGGCGCCGGTCCCGGTGCCGGTCCCAGTCCTGGCGCCGGTCCCAGTCCTGGCGCCGGTCCTGGTGCCGGTCCCAGTCCTGGCGCCGGCCCTGGTGCCAGTCCTGGTGCCAGTCCTGGTGCCGGTGTCAGTCCTGGTGCCGGTCTCGGTCTCGGTGCCGGTGCCGGTGTCGGCGCGGTGCAGCGGGAGGTCGCGGTGCAGCGGGAGTTCGACCGTGAACACCGCGCCGCCTCGGAGCAGGTTCGCCGCCCGGATGCGCCCTCCGTGCAGGCGCACGTTCTCCGCCGTGATGGCCAGGCCCAGCCCGCTGCTCTCGCTCCTGGTCCGTGAGGTGCTCGCCTTGTAGAACCGCTCGAAGATGTGCGGCAGGGCCTCCTCGGCGATCCCCGGTCCGTTGTCGGTCACCTCGACGACGGCCCATGCCATGTCCGCCCCTTCCTCCCGCACCCCCATGGTCAGCCGCACCGGCGGCTCTCCGTGCCGCAGCGCGTTGCCGACCAGGTTGGCCGTCACCACGTCGAGCCTGCGCGGATCGACGCGCGCACGGAGCACACCCGGCCCGGGCAGATGGGTCTCCACCTGCCCCAGCCACCCCCGGGAGGCGAGGGTACGCCGTACGGACTCGGCCAGGTCGATCTCGTCCCGGTTGAGTTCGGCCGCCCCCGCGTCGAAGCGGGAGATCTCCATCAGGTCGTTCACCAGTGCGCTGAGCCGGCTCGTCCCCTCGCTGATGAGCCGCAGCGCTTCACCGGTCTCCCCCTCCCTCTCCTCCAGGTCCAGCACGTCGGTGACCGCCGACATCGCCGCCAGCGGCGTGCGCAGCTCGTGGGAGACGTCCGCCACGAAGCGGCGTCCCTGGGCCTCCAGGCGGTGCAGCTCCTTGATGGTTCGCTCCAGTTCGGCAGCGGTTTCGTTGAAGGACTGGGAGAGGTCGGCCAGTTCGTCGGAACCGGTGACGTTCAGCCGGACGTCGAGATGCCCCGCGGCCATCCGGCGCGTCGCCCGGCGCAGCGCCCGTACGGGACGCAGTACGCCGCTCGCGGCCAGCAGCGCCAGGACGACGGCGAGGCACAGGGCCACCAGGGTGGCCCGCTCCATGCCGCTGACCATGGCCTTGATGTACCCCTCCTCGGTGTTCTGCGGGACGTCCAGATACATCACGAGGCCGGAGAGCCTGGGCTCGGTGCCCTCGCCGGAGGTGTATGTGACGGGCATGCCGACGACGAGATGGGAATGGCCGCCGACGTTCACCCGCTGGAACACCGCGGCACGTCTGTCCCGCACGGCCCGGCGCAGTTCGGGGCTCAGCTCGACGAAACCGGCGCTCGGCGCGTAGGCACGGTGGTCACCGTACGCGGCCATGACCCGCCAGCCCGACGACCGGTTCGCGTACAGCACCTGGTTCACCGCGGACTGGAGCTCCGTCCGGTCCGGAGAAGGGGGGATGTACGGCGCGACGGCGTCGACGCTCGTGCGGAACTGGCGGATGGCGGAGTCCTGGCTCTGCTGGAGCACCGCCGTGCGCGCCTCGCGGAAGGCGAGGGCCCCGGTCCCCAGGGCGCTGGCCATGGCCACCAGGACGAAGGCCGTCAGCAGGCGGGGGCGCAGGCCGCGCAGGGGGAGCGGAATGCGCACCAAGGCCGCCCGCAGGAACCGCCGGGGGCCGGCACCCGTGATGCCTGCGGGATTCTCGTCGGCCGTGGAGGCCTCGGGTGCGATTCTCCGCGCCCCGGCGATTCTCCGCGCCCCGGCGGCCTTCCGCGCCCCGGCGGCCTTCCGCGCCCCGGCGGCCTTCCGCGTCCCGGCGGCCTTCCGCGTCCGCGCGGACTTCCGGTCGCTCATGAGGTGCCGAAGCGGTAGCCGAATCCGCGCACGGTCTGTACGTAGCGGGGGCTCCTGCCCTCGCCGAGCTTGCTGCGCAGTCGTTTCACACAGGCGTCCACGAGCCGTATGTCGCCGTGGTAGCTGTGCTCCCAGACCGCTTCCAGCAGTTGCTGGCGGCTGAACACCTGGCCGGGCGAGGCCGACAGGGTCAGCAGCAGCCGAAGCTCGGAGGGGGCGAGGGCGACGGGTTCGCCCCGGTGCGTCACCACGAGCCCGGCGCGGTCGACGACCAGCTCGCCGTGCGTCTCCGCCCGGGGGCGGGTGCCGTCCGGCAGCGACGCGTCCTGTCTGCGCAGTACGGCACGTATCCGCGCGTCGAGCACCCGGGCCCGCACGGGCTTGACCACGTAGTCGTCCGCGCCGGCCTCCAGTCCCACGACCACGTCGATGTCGTCGCCCCGGGCCGTCACCATGATGACCGGCACCAGGTCGCGCTCCCTGATCCGGCGGCACACGTCCAGGCCGGAGATGCCGGGCAGCATGAGATCGAGTACGACGACGTCCGGCCGGAAGGGGTGGAGCTGTTCCAGCCCCTCTTCACCCGTTCCCACGGCGAGGACCTCGTGACTCTGATGCCGCAGACCCAGCTGGATGGCCATGCGGACATCTTGGTCGTCTTCGACAATCAGGACCCGTGACATCCCGGCAGTGTAAGCAGCCCGGATGACGTGGCCGTCCTGGGAGAGACCCCTCTCCGACCGCCGTTACACAACGATCACAACGGGCCGAGGGGCGCGCCCCTTCGTTACCTTTTCGTGATGGAACCGGCTCGTGGCGATCATTTGGAATAGCCACGTTGAGCTGCCATGAATTCGGCACGACAGCGGCAATCCGCGCCCCCCACCAACAGCATCGCGGCCGTTCACCGCGACGGCCGTAGGCGTCGGTCCTCCCGCCGCCGGAGGCGGCCGCGCCGCCGGGGCCGGAGCCTGCTGATCGGCCTGCTGGCGGCCGTCGGCCTGCTCGGCTCGGTGGCATACCTCCTGACGGGCGGGCGGAGCGACGCGTCGAGCGGTGCGCCGCGTCCGCGGAGCACGCACGTCACCCCCACCGCCGCCCCTACTCCCCCACCCACGTCGCCCCCCGCCGCCGCCCCTGCTCCCACACGCACGCCACCGCCCCCCTCCCCGACCCAAAGCCGGACCAAGGCCGACGTCCCCTCGACGGGCAGCGGGACGTTCGTCACCGCGCGGGCCGGCGGGGCGACGGTGGGCAGGGGGCCCCACCCGCTGCGCTATGTCGTGGAGGTCGAGACCGGCCTCGACATCTCGCCGTCCCAGGCGGCTAACGAGATCGCCCGGATACTCGCCGCCCCGCGGGGGTGGGCCCACGACCCGGCCAACGCGTTCCAGCTCGTGAGCGCGGGGGCACCGCACGACCTCACCGTGAAGATCGCGACGCCGGGGACGGCGGACTCCCTGTGCTGGGCGGGCATCCGGCAGGACACCGGGGGCGAGTACAACTGCGAGGTCCCCGGCGGGGTGGTGGTGAACCTCAAGCGCTGGGTCGAGGGCTCACCCACCTTCGACGGGCCGATCCACGACTACCGGGCACTGATCATCAACCACGAGATGGGGCACTTCCTCGGGCACTCGCACGTGACCTGCGCGGGCGCCGGACGACTGGCCCCCGTGATGATGCAGCAGATCAAGGGCCTGCACGGATGCGTCGCCAACGCCTGGCCCTACGACGAGAACGGTGTCCTGGTCACCGGGCCGCCCGTATGACCGACACCGATCCCCAGTCCGCCCGTATGACCGACACCGATCCCCAGTCCGCCCGTATGACCAGCTCCGGTCACCGGGCCGCTCGTCACGGCGGACGACCGTTACGGCTCGGTCATGTACCGAACTCACGGCCATGAACTGCCGGCACCACTGTGAACTCCGCGTTCTCCCGCGCTCGCAGGCAGAACACCCCTCCCCCCGACCGGATGGAAGCAGAAGCGAATGAATCGATCCCGGACCGCCCGGACACTGGCCACGGCTGCGATGGTGAGCCTGCTGCCGCTGCTGGCGGCTTGTGGCAACGGCGCCGGCACCGGCGTGGAATCCCACTCGTCGGACGGTGGGAAGACCGTGGCCGGGTCGCCGGGGCAACTCGGCGTTCCCGCCGACGCGAACGCCGATCTCAAGAAGCAGTACCTCCTGGAGAACGCGATCGCGGCCTGCATGAAGAAGCAGGGATTCGCCTACACCCCCGTGGCTCCCGAGGACCCCGCCGCTTCCTGGGCCACCGACGGGGCGGACTACGCGCTGACGAAGAAGTACCGGCAGAAGTACGGCTTCGGCACCTACGCCGGCATCGTCTACCCCAACGACCCCGGCGCCTCGGGCCGTACGGCCGCCCAGCAGGACTCGGACAGGACGCCCAACGCGGACTACGAGGACACGCTCACCCCCGAGCAGAAAACCGCGTACGACAAGGCGTTGGGCGCTCCCCCCGACCCGAAGAGCGGCGAGAAGAACTGGACCGGTTGTCAGGGTGAGGCCGACAGGAAGGTCTACGGTTCCACGTCGGCCCAGGAGCGGAGCGACGCGGCCGCGAACAGGAACCGGGCCAACGCGCAGGCGCTCAACGGTGATCCGGAGCTGGTCGCGCTGGCGCAGTCGTACGCCTCGTGCCTGAAGAGGGACGGCATCTCCGTCACGACCACGCAGCCGACCGGCATCGGGGAGATGGTGAAGCTCCAGGCGCTCGGGTCCGCTCCGGCCGGCGCCGGCGGTATCCCCGTCGCCGACGAGGACGGGAACACCCGCAAGTCCCTGAGTAAGGAGGAGGCTCTTCCCCTGCTCACCAAGGACATCGAGCTGGCGATGCGGGACCTGGAGTGCGGCAAGGAGTTCCGGGCCGCCTACTTCCCGAAGTTCCTGAAGGCCCCGGCCAGCGGTGGCGGTGCCGGGTGAGGCAGCGCACCGAACCGGCCGGCACCCGTCCCGGACGGTTCCGCGAGCTGATCGGCACCCGTCCCGGACAGCTCACGGTCGTCGTCACCGCGGTGGCGCTGGTCGGAGCGGGCGGATGGTTCGCCGGTTCGCGGATGCAGTCGCCCGCGGACGCCGCCGCCGCGCACCGGCCGCCGAAAGCCGGTCCCGTCACCGTCGCGGTCGAGCGGCGCTCGCTGACCGCGAGCGTGGTGGCCCAGGGCTCGGTGGAGTTCGCGTCGTCGCAGAGCGTGGCCCTGGCCGGGCCCGTCGGATCTCCGGACTCCGGGTCCGGTGACGCGGGAGCCGGCGACAGCGTCGCCCAGCGGGTCACCAAGGCGCCGGCAGCCGGGTCGGAGGTGAAGGAGGGCGATGTTCTGATGCAGGTGAGCGGGCGGCCGGTCCTGGTGCTGCGGGGCACCGTGCCGATGTACCGGACGCTGGGACCCGGCGCCTCCGGGGACGATGTCCAGCAGCTCCAGCGGGCGCTGACCAGGCTGGGCTTCGACCCCGGCTCGGCGAACGGGACGTACGGGCAGTCGGACGCCGCGGCGGTGAGCCGCTGGTACAGGAACAAGGGCTACCAGCCCATGGAACCCACCATCGCCGACAAACAGCGGTTGGGGACGCTCGAAGCGGCGGTGACCACCGCGCAGCAGGCACTCCTCGCGGCACGGGACCCGGGCGGCGGCTCCGGGGGAACCGGTGACTCCGAGGGGTCCAAGAGGTACGAGGGGTCCGGCAGCGGGCCCAAGGGCGGCTCGGCCAGCGGCAGGGACGCCACCGAGCTGCAACTCAAGTCGGCGCGGCAGCAGTTGGACGCGGCCAACGCCGCGCTCTCCGCCTTCCAGGCCGGATACGGAACCAAGGTCCCCGCCGGTGAGGTGGTCTTCCTGCCGGAACTGCCGGCCCGGCTGGACAAGGTGTCCGTGAAGACGGGGGACACGCCCGCCGGACCGGTCGCCACGGTGACCGGCTCCAAGGTCGTGGTGCGGGCCGTGGTCCCGGCATACGACGCCAAGTTGCTCCACAAGGGCATGCGGGCGCGGGTGGAGGCCACCGACGGCACCAAGGTGGACGGCGAAGTGGTGGCACTCGGCGGCGATGTGCCGAAGGACGACCCGGCCGGCGCCGACAAGCAGCAGGGGACCTCGAGCGGCGGGAGCGACGGCGCCTCGGCTCCGGTACCGGTGCAGATCTCCGTGCCGGCGGGGAAGCTGGACAAGAACACCGCCGAATCCGCGAAGGTCACCATCGAGGTGGGCTCGTCGGAGGGCAAGGTGCTGACGGTCCCCGTCGCCGCGCTGCACACGTCCGCCGACGGGAAGTCCCGGGTGCGGGTGGTGCGCGGCGGCAAGGTGGTGGACGTTCCCGTCGAGGCCGGGCTCTCCGCGGACGGCCAGGTGGAGGTCACCCCGTCGGCCGGTGCCGCCCTGGCCCCCGGCGACCAGGTGGTGGTCGGGCGATGAACGGTCCGCCGACGACCGCCGGTCCGCCGCCGGCCGGACCACCGCCGACGACCGCACCGCCGCTCTCCGTCGTGCCCGACGCGGACACGGTCATCCGGCTGATCGCCGTGGACCGGACCTTCGACTCCGAACCGCCGGTGCACGCCTTGCGCGACGTGAACCTGACCGTCCGGCGCGGCGAGCACCTGTCGATCGTCGGCCCGTCCGGTTCCGGGAAGTCGACGCTGCTCAACACCCTGGGGCTGCTGGACCGCCCCACCTCGGGCGCCTACTGGCTCGACGGGGTGGAGACCAACGCGCTCGGCGACCCCGAGCGCACCTCGTTGCGCGGCAGCCGGATCGGGTTCGTCTTCCAGTCCTTCCACCTGTTGCCGTACCGGACCGTGGAGGAGAACGTCATGCTGGCCGAGACCTACCGCCGGCCGCGCCCCGGGCGCGGCCGGGCCGGCCGCCGCACCAGGGCCGAGCAGGCACTGCGACGGGTGGGTCTGGCACACCGGGCCGGATTCCGGCCGGACCGGCTCTCCGGCGGTGAGAGACAGCGGGTGGCGATCGCCCGGGCGCTGATGAGCGAGCCCGCGCTGCTGCTCTGCGACGAGCCCACCGGCAACCTCGACAGCGAGAACACCGAGGTGGTGCTGGACCTCTTCGACCGGCTCGGCGAGCAGGGCATGACCCTGGTGGTGATCACTCACGAGGAGGCGGTCAGCGGGCGGGCGCACCGGCGGGTGAGGATCAGCGACGGACGACTCACCGAGGAGGGCCGATGAGGTCCCGGACACGCCTCCGGCAGGCCGCGGCTTCCGCGGGCGCGGCACGGGCCGGGGGGACAGCACGGGCCGGGGGGACAGCACGGGCCGCGGGGACAGCACGGGCCGCGGGGACAGCACAGACCAGGGGGACCGTCGAGCGTCCCTGGATGGACGTCAGGGACCTGTGGTCCGAGGCGCTGGCGGGGGTGCTCGCCCGCCCGATGCGCTCCGCCCTGACCACGCTGGGCACCGTTCTGGGCATCGCCACCCTGGTCATCACCATCGGGATCTCGGCCACGGCGGGCAACCGGATCGTGGGCCGGTTCGACGCCCTGACCGCCACCTCGGTCACGGTAGGAGTGCCCTCCGTGGCCTCGGCCGGCTCCGGGCCGCTCGTGGACTGGTCGGGGGTCGAGGCGGTGCGCCGGCTGGCCGGGGTCGAGTCGGTGGCCGCGATCGCCGACTCCCAGAAGACCGCGAGCGTCCAGGTGCGCGCAAACGACGTGGTCGCTCCCGGCGAGGTCAGCGGCCAGACCATGGCGGTCGTCGCCGCGTCCCCCACGCTGCCGGCCGCGGTACGGGGCGAGATGACCGCCGGGCGCTTCTTCGACGACGGGGACATCGCCCGGCACGACCGGGTGGCGGTCCTCGGCGACCAGGCGGCGCGGCTCCTCGGCATCGGCTCGGTCCAGGACGCCCCCGCGGTCTTCCTGAAGGGCCAGGCGTACACGGTGATCGGGATACTCGGTGGAGTGGAGCGGGAACAGCAACTCGCCACCGCGATGATGCTGCCGCCCACGACGGCCGCGGACCGGGTGGGGCTGGGGACCGTGACCCGGGTGCTGATCAACACCTCGCTCGGCGCGGCCGGCCAGGTAGCCCGCCAGGCGCCGATCGCGCTGGCCCCCGGAGCCGAGGCGTCCCTGACCGTGACGGCGCCGGACGATCCGGCCAGGGCCCGCGAGGGGGTGCAGGGCGACGTCAACGGCCTGTTCCTGATCCTCGGGCTGGTCTCCCTGGTGGTCGGCGCCATCGGTATCGCCAATGTGACGCTGGTGACGGTCATCGAGCGGATCGGGGAGATCGGGCTGCGCCGAGCCCTCGGGGCCTCGCGGCGTCAGGTCGCCGCCCAGTTCCTGCTGGAGTCGACGACGATCGGGCTTCTCGGCGGTGTCGTCGGCGCCGCCCTGGGCGTGGTCGTCGTGGTGATCGTCTCCGCCGTCCAGGAGTGGACACCGGTCCTGGACGTCCGCCTCGCCCTCGGGGCCCCGGTCGCCGGAGCCCTGGTGGGACTCCTGGCCGGCCTCTACCCGTCGCTGCGGGCCTCCCGCATGGAACCGGTCGACGCCCTGCGCTCGTAGCCGTGGGTCGTGGTCGGCATCGCCGTGGACCACCGAGTGGACCACCGACCCGTGACGGGCCGCCGGGGCGGCGATGCCGAGGCCCACCGGCGAGGCGCTGCGACGCTACTTTCGTGCCGACCACGACGTACGACGGCGGGCGGAGGCGGACGCCCGCGGACCATCGGCCCGAGGTCCCCGATACGTGGGCACGGTCGGCGCGGTCGGCACTCGTAGACTCGCCGCATGGTGATCGCGACTGTCCGTGAGTGGCACGACGAGGAGGGGTGGGGAGTACTCGACTCCCCCGAGACACCGGGCGGTTGTTGGGCCCACTACTCCGAGATCCGGAAGAGGGGCTTCCACTCGCTCGCGCCGGGAGACCTGGTGGATCTCCAGTGGGAGAAACCCCGCTCCAAGCAGGACGGCTTCACCTACCGGGCGGTGACCGTAGTGCCCCACACCTCCTGACTCCCGCCTCCTGTTCCGGGCCCGAGGTGAGGGGCGCGCCGTCGGCACAGTCGCTGCGACGACGGCGCACCCCCTCATGGCGGCGGACCCGCGCACCCCCTGAAGCGCCCGTGGAAGTTCCGAACCGCCCGAGTCGAGGCCCCGTGGGACGGCTCGTTCAGGGCGGGTGGGGTGGTGCGGGCACGGTCGGAGGTCAGCGGATCATGAAGTCCAGCACGGTTGCGGTCGTGTTGGAGCCGCTGCCGTAGTGGTCGAGTGCGTAGACCTGGAGTTGGCAGGGGCCGTTGTAGGGCGGTCGCCAGGAGAGGGTGCCGGTCTCGCCCTTGATCGCCTGCCAGCCGGAGTTGCCGCAGGCGCCGGTGAACTCCCACTTGTAGCCGCTGATCCCGCGGTCCTTGTCGGCCGCGGCCGGCTTCACGTTCACGACGAAGTCGCCGGTGCGGGGGCTGCCCTCCCTGACCACGGTGAGCTGCGGCGGGTTCGGCGGGGTCGAGTGGACCGGAGTCTCGCGGTCGACCGCGACCACCTCGGAGGGCGCCCCTTCACGGCCCTGCCGGTCCAGCGCCACCACGTAGTAGTAGGAGCGTCCGGTCTTCGCGGTCTGGTCGACGGCGCCCCTGGCTCCCGGCGGGACCAGGTGGACGGCGGTCCAGACGCTCGTGGTGTCCCCACGCTGGTAGAGGCGGTAGCCGTTGACATCGGTCTCACCGCTGCCCGCCGGCGGCTCGAAGTGCACGACGTTGACGTCGTCGCGGGGCTCGCCCCCGGTGGTCGCGGGAACCAGCACCTCGGCCGGAGCGGGCCGGGAGACGAGCAGGCTCACGGCCGCGGAGACGTTGCCGTAGGTGTCCACCGCCTGCACGCGGTAGACCGACTGGTGCTCGACCGGGGCGTTCGGGTCGTGGAAGGACGTGCCGTGGACGATGGCCGGGCCGTCGTCGTCCTGCTCTCCCACAGGTGCCGCGAACACCTCGTAGTGGTCGGTGTCGGCCGAGCCGGACGCCTCCCAGGTGATGCCGTTGCCCGCGGTGGTGCCCATCCCCGTCAAGCCCGTGACCGGGGCGGGCGCGGTGGTGTCGGGCTCGCCCGTGGTGCCCGCGGCCGACGGCTTCGACACGTTGCCCGCCGCGTCCCGCGCGGTGATCTTGTAGTACCACTGCTGCTTGAGGTCGGCGGTGACGTCCCGGTACGAGGTGTCGCCCAGCCAGCCGGACACGGCGGTGTAGCTGCCGTCGGCCGTGCTCGACCGCAGCACACGGTAGCCCTGCGCGTCGGTCACCGGCTTCCAGCCGACTGCGACGGTCCCCGCGACCACCGTGGCGCTGACCGATGCCGGTGCGCTCGGAGGCGTCCTGTCCACGGTGGCGACGCTCTTGTCGGCGGTGCCCGGCGACTCGTTGCCCGCCTTGTCGTAGGCGCGGACCTGGTAGTAGTACGTGCCGCCGGTGGCGGGCGGGGCGTCGGTGTACGAGGTGGACGCCGTGGTGGCGAGCGGCTTGGCGGGGAAGGAGCCGCCCTTGGGCCGCCGGTAGAGGCGGTAGCCGGCGAGATCCATCTCCTTGTTCCTGGCCCAGGCGGTCTTCGCCTTGCCCGTTGCCTTGTCGTACGTGACGACGGGGCTGGTGGGGGCCAGGGGCTTGACCTTGTCGACGCCGGCCGTGGTGCGCGGTGTGTAGGCGAACTTGACGCTCGCCGGGCCGGTCCAGTTCACGAAGTCGATCCGCAGGGTGTGCTTGCCCTTGGGAACGGTGAGGTTGACGGTCTGCTTGCTCGCCTTGGAGTCCTTCTTCCAGAGGCTGATCCTGCGGGCGCCGTCGAGGTAGACGCGGATGCCGCCGCCGGCTTCCGCGGCGAAGGCGAAGGGCCCCCCGGAGCCGAAGTCACGGGTGACGGTCCAGCGCACACCGAAGTCGTCCTTGGGCAGCCCCTTGGCCGGCGCCCCCGACCAGGACTCGTTGACGGCGCTGTCGCAGTCCGTCTTCCTGGGCGTGCCCGAGAAGGCGGTGTTGCCGAAGAACTGCCGCTTGAGGACAGGGGAGGTGCAACTCGTCACGGCAGAGGCGGAGGCGGAGGCCGTGAGCAGGCCGCCCACCGCCGCCATCACCACGGCGGTGGCCACCACGGTGCTTCTTGCTGGTCTCATTCGGTCCTTCACTTGGGCTCGATCCAGTCTTGCGATCAGCAGATCGGTTCGGCTCCAAGACCCACGGAGGGCGCGCTTGGTTGCACGGGTCCCGCGCCGTCCCGGGCACCGGCCTCCGCCCTCGGGAGCATGGATGCCGGCATTCCCGGACCAGGGGCCGCGCGTACGTCCGGGACCTCGTGCCGCCGGAAGCCGGAGCCGGAAGCCGGGCAGGCGGGACGGACGGGCGGGACGGGCGGGACTGGTGTGATGTGCGGGTGCGGGCACGGGACTAGCCTGGGAAGTACTCGGGCGGCCGCTCGGGCCGAGGCGCTCTCCTGGCGCCGACCTTGTGGCCGGGCGGGCGCGCGGCAACGCGTCCACGGCCCTGTTCTCCTCCATGAGGCCGAGGCGCCGCACACAACCGGCGTGCGCATCGAGCCTGTCGCCCCCTTGGCCGGGCGCCACGTCGCATCGCCGGCAGGCCTGTGACCCGGACAGGAGTACCGCGATGACTTGGTATGTGAACGGTACATATCTTGAGAGCTGCAACTGCGACACCGTGTGTCCGTGCACCACCTCCGGTATGACCGCACCCGCCGACAACGAGCGCTGCCAGGTGACTCTCGCGTTCCACGTAGCAAGGGGTGAGGTCGACGGCGTGGACGTGTCGGACCGCAGCGTCGTCGTCTTCGCCGACGCGCCTCGCGTGATGGCCGACGGCGGCTGGCAGGTCGCGCTGTACGTCGACGCCTCGGCCGACGACGGCCAGGCGGACGCGCTGGGCAGGGTCTTCTCCGGACGGGTGGGCGGACCGATGGCGGCGCTCGTCCCCCTCATCGGCGAAGTCCTCGGCGTCGAACGCGTTCCCATCGACTTCCACGACGACGGCCGCCGCCACACGGTGCGGGTGGCGGACGCCATCGACGTCGAGATCGAGGACCAGGTGGCCCCGCAGTTCGGCGAGGACGGTCCCGTGATGGGGCTGACCGGCATGTTCCACCCGGCGAACAGCACGCTGACCATCGCCCGTTCGACGCGGGCCGTCGGCAGTGGCGTGCACGGCCGCTCATGGGACTTCACCGGCCGCAACGCGCACTCGGCGCCCTTCTCGTGGTCGGCGTGACCAGGACGACGATCACGGTCCGGCACGGCGCGCGCCACTCCGGACCGGTGCTGCTCACGGCGGCCGCGGCCTGGGCGTGGGTGGCACTGCGCCGGGGGGACACCGGGTCCGGGACCATGGCCGGGGATCCGGCCGCCTTCATGGGCACGTGGACGATCATGATGGCCGCGATGATGCTGCCGGCCACGGCGCCCGTCGCCTCGTTGTACGCGCGGACGGCCCCCGCCCACCGGACACCGCGCCTGATCGCGTTCACCACCGGCTATGTGCTGGTCTGGGCCGCCGCCGGACTCCCGGCGTACGCCCTGGCCGTCGGCGCGACGCACGTCGCGAGCGCGCGTCCCACGACGGGGACGGCGGTGGCCTCCGCCGTCTTCGCCGTCAACGGTGTCTACCAGCTCACCGCCCTCAAGGACGTCTGCCTCACCAAGTGCCGCTCACCGGTCGGCCTGTTGCTGCGCTACGCGTCGTACCGCGGCCCCTCGCGCCACCTGCGCGCCGGAGCGCATCACGGCGCGTTCTGCCTGGGATGCTGCTGGTCCCTGATGCTGCTGCTCACGGCGTTCGGTGCGATGAACCTGTGGCTCATGGTGGGCCTGGCCGCCGTCGTCACCGCGGAGAAGCGCCTGCCGCGGGGCCGTCCCGTCGCCCGGGTCGTCGGCGTCACCTCGCTGGTGCTCGCGGTCGCCGTCTTCTGGCTCCCCTCGCTGGCTTTCGACCTCACCGGCGGCGGCATGACCGGGATGGGCCCGCGTCACCCGTGACGCGCACCGCGCGGCCGCCGAACGGGCCGCGCGGCCGGTGCCCTGGACCGTGATGGCCGTCCGGTCGGCGGACACGGTCCGGGACGAAGAGGCAGCCGGCCACCGGCGTGCCGGATGCGGGGGCCACCGGGTCGCCGGGCGGCCCGGCTGCCGGGGCGACCCCCGCCGGATGCCGCGCCCGCCCTGCCGGCGCTCGTCAGCCGGTCGCCTTGGCGATGATGCGTCCCATCTCCTCCCGGTCGAAGGCCCGCAGGGTCGTGGAGCGGACGTTGCCGACCCCGTCCAGATGCAGGAGCGCCGCCGTGGCGGTCTCCTCGTCGGGCGCCTCCACGACGGCCACGAGGTCGTAGGGACCGACGGTCCAGTGGATGCTCAGGAGCCTGGCCCCGAGGTTCTGCACCGCTGAGCCGAAGGTCTCGGCGCGCTCCACGGTGTCCTTGTAGTTCCGGACCCCTTGATCGGTCCAGCTCAGCAGGGCGACGTACGTCGGCATGTTCTCCCACCTCCACGAGGCAACACATCGCGAGGTCCAGCCTGGACAACCGGACGGGAGCCCGCGCGGGGTGCGCACCCGAACGAGCGGGACGGGTCACCGCGGGCGCCGGGGCGGACGTCCACGCCCGGCATCAGCTACCGAGGACACCGGGTCGAGGTCTCGCCGCTGTCGCCCGGCGGCCCTCGCGCTCACCGGGCGCCGCTACTGGGCGACCGGTTTCCTGGCGCGTTCGGTCTCGTCCTGCACGAGCAGGGAGAGCAGGGATGCCACGGGGAGGCCGGCCTCCGCCGGGTGGCGCAGGACCCTGTCCGGCTCGATGCGGTAGGTGTTCGTGCGCCCGTCGCGGGTGTGGGAGAGGTAACCGTCCTGCTCGAGATCGGAGATGATCCGCTGCACCGCGCGCTCGGTGAGACGGCAGTGGGCGGCGATGTCCCGGATCCGGACGTTCGGGTTGTCGGCGATCGCGGCCAGCACGCGCGCGTGGTTGGTGATGAACGTCCATCCGGTGTGAGGTTCGGGCACTCCAACCATGGGCGTCATTTTACGGTACCCCGTTGCCTGAACCCAGATACATGACATACTTTTCACGTAATTGCTGACCTGATCCCGCGAGGAAGAGCCGAAGGAGGGTCCCGAAGGTGTCCTGGGACAAGGCCGTCATGCCGAGGCTCATGAGTCACGTCGGCGCAGAACAGTTGCCGGAGCAGGTCGATGGGCCGGCCCAGGGCGGAGGTGCGGTGATCCAGTACGAATGGCGCGGCGCCTGGGTCGTCGTCGCGCACGGCTCCTACGACCTGCACTCGATCACACCTCTGGCGGACGCGCTGGAGACCGCTGCCAGGAAACACCCGAAAGTGGTACTGGACGCCTCCGGCGTCGCCTTCGCGGACTCGGCGCTGCTGAACCTGCTGATCCTCGTCCACCGATCGGTCACCCTGCGGGTGGCCGCGCCGCCGCAACAGCTCCGGCAGCTCCTGGAGATCACCGGGGTCGACACCGTCCTGGAGACACGGGAGACGGTGGACGACGCGGCCCTCTCCTGAGGCCGCACGCGTCCAACGGGTGAATCAGGCGGTCCGGCGAGTGGTGGCCCACCCGGCGGGGGGAAGGTCTTACCCGCGTACCGGACCAGCGACGGGCAGGGAGCGTCCCCATGCCGAAGTTCCTCATCCAGGCCTCCTACACGCCCGAGGGCACGAAGGGGCTGCTCCAGGAGGGAGCGAGTGGCCGCCGCGCCGCCGTCGAACGGGTCGTGGGCGACCTCGGCGGGACGGTCGAGGCCATGTACTTCGCCTTCGGCGAGGACGACATCGTGCTCGTCGTCGACTTCCCCGACGCGGCCTCCATGGCCGCCGTCAGCCTCACCGTCAAGGCCAGCGGCGCCCTGCGCACCCGGGCCACTCCCCTGCTCACCCTCGACGAGATCGACGAGGCCGCCCGCCGGCGGGTCGCCTTCCGCGCCCCCGGCGCGTGAACCGGCCGGCGCCGACAGACGCCCGGCCCGCTTCCGGCGCGTGACCGGAGGGCCGCGAGCCCGGGTACGCCGGCGGGCCCGTGTCCCCGGGCGGCGGCTCCCCCGTCACAGCACGGCCGACCGCGGTGAGCGGTGGGCGGTGAGCGCCCAGATCACCCAGGCGTCCAGGCCGATGGAGATGAGGGCCCACAAGGGCAGGTAGGGCAGCCAGAGGAAGTTGGCGACCAGACTGAGGGAGGCCATGAAGACGCCGAGCACCCGGGCCCACAGGGCGTCCGTGAGGAGGCCGAGCCCGGTGATGACGGCGATCGCGCCCAGGGCCACCAGGACCCAGCCCCAACCGGTCAGATTGAAGCGGAAGACGTAGCTGCCGATGCGCGCGTAGATGCTGTTGGACGCGATGGCCGTGATGCCCTTGAGGATGTTCAGCAGGCCGTCCACCAGCAGCACCACTCCGGCGAACACGGTTCCGCCCGCCGCCCAGGGGCTTGTCCTGTCCTGGTCGCCGACGGTGCTCTGGGGACGGCTTCCCGGCGATGCCGACTGCTGCGTCATGGCGTCGTCCTTCCTGCGGTCGGGTGCGTCCACCGTGTTCGCCCGGAGACCGCGCCACCAGCGGGGAACGGCCGAACGGGTGAACCTCCCGTCCTACGACGTCGCCGTCCGCGCCGCCCCCGGCTCCGTCTCCGGCCCCACCCCCGGTCCCGACTCCAGCTCCTGCTGCTCCTGCTTCACCCGGCGCTCCGCCCCGGCCAGCGCCAGCGTCACCCCGGCCGACGCCGCCGCCATCACCGTCATCGCCACGGCCGGCGAGGTCGCCTGGGCGACGGAGCCCGCCAGCGACGCGCTCACGCCCTGCATCGTGAGCATCCCGGCCGAGTGCAGCCCCAACGCGTGACCGCTCAGCTCGTCGGGGGTCAGGGACATCAGACGCTCCTGCTGGACCAGGCTCGCGCCGAACCCGACGGAGGCCAGTGCCACCAGGCAGGCGGCCACCGGCACGGACGGGCGCAGGACGAACAGGAGGTACGGCGCGGCCAGCAGCCACAGCAGCGGCCTGGCCGCCCGGCGGCGTACGGCGGGCGGCAGCAGACGGCCCACCGTCAGGTCGCCGGCCAGCATGCCCAGGGCCGCGCAGGCGAACAGCGTGCCGGCCGCGCCGGGGGCGTACGGCACGTACAGCGACTCGCAGCCGACCACCAGGCCGTTGGGCAGCCACAGGCCCAGGTAGGTCAGCCGACGCGGACGGTCGGACCACAGACGCGCGTTGGTACGCCAGGTCGCGGCGACCGACGGGCGGCCCGAGGAGCGCGGCGGCCGCCTGCTCAGGCCCAGCCGGACCACCACGGCAGTCGCCGCGTACAACGCCGCCGACAGCAGCAGCGAGACCCTGGGCGACAGCGCCGCCACCAGCGCGCCGCCCACCGCGTACCCGGTGATCTGCATGATCCCGCTCATCATGTTGAACACCGAGCGCCCCAGCAGGTAGCCGTCCCTGCCACCCGCCGCCAGGATCTCGTTCAGCAGACCCCAGCGGACGCCCCCGCCCAGCGAGGCGACCAGCCCCTGGACGAGGACGACCGCGAAGACCGCCCCGAGTGGCAGCCCCGGCAGCGCGAGCACCGCCGTGCCCACCGCGAAGACCAGCGAGATGCCCGCCAGCGCGCTGCGCGGCGGCAGCCGGTCGGCGCCCGAGAGGAACAGGGTCGCGCCCAGCACCTGGGCGAGCGAGAAGCCGAACATGCTCACCGCGGACAGCAACGGTGAGCCGGTCGCCCGGTAGACCAGCGTGCCGAGCGCGAGACCGCTCATCGTCTGGGCGGCGGTCTGGGCGGCGGCGGACAGGAAGAGCGGGGTGAACTCCGGCACGCGGAGCAGATCCTGGTAACTGCGCATGCGCCGGAGTCTCGGACGGGCACGCCGGCGGCCGTTATTGTTTCGCGCGGACGCGAAACATCGCGGGCGCCGTGGGGCGGTGGGGCGTCGCGGGTTCGGACGTCCGGCCGGCACGGCGTGGTGCGGGCGGGACGCCGTGGTCGCGGCGGGCGTGGTGCGGGCCGGACATCGTGGGCGGCGTCGGGACTTCGGGGGAACCGTGGGCTGGTGGCAGGTCAACGCCGACACGCTCGCCGGGAGCCGGTTCGTGCTCTCGCCGCTCGCCGAGACCTTCGCCAGCCTGAAACTGCTGCACGCGGGCGCCGGCGGGCACCCCGGTGAGCAGGCCTGGCTCCGCGCCCACCTGCCCGCCTACCGGCGGCGACTGGCCGACGACCCCGTCACCGCGCTGCTCGTGCGGGCCGGCCTCGGCCGGAACTGGATCGCCGACTTCCTCACCCCCACACCGCGCGACGAGGAGAGCTTCGCGGAAGGGGTGGCGCGGGTCCGCGCGGCCGACCCGGTCGAGACCCGGGCGCATCTGCGGCTCTCCCTCGAAGGACCGGTGCCCGCCGCGCTCGACCGCGACGACCTGCCCGAACGGGCGGCACGGCTGATGGAGTACGTCTGGGCCGACGCCGTACGCCCCTACTGGGACCGGCGACGGCGCGTCCTGGAGGCGGACGTCGTCGCGCGGACCGCGCAGGTGAGCCGGGGCGGCTGGGCCGCCGTGGTGGACGCGCTGCGGCCGGGGACCCGGTGGCTCGGCGACAACCGGCTCCAGGTCAACGCGCACGCGTATCCGCCGCGCGAGATCTCCGGCGCCCAGCTCGTCTTCGTGCCGGTCACCCCGCAGACCGGCTGGGTGTCGTGGGACGAGCGCCGGTACGCCGTCGTCTACCCCTGCGCGGGCGCCCTCGCCGACACCGGCGCCCGGCGCGCCGCCGTCCCCGCCGCCCTCGGCGCGCTGCTGGGCCCGGGGCGGGCCCGGATCCTGGTCCTGCTGGACACGCCGCTCAGCACCACCCAGCTCACCGCCGTGACCGGGCTGGGACTGGGTTCCGTGGGTCGGCATCTGCGGGTGCTGCTCGACGCCGGGCTGGTGGAACGGCGGCGGGCCGGGCGGTCGGTGCTGTACTCACGGACGGGCCCGGGGCAGGTCCTCGTCGATGCGGCGGCGCCTTCGCCGGAGGTCTAGCATCCGCTCATGACCACTGCAGACAGCAACGGCGCCGCTCCCCTCGACGTGGAGATCGGCGCCCTCCAGGGCGGTTCCGCGGACCTGAAGCAGTACGCGGGGCAGGCGGTACTCATCGTGAACGTGGCGTCCAAGTGCGGGCTCACCCCGCAGTACGCCGGCCTCGAACAACTGCACGAGCGTTACGCCGGGCAGGGCTTCACCGTGCTCGGCGTTCCCTGCAACCAGTTCATGGGGCAGGAGCCGGGCAGCGCGGAGGAGATCGCCGAGTTCTGCTCGGCGACGTACGGCGTCACCTTCCCGATGACCGAGAAGATCGAGGTCAACGGCGCGGGACGGCACGAGCTGTACGCCCGCCTGACCGGCTTCGCCGACGCCGAGGGGCACAGCGGGGACATCCGCTGGAACTTCGAGAAGTTCCTGATCGGACGGGACGGCCGGGTCGTCGCCCGGTTCTCCCCGCAGACCACGCCGGACTCCGCCGAACTGGTCGCGGCCGTCGAGGCACAGCTCGCCTGACCGGCACCGGACGGGCGGTGCCCGGTCCGCCGGACCGGCGCCGACCCGGCGGACCCGGCCCGAGTCGCGCTCCGGCCCGGCGGCTCGGGCCGTACGTGTCCGGAGCGCGCCGCGGGCCCGCCCGGAGGGCGGTTCAGCACCGGTCCGGCCCGCGGCTCGGGGCTGGTCCCGGGCGCGGCGCCGGACGGGCGCTCACTTCAGTTCGTCGGGGCACGGGGTGCCCCGCGGCAGCTGGTACGGCGCCGCCAGCCGGTACGTCCCCGCGTGCGGCGCGAGCAGCGTCGTCCACTTGTCGCCCTTGTCGTCCTCCTCGGTCTCCGCCAGGCAGCCGTTGACGTTGTCGAACGTCTTCGGTGTTCCCGGAGTGCGGTGCTTGGAGACCTCGGTCTCCTGGGGCGCCTTGAGCCGCTGGCCGTGTTCGTCGACGATGCTCAGCCAGGGCGAGTACGGGATGCGGATGAGGATGCGGCCCGGCTTGCGGACCTCGATGGTCAGCTCGACCTGCTCGGCGCGGTCGACGACCGCGTTGGGCTCGGCGAGCGGCTTGGGGTCGGTCACCGCGAACAGCTGCCAGTTGGCGTCGCCCCAGACCTGCCGCAGGTAGGGCTGGCCCTGCCGCACCAGCTCGCGTTCGCGCTGGCCGCCGTCGCCGTCCGGTTCGCCCTTGGGCAGCACCACGTAGTGCACCGCCCAGCGCTGGAGCCACTCGTGGTAGTTCGCCGAGTTGAGCGTGTCGTCGTAGAAGAGCGCGTTGCGCTTCATGTCGGCCTGGCGGTTCCAGCCGCGGGCCAGGTTGACGTACGGCGCCAGCGCGGAGGCCTCGCGGTGGGACCGGGCCGGGACCACCTCGACCCGGCCCTTCTCCGCGTCGACCTTCTGCAACTGGTGCACCAGGGGCGCCAGCTCGTGCGACCAGGAGGCGGCGGGCGCCGTGTTGATGACGTCGTCGACCGACTTGAAGCCGATCCAGCCGGCGAAACCGACCATGGCCAGCACGATCGCGTACCACTTGCGCGAGCGCGGCACCGCGAAGGGCAGCGCCGCCACCATGATCACCCCGCCGAACAGCATCGCCAGCCGGGTGATGTTGGAGCCGATCTGGGAGCTGATCACCCAGACCCCGACGACCGACAGGGCGTAGACCCAGGACGTGATGCGGACCGTCTTCCAGTCCCGGGGGACGAGGACGGCGGCGAGGATCGCGTAGAGGAGGGGCAGGGACGCCGAGCCGAACCCCATCGGCTGGGTGCCGGAGAAGGGGAACAGCAGCGCCGAGACGGCCACCACCGCGGCGGGCGCCAGGCCCAGCGCCCATGCGCCGGGGCGGCGTTTCTGCAGGAACATCGCGACCGCGACCAGGCCCACGAACAGGCCCGCCACGGGGGACGCCATGGTGGCGAGCGCGGCCAGCGGGGCCGCGACCAGCGCCTTCGCCCAGCGTCTGCGGCGCCAGCGGTGCGGCCAGCAGAAGACGGCCGCGACCGCGCCCAGCGCGAACACCATGCCCAGGCCGAACGTCACCCGGCCCGACAGCGCGTTGCACAGCAGCCCGAAGACTCCGGCCAGCGCGGCCCACAGGGGGTTCTTCACCGGGCGGCTGCGGATCAGGACCAGGGTCAGCAGACCCGCGGTCACCGTGCCCGCGATCATCATCGTCGTACGGACGCCGAGGACCGACATCAGATACGGCGACACCATGCTGTACGAGACGGCGTGCATCCCGCCGTACCAGGCGAGGTTGTACGCCGAGTCCGGGTGCCGGCCGACGAACTCGGCCCAGGCGTCCTGCGCCGCGAGGTCGCCGCCGCTGTTGGCGAACGCGAAGAACCAGACGATGTGCAGCACACCGGACAGAGCGGTGACGGAAAGGACCGGGTGCCTCAGCATCCGCTCCCGGAGCGCCATGACGGCGGCCCGGGCCCGCGACCGCTTCCCGGCGCGGGCACCGACGGCGGCGCCTGTCGTGCCGATGCCGACGGCACTCGTGCCGACGCCGGCGTCCGCCCCACCGCCACCCGGACACGGGCGATCATGCCCCGTACCGTCCGGAGATGTTGCTATTCGCGGCCCGGCTCCCGGGCCCGGCTCGGCGTCGTCGGCGCGTGTCGGCTCCGCAGTGGCCACCTGAAGGCACTCCCCGTGTCCCGTCCTCTGTTCGCGGCCGCGTCCCGCGACCGGCGACGTGCCCCGTTTCGTGACGCTAGCACGCACCCCGCCGGGGAACCTCCGGGTGGGGCTCCCTGACGGGGTGCGCGGGATTCGCCGTACGGCCGGCGGGTCAGCCGATGCGGGTCAGCTTGTCCGTGAATCCGGGCTCGGCTAGGTCCGTCTTCAGGGCGACCGGGACCCGGATCGCACCGCCCGAGCCGCCGTCGCCGACGGTGAGCGTGCCCACCCGGGTGCCGGCCTTCGCCGAGTGCGGCACGGTGGTGGCGGCGAAGGACAGCTTCACCTTGGAACCGGCCCAGCCGACCGCGGTGACGTCCTCGGTGACCACGACCGTGGTCCGGCCGCCGAGCTTGTCGTCGACGTACCCGACGACGTCGCCCTTCTTGAGGATCTTCGCGGAGGTCAGCGCCTCCTCGGCGCCGAGCAGCGCGGTCTTGCTGACCTGGTTGACCGTGTCGAGGATCGACGGCTTGTGCTGGCCGAGGATCGCGCCGACGACGGTGACCGTCTGGCCGCCGACCTTCTTGCGGGCGGCGAAGAGCAGGTTGCCGCCGGCCGCCGTGGTGGTGCCGGTCTTGATGCCGATCGCTCCGACCCAGTAGGGCAGCGAGTTGTAGTTCGGCCAGTTGTGCCCGCTGGGGTCGGTCCAGCTGGCCGCGCCGGTGATGGCGACCATGGCCGGGATCCGCACGACAGCGTTGCCGAGCTTCACCTGGTCCTCGGCCGTGGAGACGGTGGTCTTGGTCAGACCGGAGGGATCGGTGTAGGTGCTGTTGGTCATCCCGAGTTCCTTGGCGGTGGCGTTCATCTTCTTGACGAACGCCTCCTCCGACCCCGCGTCCCAGCGCGCCAGCAGCCGCGCGATGTTGTTCGCGGAGGGGATCATGACGGCGGACAGCGCCTGCTTCTCGGTGAGGAAGTCGCCGGCCTTGACCGTGTTGAGCGTGGACTCGTCCCCGGTCTTGTCGTAGCCGCCCTCCTTCTCCGCCTGCGGGTCCACCTCGATCTTCGGCCCTTCCTGACCGGGCTTCAGCGGGTGGTCCCTGAGGATGATGTACGAGGTCATGGTCTTGGCGACGGAGCCGATGGCCGCCGGCGTCTGCTTGCCGAAGTGGTCCATCGTGCCGACGCCGGTGACGTCCATCCAGCCCTGGCCCTCGTCCGGCCAGGGCAGGTTCACCTTGTCACCGGCGAAGGTGTAGCTGTCCTTGGCCGTGAGCGTGAGGCCGGGCGCGGGCAGCGGGCGCACGGCCTGCACGATCGCGAAGACGATCAGCAGGAGCACGACCAGCGGCGTCCAGATCTTCACCCGGCGCACCGTGGTGCGCAGCGGGGTCTCCGGCGGCGGCGGGGTGTTGGTCAGCTCGGCCAGCAGGTCCAGCGGGGGCTTGGGGGGCAGCGGCTGCTGGGTGGTGCGCTCGGGGCCGGCCTGCGCGGCGCCGGGAGCGGCGGCGGCCGGGGTGACGACGGTCGCGGGACCGGTCGGCCCGCCCTTCGGCGGCTGCGGCTTGCCGGAGGCGGGCGTCGGCTGCGTCCGCGGCTTGCCCGGACCCTGCTCCGGCTCCGCGTCCGAGTCCCGGCCCGGCTTCGACGGCGGCTTGCGGGTCTCGGGGGCGTCGAGGGGCTTGAGAGCGACGAACTTGCTGGTGCGCTCGGCGTCGGACTCGGGGGCGGACTTCTTCTCGCCCGTCCGCTCCGCCCGCTGCCCGGGCTTCCGATCGCCCTTCTCCTCGGACTTCTCCTCGCCCTTCTTCCCGTCCTTCTTGTCGCCGCCCAGCTTGAGCATGGTGGTGGGCTGGTCGACGGGTGGCTTGGGCGCCTTGAAGACCGCGGTGGGCTGGTCGACCGGCGCCTTGGCCTTGGCCCCGGGCTCCACGCCGGACGCGCGCTCGGCTCCGGGCTCGGGCTCGGCGTCGGGCTTGTCCTCGGCCGCCGACTCGGACTCGGCACCGGGCTTGTCCTCCGCCGCCGACTCGGACTCGGCACCGGGCTTGTCCTCCGCCGCCGACTCGGACTCGGCACCGGACTCGGACGTGTCCTCGTCGCCGCCGTCGGCTTCCGCGTCCTCCGCTTCGGCCTCGGCCTTTCCGGACTCCCCGGCCGCCCCGTCCGACTTCCCGGCGTTCTCGGCGCCCTTCTCCGGGGCGTCGGCAGCCGCCGGGTCCTCGTCGCCGTCCTCGGAGTCCTCGGCGTCCGCGCGCAGGCGTGCGTCATCCGGCGCGCCGGGCTTCCCGTCCTCGTCGGCGCCCTCGCCCTCGCCGTCCTTCGCGGCGTTCCCGCTCTTTCCCGCGCCCGCGGCCGGATCCGTCTCGGTCGCGCCCTCGTCGGTCGCGTCCTCCTCGTCCGTCGCGTCGGCGTCCGTCGCGTCCTCGTCGGCGTCCGTCTTGACGTCCCGTACGGAAAACACCCGAGTGGCCGTATCCACGCCGCCGCGCCGTTCAGCCGTGTCGGACGACCCGCTCGTCCCGGACGTACCGGAGTCCCCCGCCAGGGCGAGGCGCGGGTCGCGGGCGTCGCGTGCCTCACTCCTGACCTCGGGAACCGGACCCGCGCTCCCCGACGTCGGTTCTGCCGACGACTCGCGCTGCTTCGACCTGTCGGGGGACTCGCCCGCCACCGATGCCTCCTCCATGTGCCACACACCCCACGTGCGGCTACCGAACCGTGAACCGCCACCCGGACGCCGGTCGTGCCGAACCGGCCGTACCACTTGGTCGTACCGTTGTCCGAACCATGTACCAGTGTCCTGTCTGCGGTCCAAACCGAACCGGAAGACGAGAACGACATACCTACTGGTTCCACTACGAAGTGGTCACGCACCCTCGACAGACCAATGTGAGAGGGGTCACCCTGTCATTCATCCACGCGGGGAGGCATGGATGGGCAGGAGCCGCAGAACACTTCCGGAGGAGCTTCTGCTGCTGGCACTGGACCCGGCCACGGGTACCACTGCGCAGCCGCAGTCGCTCGACCTGGGTCTGGCCGGAGCGCAGCTAGTGGAGCTGGCGCTGGCCGGACGGATAGCCCCAGACGGGGATCGTATCGCCGTGGTGGTGCCACGGCCGACAGGAGATCCGACACTGGACTGCGCGTTGGAGTTGCTGCGAAGGCGCGGCGCTCCGGTACGGGCCGTCCACTGGATCGGCGGACCCCGTCTCGGGCTCCGCCAGACCTACCTCTCGCACCTGGAACGGTGCGGCATGGTCGCCGCCGTGCCCGGCCAGATGTGCGGGGTGCTGCCGACGACGCGTTACCAGGCGACGGACACCGCCATCAGCCGGGAGATCAGGTCCCGGCTGGACTCCGCGATCCGCACCGGCGTGCCGCCGGACCCGCGGACCGCGGCGCTCGCCGCGCTGGCGCACGCCGTCGGCCTCGGCAAGCACCTGTACCCGGGCAACGAGGGCCGCTCGTCGCGCTCCCGGCTGCGCGACCTGATCAGGCACGACCCCATGGGCGGTCTCGTGGCGCACGCCGTGATGGACGTGCAGAACGGGGTGGCGGCCCAGCCGCGCCGCGGTCAGGCCCCGGCCGGCCGGCCGGCCGCCGCGGCCAGGCCCGCGCCGGAACCAGCCCACGGTGTTCCGATGCAGCCGCACCACGGCTCCATGGCACGCGTCGTGGCCCACTGAGACCACGCCACGGGGTCCGGCGGCACACGCACGAAGCGCGGCACGCGCGCCGCAGGGCGAGCGCACGACCGCACCGCAGCACAAGCGCGCGACACCGCAGGACAGGTGCGCACCACCGCACCGCAGGCCAGGTGCACGACACCACCGGCCGAACACCCGACACCGCACCGCGCTCCGAGCGCGCGACACGCGCACACCGGAGCACCCGCGGCACAACAGCACAGCAGCACAGCGCGAGCGCCGCACCGCACGTCCCCAGACCCGGTTCCGGGAGCCGCTGGTCGAGCGGGGTGGCGAGACCCCACGGTCTCGCCACCCCGCTCGGCCGTCTCGTCACCGGTTCCTCCACCGGCGCTCGGCCGCCCGCCCGGGCCGTCGCCCTCAACGCGAACTGGCGTGCAGGCGGCGCATATCCGGCGTTTCCCAGCGGTAGAAAGCACCTTGGTGGCAGTCTGCTCAACAGCAGATACGCAAAGTAGAGGAACGCAGCCGGAGGTGCACGTCCCGTGGCGTCCAATGTCAACCCCACCGTCAGGCGGCGCCGGCTGGGCCAGGAGCTGCGCAGGCTCCGGGAGCTCAAGGGCATGACGGCCGAGGAGGTGGCGGAGCGGCTGCTGGTGTCGCAGTCGAAGATCAGCCGCCTGGAGAACGGGCGGCGCAGCATCAGCCAGCGTGACGTCCGCGACCTGTGCGGAGTCTACGAGGTGGAGGACCACCGGATCGTGGACTCGCTGATGCAAATGGCCAAGGACTCGCGTCAGCAGGGCTGGTGGCACTCCTTCGGCGACATCCCGTACAGCGTCTACATCGGCCTGGAGACGGACGCGGCCAGCCTGCGGGTGTACGACCCGCAGGTCGTACCGGGCCTGTTGCAGACCCGCCAGTACGCGGAGGCGCTGATCGCCGGCGCGCTGCCGGAGACCGCGCCCGCCGACATCGACAAGCGCGTCCAGGTCCGGATGCGGCGGCAGGAACGAATCTCCGCCGCGGAGAACCCGTTGCGCCTGTGGACCGTCCTCGACGAGGCCGCGCTGCGCCGCACCGTCGGAGACCGCAACCTGATGCGGGACCAGTTGGAGCACCTGGTGGAGCAGTCCCAACTGCCGCACGTGACCGTGCAGGTGATCCCCTTCGACATGGGCGCCCACCCCGGCCTGAACGGCCAGTACGCCATCCTGGAGTTCCCCGACGCGGCGGACTCCAGCGTCGTCTACATCGAGGGCGTCACCAGCGACCTGTACCTGGAGAAGGCCAATGACGTGCAGAAGTACAGCGTGATGTACGAGCACCTGCGGGCGCAGGCCCTGAACGTGGAGCAGTCGCGGCAGTTCATCGCGGACATCGCGAAGGAGAACGCACGCTGAGAGGGCGGAAAATTACACCCTCACCAAGCTCTTACAGAAGACCTGGGGAAAAAGTCCATCCGGTCGAGTGAACGGCTTCTTCTGAGGCCGAGAGTGGCGAGTAGCGTCGATCACGCCATCGAGCAAGAACGTTGGCGTGAACCGCGCTGTGGGTTCCCGACGCGTCGTGCGGTGACAGCAACTCAACCACTCCACTCGCAATCCGGAGCAGAAATGGCAATTCGTCAGGGCGCCACGGAGACGTGGACCAAGTCCTCGTACTCCACTGGCAACGGCGCGTGCGTCGAGGTCAAGTCACCGGTGGTCGCGGCCATGGCGGTCCGGGACTCCAAGGTCCCCGAGGGGCCGGTGCTTGACTTCCCGACCGACACGTGGAACTCGTTCGTGCGCTCGATCAAGGCGTGAGAGGGAGGGTCTCACCGATCCTCCCGCGTCCCGATCGGCTACCGGCGCAGGCGCCGCCGCACCACGATACGGCGACCGGCACCACCGCCCCGCCGGGGAACACCGAGCACCACCAGGCATCACCGCACCACTCGGCGACGCCGAGCACCACCACCCAGCACCACCCTGAGCCCTCTCGACGAGCCCGCCGTCCTTGCCGAGGGGGCTCTTTTTCGGCCTGTCACGGTTCATGTAGATGAACAAAGGTCAGCACATCGAACATTTTTGCCCGCTCTTGACCTTCCGCTCGCTTGTCGTGCTCACGCGAGCGAACCCAGGATGAGCGGGCACTTCGCGGCCTGCCTCGCCCCTACCCCACTCAGGCGAAGTGCCAACCAGCTGAGCGGAGTTCACAAGGCGGACCCTGGAAGGGGAGCACATGAACGGTCTCGACTGGGCCGTGCTCATCGGCTACTTCGGCGTGATGGTCGCGATCGGCGTCTGGTCGCACAAACGGGTGGACGACGTCAGCGACTTCTTCACCGCGGGCGGCAAGATGCCCTGGTGGCTGTCCGGCATCTCGCACCACATGTCGGGCTACAGCGCGGTGATGTTCACCGGATACGCGGGCATCGCCTACACCTACGGCGTCACCTCCTTCGTCACCTGGTCCTTCCCGATCGCGCTGGGCGTCGCGATCGGCTCCAAGCTGTTCGCGCCGCGCGTCAACCGCCTGCGCTCCCGGCTCCACGTGGCCTCGCCACTGGAGTACCTGAAGAACCGCTACAACCTGCCGACCCAGCAGGCACTCGCCTGGTCCGGCATGCTGCTGAAGATCGTCGACGTGGGCGCCAAGTGGGCCGCCATCGCCACCCTGTTGTCCGTCTTCACCGGGGTGAGCCTCAACCAGGGCATCCTCATCACCGGCGCGATCACCGCCGTCTACTGCACGATCGGCGGCCTGTGGGCGGACGCGCTGACCGAACTCGGCCAATTCGTCATCCAGTTGCTCGCCGGACTGTCCATGTTCGTGGCGGTGCTCCTGAAGCTGAACGACAAGGGCATCGGCCTCCTCGGCGCCTGGGACGAGCCGGCCCTGCACGGCCACGGAAAGCCCCTGGTCGGCCCGTACGGGACGGTCTTCCTCCTGGCCTTCCTCTTCATCAAGCTCTTCGAGTACAACGGCGGCATGCTCAACCAGGCCCAGCGCTACATGGCGACCGGCAGCGGCCGCCAGGCCGAGCGCTCGGCCCGGCTGTCCGCGCTCCTGTGGCTGGTCTGGCCGGTCGTCCTCTTCTTCCCGATGTGGGTGTCACCGCTGCTGGTGCACGCGCGGAAGCCGGACGGCTCCGACTCCTACGCCCTGATGACCGAGCAGCTGCTCCCGCACGGCCTGCTGGGCCTGGTCATCGTCGGCTTCTTCTCGCACACGATGGCCATGTGCTCCTCCGACGCCAACGCCATCGCCGCCGTCTTCACCCGGGACGTGGCGCCGGCGCTCTCCCGGCGGGCGCGGAGCTGGGGGCAGCGATCGGGCCTGGTCGCGGCCCGGACGACGACCGTCGTCTTCCTCGGCCTGTCGATGGCGGTCGCCACCCAGGTCAACTCCCCCGCCTTCAAGGACATCATCACGGTCGTCATCAAGTGGGTCGCGGGCCTGATGGGCCCCATCGCCATCCCGATGATGCTGGGCCTGCTGCGCCCGTTCCGCCGCTCCGGCCCCACGGCCGCGCTCACCAGCTGGGCGCTGGGCCTGCTGGCCTTCTGGCTGGTGAACTACCCGATCAACTGGAACGTCGACGGCGGTGTCCCGCTTCAGTACCAGGTGTCGGTGCCGCTCGCGGTCTCCCTGGTCCTCTACGTCCTCGTCGGCCACCTCAAACCGGAGGACACCCCGGAACGGCTCGCGATCATCGAACGGGTCAACACCGACGACGACGGCTCCTCGGCGGCGGCCGCCGCGATCCCGACGCCGGCGGGCGCGGGCGACGACGTGGTGGGCACCCAGCCGTCGTAGGCGGCAGGCCGGGCGCCCAACCGTCGTAGTCGGCAGGGTGGCACCCAGCCGTCGTAGTCGGCGGGCCGGAAACCCGGCCGTCGCGGCCGGCACGGGGGCCGCGCGCGCCCCGCGTCCCGACCGGAACCCGTCGTGCGACGGAACCCGCCGCGCGGACGACACCGGCCCTGTCCGCCCCGGACGACACCGGTCCTGTCCGCCCCGGAAGAGAGCCCCGCCGGCGCCTACCCCGTCCCCCTGGGATACCGGGCCAGCCATCCCGGAGCCGACCCCCCGGGCCCGTGCAGCGCGGGCCCCTGGGTCATCTCCATCGCGAAGTCGTCCGCCAGGACCAGCAACGTGGGTCGGCCCTCCAGCTCGGCCATCCAGGCCGGCGGGAGGGCCGTCTCGCCGTGCAGGGCGCCGAGCAGACCGCCGGTGAGCGCGCCGGCCACGCCCGAGGGCCCGCTCTGGTTCACCGCGAGGCACAGCCCGTGCCGTACGTCCTCACCGACGAGGGCGCAGTACACGGCCACGGCCAGCGGCCCCGCCGCGCCACCCTCCCCCGCCAGCTCCGCCACCCGGCCCGGAGACGGCATGCCCTGCCGCACCGCGCCCAGTGCGTGCTGGAGGGCGTCCGACACCGGCTGGTGCCCCGGTCGTACGGCGAGCAGCGCCAGCGCCTTCTGCACGGCGCCGTCCAGGCTGTCCCCCCGCGCCAGGGCGTGCACCACAGCGGCGTACGCCCCGGCCGCGAGACAGGCGACCGGATGCCCGTGCGACTGTGCGGCGCACTCCACGGCGAGCTGCACGACGAGCTGCGGTTCCCACCCGACGAGCAACCCGAACGGCGCCGACCGGGCTGCCGCCTCCGGCCCCGGCTCCCCCGGGTTCTTGGGCGCCTCCAGCGTCCCCATGATCTCGTCCCCGAACCCGATGAGCAGCGCCCGCGTCGGCCCGCGCCGGGCGTAGAGCCACTCCTCCCGGGCCAGCCACCCGTCCTCCGCCCGCCGCTCGTCGGGTCCCCAGTCCCGCTGGGTCGCCGCCCACCGCAGATAGGCCCGGTGCAGATCGGTCGGCGGATGCCAGGCGCCGGTGTCCCGCCGCACCTGCGCCCGGATGAGCCCGTCGACCGAGAAGAGGGTGAGTTGGGTCAGGTGGGAGACCGCGCCGCGCCGCCCGTGGACGGGCAGCAGATCGACGACTCCCTCGGGGCCGTGCGCCTCCCGGATCTCCTCCAGCCCCAGCCCGTCCACCGCCGCCCCCAGCGCGTCCCCCAGCGCCGCTCCGAGCAGCGTGCCACGCACCCGGCTGCGGAAGTCCTGCTGCTCCGCACGCCCCCAGACGGCACCGGACGTCGTACTCACCCAGACCTCCTCCGCGGCACCGTCCGTACGTACGACAGTGGAGCACTGTAATCGAACGGGAACGGTCTGTTCAGGCAACGGATCGGAGTGGTCGCGACGCGCGGCGCACCGGGCGAGTGTCGGGCCCGGGTCGGGACGCCGACGGGTAACGGGTCCGGGCCGGCACGCCGAGGCGGACGCGCGGGCGGCGACGGCGGGCGGACGTGTCCCGGAATCCCCACTCGCCCGCCCGGCAGGCCGGAACCGGCAGCCACCGGACCGCGAGCGGCCACCACCGGAGCGGGACCGGCAGCCATCGGACCAGGGGCGACCGTCACGGAACCGGGACCGGCCACCACCGGACCAGGGTGACCGCCACCGAACCGGGAGCGTCGTCAGTCGACGACCACGACCCTGGTGCCCTTGGAGGCGAACGCCCACAGGGCCGTGCCGTCGGCCTTGCCGGTCCGGACGCCGCCCGTCTTGATGCCGGCGGCGACCGGCGGGGGCGAGGAGCCGTCCACGGCGTTGCTGAAGGCGATGAAGACGCCCGACTTGCCCGCGAAGTACATGATGTGCTCGATCTGTATGCCGTCGGAGCCCTTGTTGGCGTCCTTGCGCTGGGAGATCGCGTAGGCGCCCGGGTCCGGGCTCACCGTGCCCGGCCAGACGGCGAAGGTGCGGACCGGCATGCCCCGCTCGTCCATCAGCCAGACGCGCTTGAGGGCGAGGGAGTAGACGACACGGCGGCCCGTGCCCGAGTCGGCCGGGGCCTCGGGCGGGGCGGCGGGTTTGGGGGAGGCCGCCGGACGGTGCGCGCCCGCCGACGCCGACGTGCTCGGACGGACGGCGGCGGCCGTCGGGTGCGGGCCGTTCTCGGCCTGGACCGTGAGTACGGCGACCGCCGCGACCGCTCCCACGGTCAGGCCGCTGACCCAGGCCCACGAAGGTATTCGGGCAGGCATGGGCACGCATCTCCTCGGCTACTCAGCTGTTCGACCCCCAGGAACGGTCGGAACATCGTACTGTGGGCGGCCTCCCCCACGGTTCACTCCAGTACCGGCAACAGCTCCGGCAGGTGGCCGTCCGACGCCGCCGCCGCCCGCTGCCGCTCCTCGGGGACCTCGCCGTAGACCGTCGTACGCGGCTTCGCCGGCCGGCCGGCCGCCTCCGCCACCGCGACCAGGTCCTTGACCGACTTGTACGAGCCGTACGACGAACCCGCCATCCGGGAGATCGTCTCCTCCATGAGCGTGCCGCCCAGGTCGTTCGCGCCCGAGCGGAGCATCTCCGCCGCGCCCTCCGAACCCAGCTTCACCCAGCTCGTCTGGATGTTCGGGATCCAGGGGTGCAGCAGCAGGCGCGCCATCGCCGTGACGGCCCGGTTGTCCCTCGTCGTCGGGCCGGGACGGGCGATGCCGGCCAGGTAGACCGGGGCGTTGGTGTGGATGAAGGGGAGCGTCACGAACTCGGTGAAGCCGCCCGTGCGCCGCTGGATGCCGGCCAGGGTGCGGAAGTGGCCCAGCCAGTGCCGGGGCTGGTCCACATGGCCGTACATCATCGTCGAGGACGAGCGGATGCCCAGCTCGTGCGCCGTCGTCACCACCTCGGTCCACGTCGCCGTCGGCAGCTTGCCCTTGGTCAGGACCCAGCGGACCTCGTCGTCCAGGATCTCGGCGGCGGTCCCGGGGATCGTGTCCAGCCCCGCCTCCTTCGCCGCCGTCAGCCACTCGCGGATCGACATGCCGGTACGCGTGGCGCCGTTCACCACCTCCATCGGGGAGAAGGCGTGCACGTGCATGCCGGGAACGCGCTCCTTCACCGCCCGCGCGATGTCGAAGTACGCCGTGCCGGGCAGGTCCGGATGGATGCCGCCCTGCATGCACACCTCGACCGCGCCGACGTCCCAGGCCTGCTGCGCCCGGTCCGCGACCTGCTCCAGGGAGAGGGTGTACGCGTCGGCGTCCGTGCGCCGCTGCGCGAAGGCGCAGAAGCGGCAGCCCGTGTAGCAGACGTTGGTGAAGTTGATGTTCCTCGTCACGATGTACGTCACGTCGTCGCCCACCGCGGACTTCCGCACGTCGTCCGCGATCCGGCACAGGGCGTCCAGGGCCGGACCGTCCGCGTGCAGCAGGGCCAGCGCCTCGGCGTCGGTCAGCCGGGTCGGGTCGTCGGCGGCCGTGCGCAGCGCCTGCCGTACGTCCGTGTCGATGCGCTCCGGCGCCATGCCGGGGGCGGCCGCCTCGCGCAGTGCGTCCCAGTCGCCGTACACCTCGTCGAAGTCGTCGCGGCGGTCCGACGTGCGGCCCTCGGTGTCGATCGACGCGTGCAGGTCCGTGCGTCCGGAGGAGGTGAACGCCTCGTCCGGTTCCTGCCAGGGGTGTCCCTCGACCGTCGCGTCCTCACGCGCCAGGCCGGTCGCCGGGTCGGCCAGCGCCCGCACGTGCGGCAGCAGACGCGGATCGAGCCAGGGCTCGCCGCGGACGACGAACTCCGGGTAGACGCAGAGCCGTTCGCGCAGCTCGAAGCCGGCCGCCCGGGACTTCTCGGCGAGCTGGTCGATCTGCGGCCAGGGCCGCTCCGGGTTGACGTGGTCGATGGTGAGCGGGGAGACCCCGCCCCAGTCGTCGATGCCGGCGCCGATGAGCCGTTCGTACTCCGCGTCGACCAGGTTGGGCGGGGCCTGGAGGCAGGCGCTCGGACCCATGATGAGCCGGGCCACCGCGACCGTGGCGACCAGGTCGTCCAGCTCCGCGTCCGGCATGCCGCGCATGGCCGTGTCCGGCTTGGCGCGGAAGTTCTGGATGATCAGCTCCTGGAGGCCGTGGTAGGCGCGGGCGACCCTGCGCAGCGCGAACAGGGACTCCGCGCGCTCCTCGTAGGTCTCGCCGATGCCGATCAGGATGCCGGAGGTGAACGGCACGGAGGAACGGCCGGCGTCCTCCAGCACCCGCAGCCGTACGGCGGGCTCCTTGTCCGGGGACCCGTGGTGCGGGCCGCCGGGCTCGGACCACAGCCGGGTCGCGGTGGTCTCCAGCATCATGCCCATCGACGGCGCGACGGGCTTCAGTCGCTGGAAGTCCGTCCAGGTCATGACGCCCGGATTGAGGTGGGGCAGCAGCCCGGTCTCCTCCAGGATGCGGATGGAGACGGCGCGGACGTAGGCGATCGTGTCGTCGTAGCCGTGCGCGTCGAGCCACTCGCGCGCCTCGGGCCAGCGGTCCTCGGGCTTGTCGCCGAGGGTGATCAGGGCTTCCTTGCAGCCGAGTTCCGCGCCTCGGCGGGCGATGTCCAGGACCTCGTCGGGGGACATGAACATCCCGTGCCCGGCGCGGCGCAGCTTGCCGGGGACGGTGACGAAGGTGCAGTAGTGGCACTTGTCCCGGCACAGCCGGGTCAGCGGGATGAAGACGCTCTTGGAGTAGGTGATGACGCCGGGGCGGCCGGCGGCCTCCAGGCCCGCGTCGCGCACCCGTGCGGCGGACGCGGCGAGGTCGTCCAAGTGCTCACCTCGGGCCTGGAGCAGCACCGCCGCCTCACCGGCGTCCAGGGCGACCCCGTCCCGTGCCCGTTTGAGGGCGCGACGCATGGAGTTCTCGGTGGGCCCGGTTCCGGAGGTCGCGGAAGTCGTCATCCCTTGAGCATACGATCGCGGTGATCAGGCGGTTCGCCGTGGCCGGTCCGGCCGCCGCCCGGTGTCCTCCCGGAGGCGGCCGCTCGCGGGGCCGGGGCGGCGCGTCGGCCGGGCCGGCGGACCGTGCCGGTGCGGACCGGACGGGCGGGTGCGCCGGCCGGACAGCGGGCGCCGCCTCGACGGCGGGAACATGTGAGGACCTTGTAAGACAGGGCCCCTCCACCTGTGATCGCTGTCTCCCAGAGCTGACGCATCTGCCATGAACAAGGCAAACTGGCCTCTCGGTTGTGGTTTGTTCGGCAGGTGGCCAGGGGGCAGCGATGGACGGTGTACCGGGAGTGCCTGAGCAGCGGGGTCCCGGAGCGTCGGCGGCACTGCGCTTCGGCGTGCTCGGCCCGGTGCGCGCCTGGCGCGGCGAGGAGCTGCTGCCCACCGGCTCGCCACAGCAACGCGCCCTGCTGGCCGCGCTCCTGCTGCGCGAGGGCCGTACGGCGACGGCGTCCGAACTGATCGACGCGCTGTGGGGCGAGGAACCGCCCTCGCAGGCGCTGGCGGCGGTACGCACCTACGCCTCCCGGCTGCGCAAGGTCCTCGACCCGGGGGTGCTGGTCAGCGAGTCGGGCGGCTACGCCGTACGCGGCCTGGGAGAGGGCGCGCTCGACCTGGTGGCCGCCCAGGACCTGGCGGCGGAGGCCGACAAGGCCCGCTCGGCCGGTGACCTGGCCCGCGCCCGGGAGGCCCTGCGGGACGCGCTCGACCTGTGGGACGGCGAACCACTGGCCGGGCTGCCGGGCCCCTACGCCGAGGCACAGCGGGCGCGCCTCCAGGAGTGGCACCTCCAACTCCTCGAAGCCTGCCTGGACATGGACCTGGAACAGGGCTGCCACGCGGAGGCGGTCTCCGAACTCACGGCCCTCACGGCCGCCCACCCCCTCCGTGAACGCCTGCGCGAACTGCTGATGCTCGCCCTCTACCGCAGCGGCCGGCAGGCCGAGGCGCTCGCGGTCTACGCCGACACGCGCCGCCTCCTCGCCGACGAGCTGGGCGTGGACCCCCGCCCGGAGCTCAGCGACCTCCAGCAGCGCATCCTCCAGGCCGACCCCGCCCTGGCAGAGCCGTCCGCGCCCGCCCCGGCGCCCAAGCCCGCACCGGTACGCCCGGCCCAGCTCCCGGCCACCGTCCCCGACTTCACCGGACGCGCCGCCTTCGTGGTCGAACTGAGCGAGGTGCTGGCGTCGGCGGACGGCCGGGTGATGGCGGTGTCGGCCCTGGCGGGCATCGGCGGCGTCGGCAAGACCACGCTCGCCGTCCACGTCGCCCACCAGGCGAGGGCCGCCTTCCCCGACGGCCAGCTCTACGTCGACCTCCAGGGCGCGGGCTCGCGGGCGGCCGAACCGGAGACGGTCCTGGGCTCCTTCCTGCGCGCCCTGGGCACCCCGGACTCCGCGGTCCCGGACTCCCTGGAGGAACGGGCGGCCCTCTACCGCTCGGTCCTGGACGGCCGCCGGGTCCTCGTCCTGCTGGACAACGCCCGGGACGCCGCCCAGGTCAGACCCCTCCTGCCGGGCACGGAGGGCTGCGCCGCACTGGTGACGTCCCGGGTGCGGATGGTGGACCTGGCGGGAGCGCACCTGGTCGACCTGGACGTGATGAGCCCCGAGGAGGCGCTGTCGCTGTTCACGAAGATCGTGGGCGACGAACGGGTGGCCGCCGAGCGCGAGGCGGCCCTGGACGTGGTCGCCGCCTGCGGCTTCCTCCCCCTGGCCATCCGCATCGCGGCCTCCCGGCTGGCGGCGAGGCGGACCTGGACGGTGTCCGTGCTCGCGGCCAAGCTGGCGGACGAGCGACGCCGTCTGGACGAGCTCCAGGCGGGGGACCTGGCGGTCAAGGCGACCTTCGAACTGGGCTACGGCCAGCTTGAGCCGTCCCAGGCCCGCGCCTTCCGCCTCCTGGGCCTGGCCGACGGCCCCGACATCTCCCTCGCGGCGGCGGCGGCGGTCCTCGACCTCCCGGCGGAGGAGACCGAGGACCTCCTGGAAGTCCTGGTCGACACCTCCCTGCTGGAGTCGGCGGCCCCCGGCCGCTACCGCTTCCACGACCTCGTCCGCCTCTACGCCCGCGCCTGCGCCGAACGCGACGAACACCCGCCGAGCGAACGCGACGCGGCGATGTCACGGCTGCTCGACTTCTACCTGGCCACGGCGGCGGGCGTCTACGCGATCGAGCGGCCCGGGGAGCGCGTACTGGAACACATCGCCACCACGCAGCACCCCGGGCTGTCCTTCTCCAACCGGGACCGGGCGCTGGAGTGGCTGTTCAGCGAGTCCAACTGCCTCCTGGCCTGCGCCCGGCAGGCGGCGTCCGCGGGGATGCAGCGAAAGGCCGCCGACCTCCTGATGGCCGCGGTGGACCTGGGCGAGTCGGGGGCGAACTCCCTTCAGTTCACGCAGGCGGCATCCGCGGTGAGCGATGCGGCGCGTACCGTCGGCGATCCCTGGGCCGAGGGCAGGGCCCGCACGATGCTGACCCATGTCCACAGTGTGTCCGGGCGTTTCGCCGAGGCGGAGGCCGAGGGCGAGCGGGCCGACGAGCTCGGCCTGGCGGCAGCCGACCCCGTCGCGAGCGGTCAGGCCCCGAACCAGCGCGGCATCATCGCGCTCTACGAAGGACGCCATGTCGACGCGGAAGCCCATTTCGAGCGCGCGCTCGAAGCCTTCCGCGCGGACTCCAACCAGCCCGGCGTCGCGGCGGCGCTCTGCAACCTCTCCCGCGTCCACCTGGCCAGTGGCCGGACGGACAGCGCCGTGGCGCTCGCACTGCACGGTGTGCAGATCTACGAGCAGGACATCACCGGCCAGGCGCTACGGCTCGCCAACGGCAAGTACGCCCTGGGCCTCGCCCTGACCACCGCCGGCCGCACGACGGACGCGCGGAACGCCCTCCTGGCCGCGCTGGAGGTGTTCCGCAAGAGCCGGCAGTTGCTGTGGCACGGCATGACACTGTTCCGGCTGGCGGAACTGGATCTCGCCGACCGCGCACCCGCGTCCGCCGCCTCCCACGCCGAGCAGGCGTTGGCGCTGCTCCGCGGCATCGGCGGTGACTGGCGACGGGCGAACGTCCTGACCGTGCTCGGCCGCGCACTGGCGTCCATCGGGCACACCGACCGGGCGCACGTGTGCTGGCGGGAGGCACTCACCGTCTTCGAGGAACTCGGCTCCCCCGAGGCGGACGAGGTACGCGCTCTCCTCCAGCCGGCCGCCGTCGCCTGACCCCGGCGGTCCCGGCGTTCATCATTCGTTTATCGCGGACCGGCACTCTCATGAGTGCCGGTCCGCCGCGTCGGGGGGCAGACGGACCGGCTCTTCGGCCACACCGCTAGGGTGACGGCCTTGCAAAACCCGTCCGGCGACCCTCGGGGGAGTCGCCGGACGGGCGTGTCCGATCCTGCACAGAATTCAGGGAGTTGACCGTCATGGCCGACAACACTGGTGAGATCAAGCCGAACGACGCGCACGCCACGGACGAGAAGCTGGTTCCTCTCGACGCGCACGCCACCGGTGAGAAGCTCAAGCCGGCGGACGCGCACGCCACCGGCGAGGAGATCACCACCCTCGACGCCCACGCGACGGTCGAGCGTCCCAACTAGTTTTCCTTCGCACGGGGGAGGGGCCGCGGCGGCGCGGAGGGGGAGCCGCCGCGGCCCACGTGTTCCAGCACCCCATTTGCGTCAAGATCAGGCGCGATACATTCGATCACTCGAACCTGTGCCCGGTCGCCCTTAGCTTCAGTCTGTACTTCGACCGTTCTGCTTAGGAGTTCGAGTGACTCGCACCAAGAAGGCCCTCGTCACCGTCACGATCGCGGCCGCGGCCACTCTCGGAACGACGCTGCCGGCGTTCGCCGACGGCCACGCCACGGGGACTCCGGTCACCACCAACGACTACCACGCCACGGGAACCACGGTGACCACCAACGACTACCACGCCACCGGAACCCCGGTCACCGCCAACGACTACCACGCCACGGGCGTCTCGGAGTAGCCGCCGCGGGTTCCGACGCACCGTGCGCCGGGGGACGCACAGTGCGCCGGGGGGACGGGCCCGGCCTCGTCCCCCGGCGGGACGGGCCCGGCTTCGTCCCCAGTCGTCGGCCTCTCAGCCCGTCGCCCGGCCCTCCTCCGCCAGCTCGCACCACACCGTCTTGCCCTCCGCCCGCCGCTCCACGCCCCACCGCGTCGCCACGGCGTCCAGCAGCGCGAGACCCCGGCCGGACTCGTCCTCGTCCGCCGCGCGCACGAGGACGGGGAGCGCCCGGGGGTCCGGGTCACCGACCTCGACCCGCATCCGGCCCCCGTCCAACCGGGCCACCCGCACCCGCACCGCCGTCCCCTCCCCCACGTGCCGGCACGGCCCGCCGCAGCCCGGGCACCGCCTCGGGGAACGCAAGCAGCTCCAGTCGCAGCTGAGGAAGCGCGGGGGCGTTCAACGCAGGACGGACCGCCCGCACCGATTCACCAAGGCGGCCCGTTCTCACCGGCCTCCCCCGACAGCCCACCCCACCGAAGACTCCCCGCCCCCGCGAGTGTCCTCGTCCGTTCTGTCAGTCCTCGTCGACCGGGGCCCTCGGGTCCGCCTCGCAGTGGTCGATCAGCTGGATGAGGTCGTCGACCCGGGAGGCGCCGTCGCCGAGCTGAACTCGGGCCCGCGCCTTGCCGTTCGCGGGCACGGTGACCTCGGCGGAGTGGTAGGAGACCAGCTCGTCCTTGGCGTTCTGGAATTCGACGTAGGCGGTGAAGCGGGCCTCGCTGTCGTTGGGGTTGGTGACCTCGACTGTCGCGTACGGCGCCTTTTCCGTCGCGCAGCTCACCAGCTTCGCCTCGCCGCTGCTCAGGTCATCGCTGCTGCCCGTGCCGGAGGGCGAGGGCGAGGAGCGGTGCGTGGGCCGGCGGTTGTAGGAGCCGCCGGAGGTGGTGCCGGAGCTCGTGCCCGAACTGTCGGCGTAGTCGTCGCCGTACGGGTCGTCCTCGGGGGTCGCGGAGGTGTACGAGCCGCCGCCGGAGGTACTGTTGCCGCCCGACGAGGACGACGAACCGTCGTGGTCCTGGTGGGAGCTGCTGCATCCGCCCCCGCCTCCGCCCCCGCTGTGGCTGCTGTGGCCGTGGCCTCGGGAGAAGCCCGTCAGGGCCAGCACCGTGGCCGCCAGTACCGCCGTGAGCCTGAGTCCGCGTCCCTGCCGTCCCCGTATCCGCATGCGGGCACCCTATCGACGGCGGCTGGGCCGTGTGGCGGGGGCTGCGCACGAAGGGTAGCTTTTCGTGTGAAGACGGTGACCGGAACCGGTCGCAGTCGGTCCCGTGGGCGAGGCCCGCCGGCCGCCGCGTCGGCGCCCCGCCCCACCGTCCTGCCCGAGCCGACGGCCGCCGTCCGAGTCCCTTCCGTGCACCCCGTGCGACGGCCGTCACCAAAAGCCAGGCCAGGCCCGGCCCGGCCCGGTCCGGCCCGCCCCGCCTAGGCCGTGCGGGCCGTTCCCGTTCCCTTCTCGGCGTCCAGGGCGTAGACGCAGCGGTCCTTGCTGCACGCGTACACGACGCCGTCGCGCACCACCGGGGAGCCGGTGATCTCGCCACCGGTGGCCAGCTTCCAGCGCAGGCGGCCGTCGTCGGCCTTCAGCGTGTACAGCAGGTGGTCCGTCGAGCCGAAGTGGATGCGGCCCTCGGCGACCGCCGGGGAGCCGACGATCTCGCCGCCGGACTGGAAGCGCCACTTGGGCGTTCCGGTGACGGCGTCCAGGGTGTAGAGGCCCTTGCCGCTGCCGACGTGCACGTGTCCGGCCGCCACCAGGACCGGGTCGACGGCGGAGCGCGCCTCGGTGGCGATGCGCCAGCGGTCGCGGCCGTCGGTGGCGTCCAGGGCGTAGACGGTGCCGAGGTAGTCGGCCAGGTACACCCCGCCGCCGGTCACCGCCGGGCCGGGGGCGAAGGCCGGGGGGCAGAGGAAGACCGCGGGGGCCTCGAAGTGCCAGCGGACGCGTCCGGTGGCGACGTCGAGGGCGACGACGCGGGTGCCGGCCGAGACGTAGACGTAGCCGTCGGGGGCGGGGGTGATGCGGACGGGCACGCCGCCGCAGGAGGCCGCGTCGCCGATGGGGTAGGACCAGCGTTCCTCGCCGGTCCGGGCCTGAAGGGCGCGCAGCCGGGCGTCCTGCCAGACGTAGACGGTGCCGTCGTGGACGGTGGGGCCGGCCTCGGGGGACTCGAAGTCGCTCTGGCAGCCGGTGATCTCCCACAGCTTCTGGCCGCCGGCGGCCTCCCAGCCCTGGACGCCGCCGCCGCGGGTGCCGGTGACGACGGTGCCCCGGTCGGCGCGCAGCGAGTACACCCAGGCGTCGGTCTGCAGGCGCCACAGGTCGGTGCCCTGCCTGGCGTCCAGCGCGTACAGGGTGGGGCCGTCGGAGGCGTGGACACGGCCGTCGGAGACCGCCATCGACCAGGCGACGTCACGGGTCTTGAAGCGGCGGCGGCCGGTGGCCACGTCCAGGGCGTGCACCTCGAAGGAGGTGACGTAGACGAGGTCGCCGGCGACGGACGGGGTGCCCCAGACGTCGTTGGACATGCGGAAGCGCCAGGGGCGCCAGCCGGGCGCGGTCTCCGGGGGCGCGCCCGGTACGGCGGAGACGGCGGACACGGCCGGGTCGGCAGCGCCCGTGCCGGGGCGGGGCTTGGACCAGGAGGCGGCCAGGCCCGCTTCCGGCGGGGGCGCCTTCACGGCGGCGGCGCGGGCGTCGGCGACGCGCGGGCCGGGTCCGATCGACACCCGGGCGCCGGCCAGCCGTACGGGGCCGGGGTCGGGGGCGCCCACCGGGACGGGGATGTGCGGTGCGTGCGAGGGCTGGGCCGGTGCGGGGACGACCGGGTCGTGCGAGGGCGGGGGCGGTACGGGGGGCCGGCCGCCGGCGCGGGGGCCGGGCGAGGTGGGCTGGGCGGCCGGCCGGCCGCCGCGGCGGGACTCGATGAGGCCGACCGCCGGCTCGGGCAGCCAGGCCGAGGCCGTGCCGCTGTCGTCGGAGCCGGAGCCGAAGAGGTGGGGCGCGAGCTGGGCCTGGAGGTCGGCGGGCGTGGGCCGGCCCGTGGCCTCCATCTGCATGCAGGACTCGATCAGCGGGCGCAGTTCGTCCGGGAGGCCTTCGAGGTCCGGGCCCTCGCGCAGCAGCATGAAGACCGTCTCGACCGGGTTGGCGCCGTGGAACGGGGCGTGTCCGGTGGCCGCGAAGACGAGGGTGGAGCCGAGCGAGAAGACGTCGCTGGCGCCGGTGACGCTGCGGGAGTCCTTGGCCTGCTCGGGGGACATGTAGGCGGGGGTGCCGACGGCGACGTTGGTCATGGTCAGGCGGGTGTTCGAGACGCCGGAGGCGATACCGAAGTCGATCACCCGGGGGCCGTCCTCGACGACGAGGACGTTGGACGGCTTCAGGTCGCGGTGGACGAGGCCGGCGCCGTGGATGGACTGCAACGCCTCGGCGATCCCGGCCGCGAGCCAGCGCACCGCCTGGGCCGGCAGCGGCCCGCACTCGGTCACTATCTCCTCGAGGGAGGGCGCGGGGACGTAGGCGGTGGCCAGCCACGGGACGGCGGCGCGCGGGTCGGCGTCGACGACCGCGGCCGTGTAGAAGCCGGAGACCGCGCGGGCGGCCTCGACCTCACGGGTGAAGCGGACCCGGAAGAGCTGGTCCTCGGCCAGCTCGGTCCGGACGGTCTTGATCGCCACCCGTCGGCCGGACGCCGAGCGCGCGAGATAGACCAGCCCCATGCCGCCGGCTCCCAGCCGTCCCAGCACCTCGAACGGCCCGATCCGTCGCGGATCGTGCTGCGTCAGCTGATCCACTTGCCTGCCACCTCCCCGTACGAGCCGCGCCACCATCTGTGTACGCGGCCCCCGTGCAGCGTCTCACCCACCGCACCGCCGCGGCGGCACGCACCCTGATTCTTCCTGGCCCGGGCACCGGTTGCGAACCCGCCGACGAATCGGGATGTCTCGCCGCGAACAGCCGTCAATGCGGCGCTTCCCGGCCCGGTCGCCTCCTTCACCGTTCCAGTACGGCGAAGGCCGCACCCTGATTGTCGACGACGACGGCGACGGTGCCGTAGGACGTCTCGAAGGGTGGCACCTGCACCCGCCCGCCGAGCCCGGCCACCGCGTCGAGGGTGGCCCGGACCTCGGTGACCCGGAAGTGGACGAGGAAGTGGGGCGGCATCTGGGCCGGGAAGGCGTCGGAGACGGGGGCGCGGCCGAAGTCGGGGCGGGCCTCGGGGCCGAAGAGGGCGTCGTGGAAGAGGCCGCCGTAGAAGGTGTTGGCGGCCTCGATGTCACGGGTGTAGAGCTGGGCCCAGCCGAAGGTGCCCGGTTCGTGCCGTCGGCCGAAGCCCGCGCGGCCGGCCGGCTGCCACAGGCCGAAGACGGCTCCCTCGGGGTCGGCGGCCAGGACGGCGGTGCCCAGTCCGCCGACGGTCGCGGTCGGGGCGACGATCTGACCGCCCCCGGCCCGGATCCGCCGGACCAGCGCCTCGGGGTCGGGGGCGGCGAAGTACACCGTCCATACGGTGGGCATGCGGCCGTCGGTCTTCGGTGTGAGCGCGGCGACGGGTTCGTCGTCGAGCCGGGCCAGTACGGAGCTGCCGTACGCCTCCTCCTGCTCGAAGGACCACCCGAAGAGCGCACCGTAGAAGCGCTTGCCCGCCTCGACGTCGGGAAGCTGTGCGTCCACCCAGCAGGGGACGCCTTCTGTGTACACGGATGCCCTGTTTTCGGCCATGTCGTCAAAGTAACCGGCTCGCCCGCAACCCGCAGACCAGGCACAGCTGCCTCTTCCCGGCCCCGCACCCCATTTGCAGTCGGCCGAATCGCGCTCCCATCACCCCTCGGTAAGCTGACGACATGACAGGACAAGTGCGCACCGTCGACGGCCGCGTGGCCGGTCGACGCGGGCAGGCGACCCGGCAGAAGTTGCTGGACTGCCTCAGTGAGATGCTCAGCTCTTCCCCCTACCGGGACGTCAAAGTCATCGACGTCGCACGGAAGGCGGGGACTTCACCCGCGACCTTTTACCAGTACTTCCCGGACGTCGAGGGCGCCGTCCTGGAGATCGCCGAGCAAATGGCCGCCGAGAGCGCCGGGTTGACCGGTCTGGTCGAGGGCCGGTCGTGGGCCGGCAAGGCCGGCTGGCAGACGGCCCAGGAACTCGTCGACGGTTTTCTGGAGTTCTGGCGCCGCAACGACGCGATCCTGCGCGTCGTCGACCTCGGGGCCGCCGAGGGCGACAAGCGCTTCTACAAGCTCCGTATGAAGATCCTCAACTCGGTGAACAACTCCCTCGCGGATTCGGTTGCCGAACTCCAGTCCAAGGGCAAGGTCGACAAGGACGTGAACCCGGCCGCCATCGCCGGTTCGCTGGTCGCGATGCTCGCGGCGGTCGCCTCGCACCAGAAGGGCTTCACCTCCTGGGGCGTGAAGCAGGCCGAACTGCGGCCGAACCTCGCCCTGCTGGTCCATCTGGGCATGACCGGCAAGAAGCCCAGCAGATAGCCGGCACCTGTTCCGGTCCGGTTATCCGGGCCACAAGTCCTGTCATCCAGGCGGCGGTTCACCCGAGTGGACCGCCGCCTGTTGCGTTGTGCGGCGGCCTGTGCGGTGCTCGCCGCCGGGGTCCGTGACCCGATACTCGGGACATGGACACGGATCTCCACGAGTTGCTGAAGTCGCTGCGGGTGTGGGACCCGGAGGTCACCACGCTGCCCGGTTTCGACCCGGCCACCGCACCGGACGCCCCCCTTCCCCTGTTCGCCGCCTGGCTCGCGCGGGCCGCGGCGGCCGGCGAGCGGGAGCCGCACACGATGTCCCTGGCGACGACCGACGAGGCCGGTCACCCGGACGTCCGCATCGTGATGCTGCACGGCGCCGACGCGGCGGGCTGGTCCTTCGCGACCCACTCGGACAGCCGCAAGGGACGGCAGCTCGCCGCCCGCCCGCACGCGGCCCTCGCCTTCTACTGGCCCGTGCTGGGCCGCCAGGTCCGGGTCCGGGGCCCGGTCGTGACCGCCCCGCCGGAGCAGGCCCGGGCCGATCTGCGCGTCCGTTCCACCGGGGCCCTGGCCGCCGCGCTCACCGGTCACCAGAGCGAGGTCCTGGGCTCCCTCGGCGAGCTGGCCGAGGCGTCGGAGTCGGCCTGGGAGCGGGCCGGGCGGGACCCGAGCGCCGAGGTGCCGTCCTGGACCCTCTACCGGCTGCGGCCGGACGAGGTCGAGTTCTTCCAGGGCGACGCCCGCCGCCGCCACGTGCGCCTGCGCTACCGGCGCGCGCCCGACGGCTGGGCCCGTGAGTTGCTGTGGCCCTGAGGCGGGGCGTGACCCGCCTCAGCCGAACGCGTGGAGGGAGAAGTCGGACACCGGGCGGTACCCGATGCGCCGGTACAGCCTGTTGCTGGTCGGGTTGGCGAGGTCGGTGAAGAGCAGCACCTCCGCCGCCCCCGATTCCAGCGCGGTCCGGCTGACCTCCGCCGTGACGGCTCCCGCGTAGCCGCGTCCGCGCAGGTGCGCCGGTGTGTAGACCCCGTTCACCCGTACCTGCCCGGCGACGCGCGGGGAGGCCCCGGCCATGGCGACGGGCGTGCCGTCCGGTGTCTCCCACAGCAGCAGGTCACCGCGCCGGACACGGTCGTCGGCCCACTCCCGCGGGTTCCGGGCGGCCGCCTCGCCGACGGCGGCGCAGAACTCCGCGTACCACTGGGCCAGCAGCTCGCGCTCCGCCTCGCCCGCCGTCCGTGCGCGTCCCGGCGGGGCCGGCCGGGGCACGGCCAACTCGCCCAGCCGGTGGAGCCGCAACCGCTTGCCGAGGGTGGCCGCGGCTCCGCTGTGCCGCTGCCATGCGGCGGCGAAGGCGGCCGCGGTGTCGGTGTCGGCGTTGACGCCGGACAGCTCGCACCCGGCCGCGGCGAGCCGCCGCGCCAGCGCGTCGGCCTCCGCCGCGGTCAGGGCGGTGAGCGCGAGCGGATGCGGCGGCGTACGGAAGAAGGAGGCCCGCACCGGGTGCCCGGTGTCCGTCCGCAGCACGCCGAACTCGGGTGCGCTCTCCCCGTAGAGATGCGTCCCGCGGGAGCGCAGGCCCTCCGTCACGGTCAGGTGCACGGTGTGCCGTGCGGGCCGGGAGCGGAGGAACTCGCCCGCGAGCGCGAGGAATTCGTCGAGGTCCTGGGTGAAGTACCAGTCGTCGGAAGTCATGCCCCATGATTCCTTCGGGCGCGCGCCGGCGCCTCCGAATTAGGGTCTTCCCGCTGGGAAGGGGCGGGCCGGCCCGATCCGGACGGGAGGTCCTACGCGTCCGTGCTCAGCCGGGCGTGCAGGTGGCAGTCGCGGAAGGCGTCGTGGCGGCCCGCCTCCCACATCGCGTCGCGCAGGGTCCCCTCGTATCCGAACCCGCCCCGCTCGGCGACGCGGCAGGACGCCTCGTGCCCGGTGGCGTGCCCCAACTCCATGCGGTGCAGGCCGATTTCCTCGAAGGCCCAGCGGGCGGCGAGGGCCAGCGCGCGGGAGGCGACGTGGTGTCCGCGGGCCTCGGGCAGCACCCAGTAGCCGATCCGTCCGGTCCGCATGGGGCGGCTGGTGACGTGGACGCCGACGTGGCCCAGTGTCGCGCCGGTCGCCTCGTCGGTGACGCAGAAGGGCATGCCCGTCCCCTCGGCGGCCTGCTTCACGTGGGCGGCGAGGGACTCGCGCGCGTCGGCGAAGTCGCGCTCCAGGGCCATGGGGGTGTTCCAGCGCCGGAACTCCGGGTCGTTCCGCCCGCGCCACCAGTTCCGCGCGTCCTCCTCGGACGTCGCGTCCCACGGGCGGAGCAGGAGGCCCTGGCCGTGCGGCGCCGGGGCGGGTTCGAGGAGGGACTGCTCACGTATCTCGGCCATCGGGTCATTGTGGCCGAGGGGCCGGTGCGGGCACGGCCCCGGTCTCCCGGTTCCGGAGGCCGGGGCCGTGCCCGTGCCTGGGGCCGTGCCCGGGCCCGGGCCCGCTCGGAGCCGTGCGGGCGAGAGAACCGCGCGGGCGACCGGACACGGCGACGGCCGGGTCACGTGTGATCAATCCGCAACCAATTCCGGTCTTGACCGAGACCCATCAACCGGGTGGGTGAATACGCTCCCACTCATGGCCGACTCCACCCCCGCCACGCCCGGGCACGCCGACCGCCCCGTCTACGTCGTCGGCGGCGGTCCGGGCGGCCTGGCCGCGGCGTACGCGCTGCGCGCGCGAGGCGTGCGCGCCGTCGTGCTGGAGAGGTCCGACCAGGTGGGAGCGTCCTGGCGGGGCCACTACGACCGGCTGCGCCTGCACACCACCCGCCGCCTGTCCGCGCTGCCGGGCCTGCCCATACCCCGGCGGTTCGGCAGATGGGTGGCGCGCGACGACGTGGTGCGCTACCTGGAGAAGTACGCCGAGCACCACGCGCTGGAGATCGTGACCGGCGTCGAGGTCACCCGGGTCGAGCCCGCCCCGGACGGCACCGGCTGGCTGCTGCGCGCCACCGGCGGCCGCGAGCTGACCGGCGGCGCGGTGGTCGTCGCCACCGGCCACAACCACACGCCCCGCCTGCCCGACTGGCCCGGCCGCGGGCAGTACACCGGAGAGCTCCTGCACGCCTCCGCGTACCGCAACCCCGGGCCGTACGCCGGCCGGGACGTCCTGGTCGTCGGCGTGGGCAACACCGGCGCCGAGATCGCGGTGGACCTGGTGGAGGGCGGCGCCGGGCGCGTACGGCTGTCGGTGCGCACCGCCCCGCACATCGTGCGCCGCTCGACCGCCGGGTGGCCCGCCCAGTACACCGGCGTGCTCTGCCGGCGGCTGCCGGTCCGACTCGTCGACCGGCTGGCCCGGCCGCTGGCGAGGCTGAGCGTGCCGGACCTGTCGGAGCACGGTCTGCCCCGCCCGGACACCGGCCTGTACTCGCGGGTCCGGGAGGGGGCGATCCCGGTGCAGGACGTCGGCCTCGTCGACGCCGTGCGCACGGGCCGGGTCGAGGTCGTGGCCGCCGTCGACGGCTTCGAGGACGGCGAGGTCCTCCTCGCCGACGGCGCCCGCATCCGGCCGGACGCCGTCATCGCGGCCACCGGTTACTCGCGCGGCCTGACGGATCTGGTCGGCCACCTCGGCGTGCTGGACGGCCGCGGCAGGCCGGTCGTCCACGGCCCCCGCACCCCGGGCAACGCGCCCGGCCTGTACTTCACCGGGTTCACCAACCCCGTCAGCGGCATGCTCCGCGAGCTGGCGATCGACGCGGAGAGGATCGCCCGGGCCGTCGCCAAGCGCCACGCGACCGCCCGGGCGGTCCTCCCCTCCGCCCGCGCCTGACGTCGCGTCAGCCGGCGAGGGCGGTCCGCGGAGCGGGCCTGCGCCGGATGACCAGGGCCATCAGCGCCGCCGCCGCGCAGAGCGCGCCCGAGGCGTACCAGACCATGTCGTAGGAGCCGAAGGCGTCCCGGGCGACGCCGCCGAGATAGGCGACGAGGGCGGCGCCGACCTGGTGGGAGGCGAGCACCCAGCCGAAGACGATCGCGCTGTCGTCGCCGTACTGCTCCCGGCACAGGGCGAGGGTGGGCGGGACGGTGGCGACCCAGTCGAGGCCGTAGAAGACGATGAAGAAGATCATCGGCGGGTGGACGCCCGGCGCGAGCAGCATCGGCAGGAACAGCAGTGCGACCCCGCGCAGGGCGTAGTAGACCGCGAGCAGCCGGCGCGGTTCGAAGCGGTCGGTGAACCAGCCGGAGGCGATCGTGCCGACCACGTCGAAGACGCCGATGACCGCGAGCAGCGAGGCCGCCGTGGTGATCGGCATGCCGTGGTCGTGGGCGGCGGGGACGAAGTGGGTCTGGATCAGGCCGTTGGTCGAGGCGCCGCAGATCGCGAAGGTACCGGCCAGCAGCCAGAACGGTCCGGTGCGCACCGCCGAGGCCAGGACGTTCACGGTACGGCGCGCGGCTCCCGGCACGGGCGCCGGCTTCGGCACGAACTCCGTCGCCCCGTACGGCCGCACGCCCACGTCCGCCGGGTGGTCGCGCAGCAGCAGCCAGACGAGGGGGACGACGGCGAGGGCGGCGAGGGCCACCGTCACGGCCGCCGGACGCCAGCCGTGCGACTGGACCGTCCAGGACAGGATCGGCAGGAAGATCAGCTGGCCGGAGGCGGAGGCGGCGGTGAGGACGCCGCTGACCAGGCCGCGCCGCTCGGTGAACCACCGGTTGGTGACCGTTGCCGCGAAGGCCAGCGCCATCGAGCCGGAGCCGAGGCCGACCAGTAGGCCCCAGCACAGCCAGAGCTGCCAGGCGGCGGTCATCCAGACGGTCAGGCCCGAGCCGACGGCGACCACGGTCAGCGCGACGGCGACCACCTTGCGAATGCCGAAACGGTCCATCAGCGCGGCGGCGAACGGCGCGGTGATCCCGTACAGCGCGAGGTTGAGCGAGACGGCGATGCCGATCGTGCCGCGGGACCAGCCGAACTCCTGGTGCAGCGGGTCGATGAGCAGGCCGGGCAGGGAGCGGAAGGCCGCCGCGCCGATGATCGTGACGAAGGTGACGGCGGCGACGAACCAGGCGCGGTGCACCCGGGCCCGGTGCCGGGACTGGTCTTCCCCGGTGGCGACTGCGGGTTCGGTTGTCTGGGTCACGACATAGAGCATCCGGCCGGGCGCCTCCGCGATCGAGTGGCCCAGAGGACAGTGTTCGCTAGGATCGGGCCATGGACACGGCCAGGGATTCGGTCAGGGGTTCGGGCAGGGGCACAGCCGAGGATTCGGGCGGGGGCACTCGGGCGAAGCCGGAGGGCGACACGTACTCGGGTGCGGGGTCCAACGCGGGCGCGGGCTCGGGCGCGGGCTCGGCTTCCGGCACGGGCGCGGTCACGGGCTTCCGTGCGCACAAGGTCGTCGTCCTCGCGCTCGACGGGCTGCTCCCGTTCGAGCTGGGCATCCCGCACCGGATCTTCGGACGCCCCCGGGACGCCGAGGGACGGCACCTGTACGAGGTCGTCACCTGCTCGGTCCGGCCGCCGGGCCCGGTCGAGACGGACGCCGACTTCTCCATCGACGTGGCGCACGGGCCCGAGGCGCTGGCCACCGCCGACACCGTGATCGTCCCGGCGTCGTACGAGCTCGGCCCGGTGTTCGACGAGGGCAGGCTGACCGACGAGCTGGCCGCCGCTCTCGCCCTCGTCCGGCCCGGCACCCGGCTCGCCTCCATCTGCACGGGCGTGTACGTGCTGGCCGCCGCCGGCTACCTGGACGGCAGGCCCGCGACCACGCACTGGGCCGACGCGAGCCGCTTCCAGCGGATGTTCCCGCTGGTCGAGGTGGACGCGGACGTGCTCTTCATCGACGACGGCGACGTGTTGACCTCGGCCGGCGTGGCGGCCGGGATCGACCTGTGCCTGCACATGGTCCGCCGCGACCACGGCACCGCCGTCGCCAACGACGTGGCCCGCCGCACCGTCGTGCCGCCGCACCGCGACGGCGGGCAGGCGCAGTACATCCACCGGCCGGTGCCCGATCCGCAGCTGGCCACGACGACCGGCGCGCGCGCATGGGCGCTGGGGCGGCTGCACGAGCCGATCCAGCTCCGTGACATGGCCGAGCAGGAGGCGATGTCCGTGCGGACCTTCACCCGGCGCTTCCGCGAGGAGGTCGGGGTCAGCCCGGGGCAGTGGCTCACCCAGCAGCGCGTGGAGCGGGCCCGGCACCTGCTGGAGTCCACCGACCTGTCCGTGGACCAGGTGGCCCGGGACTCCGGGTTCGGCACGGCGCAGTCGATGCGCCAGCACCTCCAGGCGGCGCTCGGGGTGACACCGACCGCCTACCGGCGCACGTTCCGCATCGGGAGCACCGCTTAGCCATCCGCCCGGTCCGTCCGGCCCGGCGGCGCAGTGTCCGGCCCGGCGGCGGGCCGGATCACACCAGTCCGCTCCGCGCCGGGCAGGTCCACGCCGGGCCGGTCCGCGTACGGCCCGTTCCGCGTATGGCCCTTCTCACAATTCAGGGCTAAACGGGCTTTTGGTGACGGGGGTCACCGAAACGGACGGGCGTTTTGCCTATGTTCGTTTTTCAGATTTCCCGTCAAACGCCACGAATAGGTGCCTTCTCGACCATGCTGAATCGCTTGCGCTCGGTGCCGCGTCCGAAGACCGGCGCCCTTCTCGTCTCCGCCGCGGTGCTGCTGTCCGCCGGCGCCCTGGGCGCCGCCGCACCGGCGCACGCCCAGGACACGTCCCGGGTGACGGCGGCGGTGCTCCCGCTGGACGGCGGCAGGCAGGATCCCGTGCTGTACGGCGACGACGTGCCGTACGACACCGCCAGCATCATCAAGGTCGACATCCTCGCGACGGCGCTGTTGCAGGCGCAGGACGCCGGGCGGTCCCTCACCGCCAAGGAGCGCGCCCTCGCCGAACCGATGATCCGGCACAGCGACAACGCGGCGGCGAACGCGCTCTGGCGGCAGATCGGCCGCGCACCGGGCCTCGAAGCGGCGAACAAGCGTCTGGGACTGACCGAGACGAAGGGCGGACCCGGCGTCAAGTGGGGGCTGACCCGGACCACGGCGAGCGACCAGATACGGCTGCTGCGCGCGGTGTTCGACACCCCGAAGACCAGCCCGGCCGCGCTGAGCGGGCAGTCCCGGACCTACATCCGGAGTCTGATGAACAGCGTCGCCGATGATCAGGCCTGGGGCGTCTCGGCGGCCGGTTCGGCGTCCGGCACGGCGCTGAAGAACGGGTGGCTGCAGCGCAACACGACCGGACTCTGGGACGTGAACAGCGTCGGCCGGATCACGGTCGACGGCCACCGCTACCTGGTGGCCGTGCTGTCCGACGGCAACGCGACGATGGGCGACGGCGTCTCCCTGGTCCAGCGGACCGCGCGCACGGCCGTCTCCTCGGTGGCCGGGCAGTAGCCGGACCGGGGTCGCGGGAAGTTGTCCACAGCTTGTGGACGACGAGTGGGCGGCGAGGTGAGTCCGGGTGGCGGCGCGCCCATGCCCGCCCCGAGCACGGCACCGCGCACCGCCATCCGGCTCCGGCGCACCGACCCCACCCCCTCGGTCCTGGGGACCGGCCGACGCCGACCTCACGCGACTCGCACTCGCCGAGCCGTCCGGGACCCGGACCCTCGTCGTCCCCTCACGGCGAATCGCTGCCCACAAGCGTGATCAAACGGGCACGGTACGTCAACAGCCGGTCGAGGGTTTGCCCGGTATGCGGGGATCGCAGCGGGCGCGCACGGAAGCACCCCCCGGCGCACAGTCATCACCCGGGCCGGACCGAGCCACAGCGGACCGGAAACGGTCAGCAGCGATCCCGACGGGGCAGTCCCCGACCGGGGCGAGCCGAACGGACCGGATCCGAGCGGGCCGGCCGTGGCGAGGCTCCCCCACGGGCGGGCCGCACCCGGATCACGGGCCGGTCCACGGTCCGGCCGGCGCTCCGAATCGGCACCCGGCCGCGCGCCCGACGCGCATGCGCGCCCTGCGGCGTGGCCGCACCCGGCCGCGCCTTCCTGCCCGGCCGCAGGCTCGTGTCCTGCCGCACGCCGGGCCGGTCCCGCGCCGGGCCGGTCCATGCCTCCGGCGCGCCGCGCATCCCGGCCCACCGCGCCCCGGCCCGCCGCGCGCCGTGTCCGTCTCCCGGCGGCCGCCTAGACCGCCTCGTACGTCAGCCCCTCGTACCTCGGCCCCTCAAGACCCGAGGTCCCGGTCTCCGTCACCGCCGCCCCGCCCTTGGGCGCCTGGTTGTCACAGGTCGCCGGCGCGGCTTCGGCGACGGCCGGTGCGCAGCGGTCCAGTTCGCACCAGATGCGCTTGCCGGCGCCCTCGGCGCACCAGCCCCAGCGGTCGGCGAGACCGTCGACGAGGGCCAGGCCGCGGCCGCCCGTCGCGTCGTCGCCCGCACAGCGCGGCACGGGCGCCCTGGTGCTGGCGTCCGCCACCTCCAGGCGCACGGTGGCCGCTTCGGCCGTCACGCCGGGCAGGGACAGCCGCAGCACGGCCGGGCAGCCGGTGTGCACCACGGCGTTGGTGACGAGTTCGGAGACGAGCAGGACCAGGGTCTCGGCGAGCGGCCCGTCGGCCGCTATCCCCGAACCGGCGAGCCGGGAACGGGCCCATCTGCGGGCGCGTCCCACCTCCGCGGGGTCGGGCCGGACCTCCAGCTGCACTTGAAGCACCTGCACCGCTCACACCATCCGAACCGGCGGACACATGGCCCCGCGCCGCGCGAGGGCCACGATCGTAGCCATTTTCTGCATGGCCAGAACAACGGCCAGAGCAAGGGTCACGGACTGTGACTCCCTTGCGAGACAGCATGGTTGACGTACCGTCACCGCAACAAGCGCTTCGGGCATATTCCCGCGCGAAGGAGTACTCGTGCGGCATACTGTGCGACGCTCGTCGCGGGAAGTCGAACAGGTGGGCAGCACAGGCCGCCCGACCTCGCAAGCAGCGGCGCGCACCGCCCGGTCCGGGGCCGCCCCTGGGGCAACACCGGTACGGCTGGTCCTCGGAGCCACTCGCATCCCCCACAAGATACCGAAGTGGAACGACGACTCCAGGACGTGACGAGTCCCGCCGTGCGGACAACCGGACGCCTACGCTCCGTAATCCATGATCGCCACGATCGGTGACAGTCGGGGCCGTCCCCCGTCGGCGACGGGCGGCCCGGCGCCCGACGCGGGCCCCCCGCCGGGCGGACCGGGCGCGGGCCGTCGACCGCCCCGTGCGCCCCGACCGTCGCGGCCGGGGGGCCGTGGGGGGACCCGCTCCGCCCGCGCGGGCGCCGAGGACTCGCAGGTGAAGCCCGTGGGGACGGGCGCCTCGGGGCGGTCGCCGACGCGGTGCGCGGCGGCCTCGCGGCCGGGCGGCCGAGGGCGCGGCGAGGCCCACGGGGGCCGGCGCGGGCTGCTGCCGGGCGGCCCGCGGCGCGGTGCGTCCCGGACCGGATGGAACACCCCCGCGCGGATGCGGCGCACCGGCCGGAAGCCCCACGGCGGGCCCGGCCGAACTCCTCATCCCTCCGGGCGTGTTGCGCGACCGCCATCGGCACGGCTCGGCCGTGGGCGCCGACACGCCGCGCCGGGGCGGGGCGGCGCTCCGGGGGCGGCCGGGCCGCGGGCTACTCGGAGACCGTGAAGTAGCGGGCGAGTGCGGGCACGATCTCCTGCTCGCCCACCCGGTCGTCGCCGTCGGTGTCCAGTGCGGCGGCGGTGGCCCGTGCGACGTCCCCGGGCACCCCGAGGACCGTGAGCACCCGGGCGGTGTCCGCGACGGTGGCGGATCCGTCCCCGTCGGTGTCCGCCACGGCCAGAGCGGCGTGCAGGAAGGGGCGGGCGATCTCGGCGAACCGTTCGGGGTTGTCGCGGAGCCGCTTGACCGCTCCGGTCACGAACTCCTCGCGGGTGATGCGCTGGTCGCCGTCGCGGTCCGCGATACCGGCCATGCCCTGCCAGAACGCCTCGGCGCCGGCGTACAGGGCCTGGCCCTTGTCGGACCGGGCGGCGGTGCCGAACTCGGTGAGCAGCGCCTTGGCCGCCACGTTGAAGTCCTCGCGGTCGATGTAGCCGTTGCCGTCCTGGTCGAAGGTGGCGAACCGGGCCGCGATCCTGCGCTCGTACTCGCTGCTGACCATGTCTTTCGGGCCGCCTTTACTTGTGGGGTTGCGTCTGGCTGGGAGCGTACGACGCCAAGTTCCCTCAGGTGACGGGAAAACGACGGTTGTGCCAAGACCGGGGGAATTCGGGCACAAGGGTGCGGGTGCGACCGCGGTGCGCCCCACCCGCCCGCGGTGCGCCCCACCCGCCCGCGGTGCGCCCCCCGAGGCGGACGGGACGGCGGTGAGCGGTGCGCGGGGTGCTACGCGGACAGGGGTTCCTCGTCGATCGCGGAGGCGAGGTCCGGGTGGACGTCGAAGAGGCGGCGTACGCCGAGCGCGCCGAGGACGCGGTTGACGTGGGAGCCCTCGACGGCGCCGCCGGCCGGGAGGATCAGGCGCAGCCGGCCCTGGCAGGAGCGGATCAGGCGGCGGGCGGCGATGAGCACGCCGACACCGCTGGAGTCGCAGAAGAAGACCTCGGAGAGGTCGAGTACGAGGTCGTGCCGGCCCTCGGCCACCACGTCGTGGATCCGCTGGCGGAGCACCGGCGAGGTCACCAGATCCAGTTCGCCCGCGACCTGGAGCACGCTCCACTCGCCCTGTTCGTCGCCGGTCACCTTGAACACCACGATCTGCCCTCCGCTCGCCGGACCTTCCCCGGAACCGCCCGGAAACGGAAGCAGTTCCTACGCTTCTTTCCGCGCGGCTGCCCAGCGGCCGTTCCCCCAAACGCCTCGCATCAAACCGGCCTTGTTCACCAAGAGGCTCGTTCCAGTCACCTTCAATCGCGTTCGATCGAAATTGGTCCAGAGGCAAAGGGGTAGGCGAGACAGACGGGGCAACCCGCCCAGCCAAGGGCAGAACCACCCCGCGCGCCCCCTACCACCCACGGGCGCTCGGGGGGCGCACATTGCCATAAAGGGGCGTGCACTGACGCACGTGCCGACTACATTCGAGAGGACCAGGCAGTCACGCTGGACCGGCGACGCCCCGGAGACGGACCGGGACACGAGCCCGGTCCGGCCGGGCGTGGAGGGGGCCGCATGGCGGAAAAGGACGCACCGCCGCGCTGGGACCGCGGGATGCAGCAGCGACTCGCACGCGGCGAGGCGGCCGCCCTCGGCGAGCTGTACGACCGGTTCGCCTCGCTGGTGCACGGCCTCGCCCTCCGGGTGCTCGGCGACGAACGGGCCGCCGACGGCATCACCCGGGAGGTCTTCGCCCACGTCTGGCAGCACCCCGACGCCTACGACCCGCGACAGGGGCCGCTGCGCACCTGGGTGGCCGCGCTGACCCACCGGCTCGCCGTGCAGCGGCTGCGCAGCACCGGGACCGACGCCCTCACCGACGGCGCCGGGGGCTCGTCTGAGGAACTGGAGCGCAAGGTGCGCCGCGCCTCCGCCGCCGCCCGCGCGGACTACATCGTCCACTCCATGCCCGCACCGCTGCGCGCCGCCCTGGAACTGGCGTACTTCCAGCGCCGCGACTACCGGCAGGCCGCGGCCGACCTCGGCGTCACCGCGGACGAGGCCCGCCGCCGGCTCCGCCTCGGCCTCCAGCTGCTGTCCACCGCCCACGACGCCGGCGGGCTCGGGACGCCGCCCGGACACGGGGGTGCGGCATGAGCGGGCCAAGGGCGTCCGAGTGGCGGCCGCCGACGTTGCGCAGGCCGGCGGTACCGGAGGAGCCCGCGGAACCGAGGAGCCGGACCGGACCCGTGCCGGAGCACGACGTCCTGAAGTCGCTCCTCGGGGCATGGGCGCTGGCCGCCTGTTCGCCCGGGGAGGCGGTGGCCGTCGAGGAGCACCTCGGCGGCTGCGGCGACTGCGCGGAGGAGGCACGGCGACTGCGGGAGGCGGTCGGCCTGCTGCACCCGCCCGAGAGCCTCGACCTCGATCCGGGCCTGCGCACCCGCGTCCTGGACAGCTGCCTGGAGCGGCGGCCGGCCCGCATCCCGGTGCCCGAGTGGGCTGCGCCCTACGACGCCGAGACCGCGCGGCTGGACGCGCTGCTCCAGGACATCCGGGCCTCCGAGTGGCACGCGCCGGTACGGCTGCGGTGGTTCGAGGGCGAGAAGGCGACGAGCCGTCGTACCACCGTCGCCGGGGTCATCGCACACCTGATGAGCGTCGACGGGCTGGTCGCGGTCGCCCTCGGGCTGGACGACCCGCTCGGGAGCACCCCGGCCGGCGAACCCACGCCCGCGGCGCGCACCGAGGCGTACTGGCGGGCCTCGCGCGTCCCGTCGACCGACTCCGTGCGGGCGCCGTGGCGGGACCAGACGCACGCGCTCGTCCGGACGGTGGCCCGCACCGGCGCGACGGACGCGGGCGGAACGGGCGTGGAGGGAGCCGAGCCGAGCGGGAGGGGCGCGTACCGGGCCGCCGGGCCCGCCGCCTCCGGGCGGCCGACGGTGGCGTACGGCGTCTGCGAGCTGCCGCTGCGGGACGCGCTGCTCGACCGGGCCTTCGAGTGCTGGGTGCACGCCGAGGACATCGCGGACGCGGTGGACTACCCCTACGAGCCGCCGGCCCCGCGCCATCTGCACGGGATGATCGACCTCGCCGCCCGGATGCTGCCGGGGGTGCTCGCCGCGCGGCGGCGGGCCGGGCTCGCCCCGCCCCTGCGCGCCCGGCATCTCGTGGCCGCGGGCGCCCCCGGCCGCAGTCTGCGCCTGGAGATCGAGGGGCTGGGCGGCGGCGAGTGGCTGATACCGCTCGACTCGCCCGGTGCGGTGGGCTCCGCGGACCACGAGGTGGCCCACGTGGCACTGGACGGGGTGGAGTTCTGCCGCCTCGCGGCCGGGCACGTGGCACCGTGCGAGGCGGCGGCCGGCCAGCTCGGCGACCGGGAGGCGATCAAGGACGTGCTGTACGCGGCGGCGTCGCTGAGCCGGATGTGACGGCGCGGGGCGCCCCGCGCCGGCGCGACGCTACGCGAACACCACCGTGCGCCTGCCGTTCAGCAGTATCCGGCGCTCGGCGTGCCACTTCACCGCGCGCGCCAGCGCCTGGCACTCCACGTCCCGGCCGATGGCGACGAGCTGGTCGGGGGTGACGTCGTGGCCGACCCGCTCGACCTCCTGCTCGATGATCGGGCCCTCGTCGAGGTCGGCGGTCACATAGTGGGCCGTCGCGCCGATCAGCTTCACGCCCCGGGCGTGCGCCTGGTGGTACGGCTTGGCGCCCTTGAAGCTCGGCAGGAAGGAGTGGTGGATGTTGATGATCCGGCCGCTGAGCTGCTTGCACAGGTCGTCGGAGAGGACCTGCATGTAGCGGGCGAGGACGACGAGCTCGACGTTCTCCTCGCGGACGAGGGCGAGGAGCCGTGCCTCGGCCTCGGCCTTGGTGTCCCGGGTCACCGGGATGTGGTGGAAGGGAATGTCGTACGACCCCACCAGCTCGGCGAAGTCGGTGTGGTTGGACACCACGGCCGCGATCTCCACGGGCAGTGCGCCGATCCGGGCGCGGAAGAGCAGGTCGTTCAGGCAGTGCCCGAACTTGCTGACCATCAGCACGATCCGCATCTTCTCGTCGGCCCGGTGGATCTGCCAGTCCATCGCGAAGGAGTCGCCGATCGCCGCGAAGCTGGCGCGCAGCTTCTCCACGGTCACGGGGGCCTCCGCGGAGAAGTGGACCCGCATGAAGAACAGTCCCGTGTCCTGGTCGCCGAACTGCTGACTGTCCACGATGTTGCAGCCGGTCATGAACAGGTAGCTCGACACGGCGTGCACGATGCCCTGCTTGTCCGGGCAGGAAAGGGTCAGAACGTACTGGCCGGCCTGGGCCTCGCCGGCTCGGGAGGACTGCTCACTCATGCGTGACAGGGTCCCATACCGGGCCGCCTTCCGCGGGCGGCCTTCCGCAGGACGGGACGGACGGGCACGGCCGGCGGCGGTGGGAGCGGGGCTGTCGAGGGGCTGATTCCGCCCCAGGCCGGGCGGTGCGCGTCCGCGCCCCCGTTCACGCGGTGCGCGTCATGATGCGCAGCACTTCGAGACTGCGCGGCGGCGCGTCGGGGTCGTCGCCGTCGCTCGCCGCCAGGCGCAGGTGCGCGTCCCGCGCCGCCCGCACCGCCTCCGGCCAGCCGTGGTGGTCGAGGTACGCGGCCACCGGCGCGTCGGGCCCGACCTGGTGCATGATGCGCAGCACGCGCAGCACCGCCGTGTCGACGAGTGCCGCCTCCTGGGAGTCCCGGAAGATCGTGCCGACGTACTTCTCGGCGGACCAGCTGTCCAGCCAGGTGTCCTCGACCAGCCGGTAGACGGCGTCCGTGACGTCTCCGTACCCCTCGGCGCCCGCCAGCCAGACGTCCCGCTGGAATCCCGGGTCGGAGAGCATGTGCAGCGCGGAGCGCACATTGCTGCGCCAGCGCCACCACGGCATGTCGTTGAGTGGCATGCCGCCCATGGTGGAGGAGCGACGGCCGCGACGGGAAGAGTTCTCCGAACCTTGCACGGTCATCGATCGTACGTTCTCCTTCCGGGTGGCCGCCCGGGCCCCCGTAATTCACTGTGCCGTCACCCATTGTTGAGCATGGTGCACTTCCGGGTTAGGGATGTGCCGGAATCGTGCGTGTGCATGACCGGCAGGCGACCCGCTCGCAGCACCTTCCCCACCGCCCCGCCCCGGCCCGCCGGAAGGAGGAGGAGCCTCCTGGCCGCGGGCGCCCTGGCGGTGTCCGCGTCACTCGCCGCCGGATGCGGTGCCGTCCCCGGTGTCACGGGGGGCTCCGGGGACGACACCGTCACCGTGATGACCTGGGCGCCGGACGTCACCCGGGCGACCAACAAGCCCGGCATGCCGGCCATGGCCCGGGCCTACGCCCGCTGGATCAACGCGAGCGGCGGTATCGCCGGCCACAAGCTCAAGGTCCTGACCTGCAACGAGGGCAACGACAGCGTGGAGGCGGCGAAGTGCGCCCGGCTCGCCGTGAAGGAGGGCGTGGTCGCCGTCGTCGGCTCCTACAGCCAGTACAGCGACTCCTTCTTCCCGCCGCTGGAGGGGGCGGGCATCCCTTACATCGGCGGCTACGGCGTGACCACCGCCGAGTTCACGCGGGCGCTGTCCTACCCGGTCAACGGCGGCCAGCCCACCCTGCTGGTCGGGCTCGGCAAGGAGCTCGCCGCCGAGTGCGGGCCCGTCACGTTCGTCCGGCCCGACAGCATCGCCGGCGACGAACTGCCCGGCCTGCTCGACGCCGGTCTCAAGGCCGGCGGGCACCCGGCCGCCCACGACCAACTGGCCGCGGAGGACGCCACCGAGTACTCCGGCCAGGCGGACCGGGCGCTGCGGCAGTCGACCGCCGAACCCGGCAAGCGGGGCTGTGTGGTCCCCGCCCTGGGCGAGCGCACCGGCATCTTCATGGACTCCTTCCGCCGTGGCCGGGAGAAGTACCCGGCGGTGCGCACCGCCGCCGTGCTCGGCAGCGTGGACCAGACGGTGATCGACGCGAGCGGTGGACCGGCGGGCCCGTACGAGGGGGCGTACATCACCGGCTGGTACCCGGTGGCGGACGATCCGCGCTGGGACGCGATGAAGAAGGTGATCAGCGAGGAGGCCTTCGGCGACAACCGCGTCGACCCCGCGGACGCCGGGGTGCAGACGACGTGGATCGCCTACACGGTGCTGCGGGCCGTCCTGGAGAGGATCGGCTCCGGCGAGGTGAGCGCCGACACGGTGCGGCGCACCCTCAACGGCGGTCTGAGGGTCGACACCGGCGGGCTGACCCCGCCGCTGCGCTGGAGCGGGTCGGGCCCGTTCACCGGGGCCGGCTTCGCCCGCATGGTCAACGCCGACGTGACCCTCCAGGTGGTGCGCCGGGGCCGGCTGGTCTCGGCCACGAAGGACTTCGTCGACGTGACCAGGACACTCCAGGACGCGGACATCGACTGAGCCCGGCCGGACCTCGGGCTCCCCGGGTCCGGGCCCGGGCGGCGGGGGCCCGGGTGGCGGGCGGGGGCCCGGGTGGCGGGCGGGCGGGGCCCCGGCAGGATGCCGGGGGCCGGGCCGGCGGGGGTCAGAGCTGGGTCGGCTGGCGCTGGGTGAGGCCGTACTTCGTGGCGATCGCGTTCCACAGCTGTGCGGCCCTGGTCTTCTGGGAGCTGGCGACGCCGCTCTGCCGGTTGCCGGCCTGGGCCTCGCCGGTGGTGCGGGCGTGGCCCTTCTTGCACCCCTTCTTGTCGCCGACCTGGTCCGCCCAGGCCGCGTAGTGCTGGTCGGCCGAGGCCGACGCCTTCCACGCGTTGGTGAGCGCACCGGTCAGCGCGGCGTGGTCGGGGAGCTTGTCGACGGAGAGCGCGCTGAGCCGGGTCACCAGTTCGTTGCGCTGCTTGGCGGCGTTGCGCAGGTCGGAGGCGGCCTGGCCGAGGTTGGCGCACTTCTTGACGTCGGCCACCGCCTTGATCACGGAGGCCCGGCTGTTGCCGCTGTCGGCCAGCACCTTGTCCAGCTCGACCGCCTGCTGCCGGGCCGGGTCGACGGTCGGCGTCGGGGACGTGTCGGGGGTGGGGGCGGAGGCGGAGACGCTCGTGCCGGCGCCGGTGTTCTGGGTGCTGTCGCCGTCGTCGCCGCCGCCGCTGAGCAGGGCGCCGGCGCCCACGCCGAGGACGGCGATGCCGACGCCGACGGCCGCGATCAGCGGCAGGCGCGAACCGGTGCGCTTGCCGCCGCGGCCACCGCCGCCGGCCGGATCGGCGGCGCCGGGCTGCCCGGCGAAGGACGCGCCGCCCGGGGCGGGGAAGCCCGGCTGACCGTGCGGACCACCCGGACCGGGCCGGCCGTCGTACGGCGGTTCCACCCGGGGCAGTTGCGCGGTGGCCGGGGCCTCTCCGCCGCGGAACAGGTTGTCGAACTCGGCGGGCGTCTGCCGCCCGCCGGCGCCGCCCGGGCCCGCGCCGCCCGGCCCGGCGCCGTACGGCGTGGCCGGGGCGCCACCGGCCTGGGTCGGCACGGGGGCGATGTACTGCGTGGCGTCGGCGTCCGGACCGCCGCCGGGCGCGCCACCCTGGGGTACGCGGCCCAGGAACCGGGTCGACTGGTCACCGGCGGCCTCGGGCGGCATGGCGCCCGGCCCCACCGGGGGTATGAACTGCGTCGCGCCCTCGTCCACCGGCGGCGGGTACGGCGCGGCCCCCGGGGCCCCCGGGACCGGCGGCAGGTACTGGGTCGCGCCCTCGTCGGCGGCCGGAGCGGCGTGCGCGGGAGCGGCGTGCGCGCCGTGACCGGCGGCGGGGTACGGGGTGGCCGGGGCGCCGTACGGGGCCGCGCCCGCCGGGGGCTGGGCCGCCTGCGCGCCGTTCGCCTGGTGGTGCTGCGGCTGCTGGTACGGCTGTTGCGGAACGCCGCCGTGGGTGCCGTGGGCCGGCGCCGGGGCGCCCTCCGGGGGCAGCGGCCCGGCGCCCGGGTGGGCGGCCTGGTCGTGCGCGCCCCACTGGGCCTGCGGTGACTGCGGGTACGGCTGCTCCGGGGCGCCCCAGGACTGGGCGGGCGGGTTCTGCTGCCAGCCCTGCGCGGGCGGGGGCGGCGTCTGCTGCTGCCCGGGTCCCCACGGCTGGCCCCAGGCCTGACCGCCCGCCGGGGGCCCGCCGGCCGGCTGCGCCGGCGGCAGACCACCCTGTCGGCCGTGGTCGGCCGGACCGCCCGTCATGCCCGGCAGCAGGGGCTGCCCACCGTCCGAGGGCAGCACGATGCCTTCGCGCGCGGGCTGCGCCGAGGGCTCCTCGCCCTGTCCACTCTGCGTCACCGGGACTCCTACGAATGGGGGACTTGCGGAATCGTCGGCTCACGCTACCGGGTCCCCCGAGCCCGGTGCCACGCAGCACAGGACTCCGCCTCTTTCCCCGCGGCCGCAGTGACGAAACCCGTGTGCGGTGCGCTGTATATGGCTCACGTGGTCGATCTCACGCCGCGACCCGCACCTCCAGCCGCGCGCCGAACTCCCGCACCACCGCCTCGTCCCGGTACGGATCGAGCCGCTGCTGGAAGTCCTCCAGGTACTCCGCGCCGCGGTTGGACCGCAGCGTGCCCAGCAACTCCACGGCCTTCATCCCGGTGTTGCAGGCCTGCTCGACCTCCCGCTGCTGCACCTGCGCCGTGGCGAGCAGCACATAGCCGATGGCCCGGCGCCGGGCCCGTGAGGCCGGATGCCCGGCCAGCGACCGCTCCGCCTGCCGCGCCGCCGCCTCCGGCTGGCCCAGGTCCCGGTAGCAGTGCGCCAACTCGTCGGCGAGGTAGGCCTCGTCGAAGTGGGTGATCCAGGCCGGGTCGTCGCCGGAGCCGGGATCGGCCGCCTCCAGCGCGCTCACCGCCCGCCCGGCCGCGAGCTGGGCCGCCCGCGCGTCGCCCATCAGGGCGTGCCCGCGCGCCTCGGCCGCGTGGAACATCGCCTCGGCGCGCGGGGTCACGCGCCCGCGCGCCCCCTCCTGCGCCGCCCGGGCCAACTGCGCGATCTCCCGCGGGTTCCCGAGCTGCGCGGCGAGGTGGCTCATGGAGGCCGCCAGCACGTAGCCGCCGTAGCCGCGGTCGCCGGCCGCCTGGGCGAGCCGCAGCGCCTGGATGTAGTAGCGCTGGGCGAGCCCCGGCTGACCGGTGTCCACGGCCATGTACCCGGCCAGTTCGGTCAGCCTGGCGACGGCGGCGAAGAGATCACGGCCCACCGCCTCCCGGTACGAGCCGGACAGCAGTCCGGAGACCACGCTGTTGAGGTAGTGCACGACCACCGGGCGGACGTGTCCGCTGCCGTAACCGTGGTCCAGGTCGACCAGCGCCTGCGTCATGGCCCGTACGGCGGCCACGTCGGACTGCCCCACCCGCGGCCCGGCCGCCCGCGCGACCTGCCCGTCCGGCGCGGAGATCAGCCAGTCGCGGCTCGGCTCGACCAGCGCGGACGCGGCGACCGAGGAGCCGGACAGGAAGTCCCGCCGGCCCACGTCGCTGCGCCACAGCTCGCAGACCTGTTCGATGGCCCCCAGTACCGTCGGCGAGAACTGGAGGCCCACGCCCGAGGCGAGGTTCTTGCCGTTGGCCATGCCGATCTCGTCGATCGTGACCGTGCGGCCGAGCTTGCGGCCCAGTGCCTCGGCGATGACCGCGGGGGCCCGGCCGCGCGGCTGCTGTCCGCGCAGCCAGCGCGCCACGGAGGTCTTGTCGTACCGCAGATCGAGGCCGTGCTCGGCACCGCACATGTTGACCCGGCGGGCCAGCCCGGCGTTGGAGCAGCCCGCTTCCTGGATGAGCGCCTGCAGCCGTTCGTTCGGCTGCCGCGCGACGAGAGGCCTTGCGGCCATGGCGTAACCCCCTGCTTCCTGGCGGCTCGCGTGTGGCTGCGCTGCCCCGCCCACGCACCGAAGTTGACGTGTTCCGCGCGGCCGGGCCCCGTCGCGTCCCGGCGGCGGGTCCGGCCGTGAAGATCAATGCCCCACGGACATACCGAAAATGCGGGACATGCGAAGATTGCCGGAGTAAAGGTGCATGCCGCCCCCCACTCAACTACCCCGCGCCCGCCGTCGATCCTCCCGCGCGCCCCCGCACATGCACCCATGCGCCCCAGCCGGGGAACCGATGCCCCTCCCCCGCGCGCGGGGGCCCTGCCGCCGGACCGGCCGCGTCCGCCCGACGGGCCCGCCCCGCGGCGCACGGCGGGTGCGGTCGCAAGGGCGCCGGGACGGCCCGGTGACGAGCGGCCCGGGCCTTCCGGCACCGCGGCGGCGGGCGCTCCGGGGGCCGTGGGGCGCACGCCGGCCCGCGGCGGGAGCAGGGCGTAACCCGGAATGGGCGCGGGAGTTGAGCTGAGCGTGGAAGAGACGATCGCGGGCCCGGAAGCCGTACACATCGCCGGTCAGATCCCCAAGCAGCGCGGGGACTCGCTGCTGGAGACGGCCGTTCGCTACGCCGAGGAGCGCCACTGGGACGTGTTCCCGGGCACCTGGCTGGAGGCCGTCGACGGGGTGCAGCGCTGCTCCTGCGGCGACCCCGCGTGCGCCGCGCCCGGCGCGCACCCGGCGCGCGAGGACTGGGCGACGCAGGCGACCGGCAGCGCCACCGCCGCGCGCCGGATGTGGCAGGCGCGGCCGACCGCGTCGGTCCTGCTGCCCACCGGCCGCACGTTCGACGCGGTGTGCGTGCCGGAGACGGCCGGGTTCCTGGCGCTGGCCCGGATGGAGCGGATGGGACTGACCCCCGGGCCGGTGTCCCTGACACCGGAGCGGCGCATGCAGTTCTTCGTGCTGCCCGGCGCCTGCGCGAAGCTGCCCGACCTGCTGCGGCGGCTGGGGTGGTCACCGGGCTCGCTCGACATGGTCGCACTGGGCGAGGGCGCGTACGTGGCCGCGCCGCCCACCCGTTACGGGTCGCGCGGAGCGGTGCAGTGGGCGTGCCGGCCGACGCCCGCGAACCGGTGGCTGCCGGACGCCGAGGAGTTGGTCTCGGCGCTGGCCTACGCCTGCGGGAGGGACAGGTAGCCGGGTGAGCGGTGCGCCGCACCCGCCGTAGGGTTCACCTGACGGAGGGAGCAGCAGTGGTGGGTACCAGCGCCGTGCGCGTGCGGGGGCTCTGGAAGCGGTTCGGGCAGCAGATCGCCGTCGCCGGAATCGATCTGGAGCTGCCCGCGGGGAAGTTCGTCGGTCTGGTCGGGCCCAACGGGGCCGGCAAGACCACCACGCTCTCCATGGTGACCGGGCTGCTCCGGCCCGACCAGGGCACCGTGGAGATCGCCGGGCACGACGTGTGGCGGGACCCGGTCGCCGTGAAGGCGCGGATCGGGGTGCTGCCGGAGGGGCTGCGGCTCTTCGAACGGCTGTCGGGGCGTGAACTGCTCGCCTACTCGGGGCGGTTGCGCGGACTGCCCGGTCACGAGGTGGACCGGCGGACGGCGCAACTGCTCGACGTGCTCGACCTGGCCGGCGCCCAGCACAAGCTGGTCGTCGACTACTCCACCGGCATGCGCAAGAAGATCGGTCTGGCCGCCGCGCTCCTGCACAACCCCGAAGTGCTCTTCCTCGATGAGCCGTTCGAGGGTGTCGACCCGGTGTCCGCGCAGACCATCCGGGGCGTCCTGGAGCGGTACACCGGCTCCGGCGCCACCGTCGTGTTCTCCTCGCACGTCATGGAACTGGTGGAGTCCCTGTGCGACTGGGTGGCCGTGATGGCCGCGGGCCGCATCCGCGCCCACGGCTCCCTGGCCGAGGTGCGCGGCGAGGCCTCTACCCTCCAGCAGGCGTTCCTGGAACTCGTCGGCGCGCAGGGCCGGGCCGCCGGATCCGACCTCGACTGGCTGGGCGGCGGTAACCGGTGAGCGCCGCCGCCCGGGCCGGTTCACCGGAGCTCTCGATCACGCCCGTCGTCGTACGCCTGAAACTGTCGCTGCTGCGCAACGGGCTGCGGCAGTCCGGCAACCGGCGCGCGGCCTGGATCGGGTCGGCCGTCCTCACCCTGTTGTTCGCGGTGTCGCAGCTCATCGGGCTGATCGCGCTGCGCGGCCACCCGCACATCGCCTCCGTGGCCGTGCCGGGCGTGGCGGTGCTGGCGCTGGGCTGGGCGGTGATGCCGCTGTTCTTCCCCAGCGGCGACGAGACCCTGGACCCGACCCGCCTGGTGATGCTGCCGCTGCGCCCGCGACCGCTGGTCCGCGCGCTGCTGGCCGCCTCCCTGGTCGGCGTCGGGCCGCTGTTCACGGTGCTGCTGCTGGCGGGCTGCGTGATCTCGGTGGCGCACGGGGCTGCGGCCTGGGTCGTCGCGGTCGTCGCCGTCGTCCTCGCGCTGCTGGTGTGCGTGGCCCTCGCCAGGGCCGTGGCCGCCGCCAACATCCGGCTGCTGACCAGCAGGAAGGGCCGGGACCTCGCGGTGCTGAGCGGACTGGTCGTCGCGATCGGGGCGCAGTTCGTCAACTTCGGCATGCAGCGGCTCGGCGCGGCGGGGCTGGCGCAGCTCGACCCGGTGGCGGACGTGCTGCGCTGGCTGCCGCCCGCGTCGGCGGTGGGCGCGGTGGACTCGGTGAGCCGCAGCTCGTACGGCGCCGCCGCGGCCCAGCTCGCCCTGTCCGCGGTCGCCCTGGCCGCGCTGCTGCGAGCCTGGGCGCGCAGCCTGACCTCGCTGATGACCTCCCCCGACGCCTCGACGCTCCAAGCGGCCGACACCGCCACGCGCGAGCGGTCCCGGGCCGGCGGCCTGACCCGGCTGCTGCCGGCCGGCCGCACCGGCACGGTCATGGGGCGCAGCCTGCGCTACGTCTGGCGGGACCCGAAGACCAAGGCCGCCTGGGTGACCTCGCTGGCCATCGGCCTGATCGTGCCGGTGTTCAACGCGCTCCAGGGCACCGGGTCGCCGTACTTCGCCTGCTTCGCGGCCGGGATGCTCGGCGTGCAGATGTACAACCAGTTCGGTCAGGACACGTCCGCGTTCTGGATGGTCGCGCTGACGATCTCCACCCCGCGCGACGCCTACGTCGAACTGCGCGGTCGCGCGCTGGCCCTGCTCGCGGTGACCCTGCCGTACGCCGTGGTCGTCACGGTGCTGACGACCGCGCTGCTCGGCCAGTGGCCGCGGCTGCCCGAGGTGCTCGGCCTGTCCTTCGGCATACTCGGCGCGATGCTGGCGACCGGGGCGTGGACGTCGGCCCGCTTCCCGTACTCCATCCCCCAGGAGGGGTACAAGAACGTGGCGCCGGGCCAGGCAGGCCTCGCCTGGATCGCCGTCTTCGGCGGCATGGTCTCGGCGGCCCTGCTGTGCTCCCCCGTCATCGCCCTGACCATCTGGGCGAACGTGAGTGCGAGCGGCGACCGCTGGGGCTGGTTGCTGCTGCCGGCCGGCGCCCTCTACGGCGCCGGGATCGCCCTCCTCGGCCTGCGCCTGGCCGCTCCCCGCACGGCGGCCCGGCTCCCGGAGATCCTGGCGGCGGTGAGCAAGGGCTGAGCGACGCGTCCGCACGGCCGCCGGCGGAGACGGTCAGCGGCGGAGGCGGTCAGCGGCGGTGGGCGGTGGCGACGTGGACGCGGAAACCGCACGGGACCCGGCCGTCCGGCCCCGCCAGCCCGGCCGCCTCGGCGAGGAAGGTGTCGCGGAGGCGGGCCACGGCGGCCGGGGCGAGCGGACCGACGTCGTAGATGCCGGAGACCGACGCCCAGACCCGCTCGAGTGGACCACCGAGGTCGATCGGGACGGTCTCCCAGGCCGGCGGGCCGAACCCGGCGGGCCGCAGCAGCGCGCCGAGGCCCTCGCGGCTGCGGGTCCTGCGGTCCCCCAGCGCCGGGACGCGCTGCCCGGCGGGCGCGCCGCGCACGGCGGCCCGCAGCAGCGAACCGAACAGCTCGTACGCCTCACCGCCCACCGCACCGCCGCCGACCACGCAGGCCAGCACACCGCCGGGCGCCAGCACACGGGCGGCCTCCGCGAACACCCGTTCGGCGTCGCCCATCAGCATCAGCGCCAGATGGACTTCAGGAACGCCTCCTGCTCGGCCGCCGTCGTCCGCGCGCTCATCGGGTGAGGACCGCCTCCACGAACGGTGCGATGGCCGAGCGCCAGGCCTCGGGCTGGTCGTAGTGGACGAGGTGGCCGGCGTCGACGACCTCCGCGTACTCGCCGCGCGGCAGGACGCGCACCATCTCCTGGGCCTCCGCGCGGCCGAGTTCGCCGTCCAGGCCGCGGACGACGAGAGCCGGGCACCGCACCTGGGTCAGTTCCTCCCAGTGCGCGTCGTACACCCATGTCTCGCGGGAGGTGAGCATCTGCTCCGGTTCGAAGACCGGGCGCCAGCCGTCCGCGCACTCGTGCATGATCTCGGCGTAGAACTCGCCGCGGGCCGGGTTCGGGCGGTCCGCCCAGGGGTCGTCCTCGCCGAACCACTGGCGGACGTCGGCGAGGGAGGCGAAGGGCAGCGGCCAGGTCCGGAACCAGTCCTCCCACTGGCGCTGGGAGGCCGCGCCGAGCGCGGAGGCCCGCATGTCGCAGATGATCACTCCGCGCACCAGGTCCGGGCGCTTGGCGGCGAGCTGCCAGGCGGTCAGCGCGCCCATGGCGTGCCCGATGACGAGGGCCGGGCCGAGGCCGAGCTGTTCCACGGCCGCCTCGGCGTCCTCGACGTAGGCGTCACGGGTGTAGGCCGACCGCGGGGGCTTCTCGCTCTGGCCGTGGCCCCGCTGGTCGAGGGCGACGGCCCGGTACCGCCCGGAGAGCCAGCGCGCGGTCTGCGCCCAGTGCGAGGCACGGCCCATCAGCCCGTGCAGTAACAGCACACCGGTGGGGCTCTCGGGGGACGCGGCGGCGGGGCCGGCCACGGGGGCGGAGGGCGCGACCGGCCCGTTCGGCCTGTTCGTTCCGGGCCGCCCGTCGGGCCCGGGCGACGCCGAGGGTACGGGCAGCCCGGCCGGTTCCGCCTGGGCCGGGACGAAGAGCCGGCCGGTCTCCGTCCCGCCGGCCCGGTGGCCGGTCCTCGGGGGTTCGGCGAACTCCCAGGCGGCAAGCCGTACGCCGCCCGCCCCGGTCACGTCGATACGCCGCGCCATCGGTCCTGGCACCCCCCTGGCTCCGCTCCGGCCGCTCGTCTCCGGTCGGGCCGGCCGATCCTGTGAACCGCGTTCCGCTGTGTCCATGCCGTTGTGCACATTCCTGTAGCGCAAGTCCCGTGCGACTCGTCACTCCCACGCTATCGAATGCGTATTCGAAAATGCCGTTTCCGTAGCGAACACCCCTCGTTCGAGTGACCCTCCGTCAGGAATGATCGCCGCCGCCGGGGGGAGATCTTCAACGGGAGGCGGACCACTCGGGGAAAAGGGGTCCGAGGGGGACGACCCTGGGAGCTCGGGGCTCCGGGTCGCCACAGGGGAGGACAGGCCCCGGCGCCGCACGGCGCCGGGGCCCTCTCCATGTCCGCGGCACATCCGCCCCACCCCTTTGGGTCATATGCCTCTCGCGACAGCCTCGCACGCGAACCGTCGCGGCGCTGCCGTTCGACGCGCTGAAATCCAGAAGGGGACGGGAGGGACGCCAAGAGCGGCGGGAGGGGGAAGGGGCGGACGCGTCCGGCCGGGTCAGCGCTTGGCGACGAAGACGTGCGAGGCGATCTCCGCCTCCAGCTCGGCCGCCTCACCGCCGCTGCCGACCAGCACACCGCCCGCCGACTCCGTCACGCTCACCACCGAGCCGGGCTGCACGCCCGCGCGACGCAGCGTGTACATCAGCTGCGCGTCCGTCTGGATGGGCTCGCCGATCCTGCGGACGACGACCGTCTTGCCGTCGGAACCCGGGTCCAGGTCCGCCAGCGACACCATGCCCTCGTCCAGGAACGGGTTGGCGCCGTCCTTCTCGCCCAGCTCCTCCAGGCCCGGGATCGGGTTGCCGTACGGCGACTCGGTCGGGTGCCGCAGCAGCTCCAGCACCCGGCGCTCCACCGCCTCGCTCATCACGTGCTCCCAGCGGCACGCCTCGGCGTGCACCTGCTCCCACTCCAGGCCGATCACGTCGACCAGCAGACACTCGGCGAGCCGGTGCTTGCGCATGACGCGCGTGGCCAGCCGACGGCCCTCGTCCGTGAGCTCCAGGTGCCGGTCGGCGGCGACCGAGACCAGGCCGTCGCGCTCCATCCGCGCGACCGTCTGGCTCACCGTCGGCCCGCTCTGGTCCAGCCGCTCGGCGATCCGGGCGCGCATGGGGACGACGCCTTCCTCCTCCAGCTCGAGGATGGTGCGGAGGTACATCTCCGTGGTGTCGATCAGTCCGGACATATGTGCCCCTCGATTACCTCTGCCGGGAGTCCGAGGACTCCCCGGCGCGTGCGCTGGCCCTGAACCCAATTCTGACGCATACCACTGACAACCGGAGCGCTCCGCCGGAACGTCGGGTGGCGCGCGGTGGACGCCCGGCGGCGAGCGGCGGGCCGCGGACGGCGGCGGCGGGCGTCGAGGCCCGGCGGCGAACGGCGCACGGACGCGGCGTCCGAGCCGAACGCGGCGGCGGGACCTGCCGTATTGACACGGCTGTGGTCCAGACCTCACCGTGATCGGCGACACGCAGACACCCCGAAGGGACGGACTTCGCATGAGCGACCGCACGCTGGCCGGCCAGTTCTTCGACGCCGCCATCGGCCTGCTCCAGCGGGTCCGCGACGAGGAGGCCGACGCCATCGCGGCCGCCGGCACCCTGCTCGCCGACACCGTGGCCGCCGGCGGCCGGCTGTTCGCCTTCGGGGCGGGCCACTCCTCCCTCGCCGCCCAGGACGTCGTCTACCGCGCCGGCGGCCTCGCCCTGATGAACCTCCTCGCCGTCCCCGGCGCCGTCGGCGTCGACGTCGTGCCGGCCACCCTCGGCTCCGCCCTGGAACGCGTCGACGGCCTCGCCTCGGCCGTCCTGGACAGCTCGCCCGTCGAGGCCGGCGACGCGCTGGTGATCGTCTCGCTGTCCGGCCGCAACGCCCTCCCGGTCGAGATGGCCATGGCCGCCCGCGCCCTGGGCGTGAAGGTCATCGGCGTCACCTCGGTGGCCTACGCGTCGGAGACGACGTCGCGGCACGCCTCGGGGACGTACCTGAAGGACCACTGCGACCTGGTCCTCGACTCCAAGATCGCCGTCGGCGACGCGGAGCTCACCCTCGACACCGTGCCGGCGCCCTTCGCCCCCGCCTCGACGGTCGTCACCTCCGCCCTGCTCCAGGCGGTCATGGCCACCGCCGCCGGCGCCCTGGCCGAGCGCGGCATCGAGCCCCCGCTGCTGCGTTCGGGCAACGTCGACGGCGGCCACGAGTGGAACGCCCGGATCTTCGACCAGTACGCCGACCGCATCTTCTACCGGCGCTGAGCGGGCGCCCACCGGCGTCACTCGCCGGCCCCGCGATCCGCCGAGTACAACGATTCCCACAATCTTGCGGGAATCAGGTGTGTGCTGCGTCACGTTCAAGTTGAATGATGGCCAGTGAGTGAGACGAAGCGGAGCGCCGTACGCGCGGACGCAGCCTGCAGGGGGTCCAGGTGAGTGCTTCCCGGCGTAGTGGGGCCACCGACGAGCTGGGGCCGGACGAGCCGGAGCGGGGCGGGCCCGGGGACGCGGCGGCGTCCCACGGTCCCGGCGGTCCCGACGGCTCCGACCTGCTCGCCGCACTGCTCGACGGCATGGACGCCGCGCTGTGCGCCTTCGACGCCGACGGGGTCGTCACCCACTGGAACCGCGAGGCCGAGCGGATCCTCGGCTGGAGCGCCGCCGAGGCCGTCGGACGGCACGGCTTCGCCGGCTGGGCGGTGCGCAGCGCGGACGCCGGGGAGGTCGAGGGGCGGCTGATGGCCGCCATGCACGCGCCCGGCCGGCAGGTGCACGAGTTCGCGCTGCTCACCAAGGACGGCGGCCGGGTGCTCGTGCGCACCCAGTCCGCGGCCGTCCGGGGGCCCGACGGCAGACCCGCGGGGCTCTACTGCGCGTTCAGCGAGGTCCACGCGCAGATCGACCTGGAGCGGTCCATCGCGCTCAGCGAGGCCCTCTTCGAGGACGCCTCCTGGGGTGTCGTCCTGGTCGACGCCGACCTGCGGCCCGCCGTCGTCAACGCCCACGCCGCGAAGGCCCTCGGCACCGGCCGCACGGCGGCGCTCGGCCGTCCGCTCGGCGAGCTGCTCTCCCAGGGCGTGGAGGAGCTCGAGTGCTCGCTCGCGCACGTCCTGGCGGAGGGCGCGCCGCCCGCGCCGGCCGAGATGTGGGTGACCGTCCACACCCCGGAGGGCGAACGGCGGCGCTGCTGGCGCAGCGGATTCGTCCGGCTCGCCTCGCCGCTGGCCGAGGAGCCGGTGCCGCTCGGCGTCGCCTGGCTCTTCGTCGACGTCACCGAGACCAGGCAGAGCGAGCAGGAGGCCTCGCTGCTGCGGTTCCGCACCAACCAGCTCCACCGGGCCGCCCGGGCCGCCGCCGAGTGCGAGGACCCGCTGGACGCCGCCACCGTCCACCTCGACTTCGCGCTGGCCGGCTTCGCCGACCACGCCCTGATCGACCGTGTGGCGGGCGGCGCCGCGCCGCCGGAGGACGGCCCCGCCGCCCCGGTCCGGCTGGTCCGGGTCGCCGCCACGCCCACCGCCGGTCCGGGCCCCACTCTGCTCACCGGCCGGTCCGGACTGCCCCTCCGCTACGGCACGGGACACCCCGCCCTGCAGTGCGTGGAGCGGATCGGCTCGGTACGGGCCACCGTCGGCGCCGCGCCGGCCGAACAGGCCCGCGAGTGGGCCCTGGCCCGGCAGTGGCCGGCGGACACGGTGCACGCCCTGTGCGCGGTGCTGCGCAGCCGGGGCCGCACCCTGGGCGTGGTCACCTTCCTGCGCGGTTCCGGCCGTGCCCCCTTCGAGCGCTCCGACACCGCCCACGCCGAGGACGTGGCCGTACACATCGCGACGGCGCTGGACCTGGCCGGGCGGGAGCGGGAGGGCCGGGCCTGAAGGTCCCGGCGGCGCGGTACGGCGCGGGCCCTGCGCGCCGCCCCCCACCGGGCCCTGCGCGCCGCCCCCCACCGGGTCCTGTGCGCAGCACCGGCCGGGAGCCGGGGCCGGGCCGGGTGCCGGGAGCCGGGGCCGGGCCGGGTGCCGGGGCCGGCCGACGGGCGGCTCGAAAAAAGCGGTTGATCGGGGGCCGACCGCTTCTTAGGGTGTGGAGTACACGAGAAGGGAGGTGGTTCGGCAGATGTATGAGAACCGGACGCGTGAGGTGGCTGCGGGCTAGCGGCCCGTCACCACATCCAGTGCGGTGCCGGACCAGTGCGCGAAAGACGCGTGCAGCCGGCCCAATCCCAAGCAGTCACCCGACCCGCGAGCTGCCGGTACGTCCGGCCGGCTTCTCCGCCCAGGCGGAGGGACCCAGCTCGCGGGTCGCCTGCGTTCAGGGGCTCGTGCCCACGGGGCGCGGGCGGGCCGCCCCTCGGGCGCGAGCCCGTGGCCCGTCCCGTCGTCGAGGGCCCGCACCCATGGGCGCGGGCCGTTATCCGGGCGCCGGCCGTCAGGGGCTCAGCCGCTCCACCCGCCAGCCGCCGTCCTCCTCGGCGACGTAGCGCAGGCGGTCGTGCAGGCGGTTCTCGCGGCCCTGCCAGAACTCCACCGTCCGCGGGGCGACCCGGAAGCCGCCCCAGTGCGGTGGGACGGGGACCTGCTCGCCCTCCGGATAGCGGGCGGCCAGTTCGGCGTACGAGGCGTCCAGGGTCCCGCGCGTGTTGATCACCGTGGACTGGGCGCTGGCCCAGGCGCCGAGCTGGGAGCCGTGCGGGCGGGTGCGGAAGTAGGCGGCGGTCTCGTCCCGGCCGGTGCGGCGGGCGACGCCCTGGACGATGACCTGGCGGGCCATCGGGTGCCACGGGAAGAGCAGTGAGACGTACGGGTTCTCGGCCAGGTCGCGGGCCTTGCGGGAGTCGTAGTTGGTGTAGAAGACGAAGCCCCGTTCGTCGAAGCCCTTGAGCAGGACCGTACGGGAGCTGGGCCGGCCTTCGGCGTCCGCCGTGGAGACGATCATGGCGTTGGGTTCGAACAGGTGGCCCTCGGCCGCGGCCTGCTGGAACCAGTGGGCGAACTGCGCCACGGGCGTGTCGGCCAGGTCAGCCTCGGCGAGGCCCTCGGCCCGGTAGTGCTTGCGCATGGCGGCGAGGTCGAGGGACGCGGATTCTCCGGCTTCTCGGTCGGTCACGCGGTCATCTTGCCGTATCCGCGGCCCGGTGCTGCCGGGTGTCCTTCATCACTGACTGGCACTCAGTGCCGTGTGCTCTCCCCATCCGTGCCGCCCGGGGATATCGTGCTGCTGTCGTCCAGGTGGGGTGACCGCCGACCGCACGGGGCATCACAAGGGATGACCGCCCCGGACCGCGAGTCATCGCACACGACCGCGGATCCGCGCCGGCGGACGCCCACGCACGCCACTTCTGACCTTCGACAGCTGGTCGTCGTCCCCACCGCACCACCTGTCGCACAGACCACGAGGAGCCGCCTGATGTCCGACTTCGTACCCGGGCTCGAGGGAGTCGTCGCGTTCGAGACGGAGATCGCCGAACCGGACAAGGAGGGCGGCGCCCTGCGGTACCGGGGCGTCGACATCGAAGAGCTGGTCGGTCACGTCTCCTTCGGCAACGTCTGGGGACTGCTCGTCGACGGCGCCTTCAACCCCGGCCTGCCGCCGGCCGAGCCGTTCCCGATCCCCGTGCACTCGGGTGACATCCGCGTGGACGTCCAGTCGGCGCTGGCGATGCTCGCCCCGGTGTGGGGCCTGAAGCCGCTGCTGGACATCGACGCCGAGCAGGCCCGTGACGACCTGGCGCGGGCCGCCGTCATGGCGCTGTCGTACGTCGCCCAGTCGGCGCGCGGGCAGGGCCTGCCGATGGTGCCGCAGCGGGAGATCGACAAGGCGAACTCCATCACCGAGCGGTTCATGATCCGCTGGCGGGGCGAGCCGGACCCCAAGCACGTCGCGGCCGTGGACGCCTACTGGTCGTCCGCCGCCGAGCACGGCATGAACGCCTCCACGTTCACCGCCCGCGTCATCGCCTCCACCGGCGCCGACGTGGCGGCGGCCCTGTCGGGCGCGGTGGGCGCCATGTCCGGCCCGCTGCACGGCGGCGCGCCCTCCCGCGTCCTCGGCATGATCGAGGAGATCGAGCGGACCGGGGACGCCGAGGGGTACGTCAGGCAGGCGCTGGACCGCGGTGAGCGGCTGATGGGCTTCGGCCACCGGGTGTACCGGGCGGAGGACCCGCGCGCCCGGGTGCTGCGCCGTACCGCGCGGGAGCTGGGCGCGCCGCGCTTCGAGGTCGCCGAGGCGCTGGAGAAGGCGGCCCTGGAGGAGCTGCACAACCGCCGTCCCGACCGGGTCCTGGCGACCAACGTGGAGTTCTGGGCGGCGATCATGCTGGACTTCGCCCAGGTGCCGGCGCACATGTTCACGTCGATGTTCACCTGCGCGCGCACGGCGGGCTGGTCGGCGCACATCCTGGAGCAGAAGCGCACCGGCCGCCTGGTCCGTCCCTCGGCCCGCTACATCGGTCCGGGCCCGCGCAGCCCGCGCGAGGTGCCGGGCTACGAGGACATCGCGCGCTGACCGGATCGCGCCGGGGGCGGCACGCGGAGCACGGCTCGGCGTGCCGCCCCCGGCGGTTCAGCCCAGCGCCTCGTCGAGGACGGCCGCCCACTGGGCGACCACGCGTTCGCGGCGGGCGGCGTCGTCGGTGAGGAGGTTGGCCAGGCCCAGGCCGCGGGCCATGTCGAGGAGACCCTGGACGGTCTCGCGGGCGCCGGGGCGGGACTCGTCGGCGCCGAGCAGTTCCACGGCTATGCGGTGGGTCTCGCGGCCGACGCGGGCCTCCAGCTCGGTGACGCGGGCCCGGAGCTGGTCCTCGTTGGAGGCGGCGACCCACAACTGGAGGGCGGCGCGGAAGAGGGGGCCGGTGTAGAGGTCGACGAGGGCGGTGACCACGGCCCGGCGGTCCTGCGCTGCGCCCTGCCCGAACAGGTCGCGCAGGGCGGTGGAGCGTTCTTCGGCGACGTACTCGACGGCTGCCGTGAAGAGGTCCTCGCGGGTGGGGAAGTGGTGCTGGGCGGCGCCGCGGGAGACGCCCGCGCGTTCGGCCACGACGGACACCGTGGAGCCCGCCCAGCCGTGTTCGGCGAGGCAGGCCACGGCGGCCTGGAGCAGCCGCTGCCGGGTGGCCCGGCTGCGGTCCTGCTTGGGGACCCGCTCGACCGTGCTCACGCCCATGCCGTTCCTGCCGCTCTCGCTGGTCTCACAGCACCCATGCGGGATCCCGTCGTTCGAGGAAGGCCGTCATCCCCTCGCGTGCGTGCGGGGAGGCGAACAGCCGGGCCGAGAGCGCGATGAGGTCCGCCGCGTCCCGGTCGAATGCCTCCAGCACCCTAGCCGTGAGCAGGCCCTTCGTCTCGGCCAGCCCTTGCGGTGCGGACCTGCGCAGGCCGTCCAGGACGGGGGCGAGGGCCTGGTCCACGTCGTCCGCGGCGATCGTCAGCAGGCCGATGCGGGCCGCTTCGGCCGCGTCGAGGCGTTCACCGGTGAGGTAGTAGCGGGCGAGGGCGCGGGGGTCGGCGCGGGCCGTCACCGTCAGGGAGATCACCGCGGGGGCCACCCCGATCCGCACCTCGGTGAACGCGAAGGTGGCCGCGGCGGAGGCGGCGGCGATGTCGCAGGCGGCGAGCAGGCCGAGGCCGCCCGCGCGGACGTGCCCCGTCACCCGGGCGACGACCGGCTTGCGCAGGGCGACGATCCGCCGCAGCAGTGCGACCAGGGCCTGCGGGTCGGGCGGGTCGCGCAGGTCGGCGCCGGCGCAGAAGGTGTTGCCGGTGTGGGTGAGGAGGACCGCGCGGACACCGGGGTCCTCGCCGCAGTCGGCGAGCGCGTCGTCGAGTTCGCCGACGAGGGCCGCGGACAGGGCGTTGCGGGTGCCGGGCGAGTCGAGGGTGAGGATTTCGACGCCGCGGGCACGGTCGCGGGTGACGGTCTCGGTCATGGACGCTCCCTGAGCTCACGCCGCAGGATCTTGCCGGATGCGGCCCGCGGCACGGTGTCGATGAAGGTGACCCGGCGGACGCGTTTGTAGGGGGCGACGCGTTCGGCGACGTACCCCATGACGTCCCGCGCGCTGAGGTCCCCGGCGGCCGGCCGGCGCACCAGGTACGCGTGCGGGACCTCGTCGCCGTCGTCGCCCTGGACGCCGACGACGGCGGCGTCGATGATGCCGGGGTGGGTGAGCAGCAGTGCCTCCAGTTCGGCGGGGGCCATCTGGTACCCCTTGTACTTGATGAGTTCCTTGACGCGGTCGACGACGAACAGCCAGCCGTCGGCGTCGACGTGTCCGACGTCCCCGGTGTGCAGCCAGCCGTCGGCGTCGATCATGGCGGCGGTGGCGTCGGGCCGGCCCAGGTAGCCCTTCATCACCTGGGGGCCGCGGATCCAGATCTCCCCGGCCTCGCCGGTCCCGAGGTCGCCGCCGGTCCCGTCGAGGGCGACGATGCGCATCTCGGTGCCGGCGACGAGCTTGCCGACCGTGCCGGGCGGGGCCTCGTGCAGGGCGTCCGGCGGGACGACGTGCGTGCCCGGGGACAGTTCGGTCATGCCGTACGCCTGGCCGACCGGCGGCAGGCCCAGGCGCCGGGAGCAGGCTGCCGCCAGAGCGGCGTCCAGCGGGGCCGCCGCGCTGATGACGTACTCCAGGGAGGAGAGGTCGTACCGGGCGACCACCGGGTGCTTGGCGAGGGCGAGCACGATCGGCGGGGCGACGTACAGGCCGGTGATGCGGTGGTCCTGGATGGCGGCGAGAAAGGTCTCCAGTTCGAAGCGGGGCAGGACGACGACGGTGGCGCCCTGCCTCAGGGGCGCGTTCATGAGGGCGGTCAGTCCGTAGATGTGGAAGAACGGCAGGACGGCGAGGATGCGCTCGCCGGGTCCGGTGGTGATCGCCGGTTCCAGTTGCGCGAGGTTGGTGGCCATCTGGCGGTGGGTGAGCATGACGCCTTTGGGCAGACCGGTGGTGCCCGAGGAGTACGGCAGGGCGGCGATGTCCCGCGCCGGATCCAGGGCGACGGCCGGCTCCGGTGCGGTGCAGGCCAGCATGTCGAACAGCGAGCGGTGTCCGGGCGCACTGTCGCAGACCAGGATCTCCCGTACGCCGCCCGCGAGTTCGGCGGCCCGGCGGGCCGACTGGAGCAGCGGCGAGACGGTGACGATCCAGCGGGCCGCCGAGTCGTCGAGCTGTTTGGCGAACTCCTCGGGCGTGGCGAGCGGGTGCACGGTGGTGACCGAGGCGCCCGCACGGGTGGCCGCGTAGAAGGCGACGGGGAAGGCGATGGTGTTGGGGCTGTGCAGGGCGAGGACGTCGCCCTTGCGCACTCCGGCCTCGGCGAGGCCGGCGGCGACGCGCCGGTGGAACCGGTCCACCTGCTCGTAGGTGAGGATGGTGCCGTCCGTGCCGTCGATCAGCGCGGGCGCGTCGCCGAACCGGGCGGCGTGCCCCAGCACGGCCTCGTGGATGGGCAGTTCCACGGCCGGGACGTCTGCGTACTCGCTGCGGAACACGGTTCCTCCTCCTCGCGCGCCGGGCAGACGGGTCGGTGGGCCGGGTGGGGCCCGGTCGGCCGCGGGCCTGTGGGCTCCGGGCCTACGGGTTCGAGGCCCGCGAGCCTGCGGGTCTGAGGGCCCGCGGGCCCACGGGCTCGAGGGCCCGCGGGATCAGTACGACTTGGGCAGGCCCAGGCTCTGGTGCGAGACGTAGTTGAGGATCATCTCGCGGCTCACCGGCGCGATTCGGGCCACGCGCGCGGCCGTTATCAGCGAGGCGAGCCCGAACTCGCGGGTGAGGCCGTTGCCGCCGAGGGTGTGCACGGCCTGGTCCACGGCCTTCACGCATGCCTCCCCGGCCGCGTACTTGGCCATGTTGGCGGCCTCGCCCGCGCCCAGGTCGTCCCCGGCGTCGTACAGGTGGGCGGCCTTCTGCATCATCAGCCGGGCCAGCTCCAGGTCGATGTGCGCCTGGGCGAGCGGGTGGGCGATGGCCTGGTGCGCGCCGATGGGGGCCTTCCACACGGTGCGTTCGCGCGCGTACTCCACGGCCCGGGCGAGCGCGTAGCGGCCCATGCCGATCGCGAAGGCGGCCGTCATGATGCGTTCGGGGTTGAGTCCGGCGAACAGTTGCAGCAGGCCGGCGTCCTCGTCGCCGACGAGCGCGTCGGCGGGCAGCCGTACGTCGTCCAGGACCAGCTCGAACTGCTTCTCGGCGGCGTTGAGTTCCATGTCGATGGGCCGCCGCTGGAAGCCCTCGGCGTCCGGCGGGACGATGAACAGACAGGGCTTGAGGCGTCCGGTGCGGGCGTCCTCGGTGCGGCCGACGACGAGGACGGCGTCGGCGATGTCGACCCCGGAGATGAACACCTTGCGGCCGGTGAGCAGCCAGTCGGCGCCGTCTCGGCGGGCGGTGGTGGTGATGCGATGGGAGTTGGAGCCGGCGTCGGGCTCGGTGATGCCGAAGGCCATGGTGCGGGTGCCGCCGGCGAGGCCGGGCAGCCAGGCCCGCTTCTGCTCCTCGGTGCCGAAGCGGGCGATGACGGTGCCGCAGATGGCGGGCGAGACCACCAGCATCAGCAGCGGGCAGCCGGCCGCGCCCAGTTCCTCCAGCACGATGGAGAGTTCGGCGACCCCGCCGCCTCCCCCGCCGTGCTCCTCGGGCAGGTTGACGCCGAGGTAGCCGAGCTTGCCCGCCTCGGTCCACAGTTCGGTGGGCGGACGGCCCTCGGCGACGGTGCGGACGACGTACTCGCGTCCGTAACGCCTGCCGAGCGCGGACACGGCGGCCCGGAGGTCCTTGTGTTCCTCGGATTCGATGACGGGGCTCATGAGGGTCTCCCGAGTGCGGATGGTGTGTGGTTGCCGGGCCCTCGCGGGCCGGGTGTTTCCGTGAGGTCCCCTGGCGCCGGTGCCGTGGCGGCCGGCGTCCGTCCGTCGGGCAGCGGCGTCCGGGGGCTCTCAGGAGGCCCGCCTGCTCGAATGCTCCGGGGTGTGCCGGCCGGGCGGCGCGACGGGGCGGACGCCGCCTGCGGCGGCACTAGTCCGCCTGGACCACCGCCAGCAACGTGCCGGGCTCGACCTGGCTGCCGGGCACGGCGTGCAGGGCCGTGAGCGTTCCGGTGACCGGCGCGGAGATCTTGTGTTCCATCTTCATCGCCTCCAGCCACAGCAGTGGCTGCCCGGCCCGTACGGCGGCCCCCGCGGCCAGCCCGTCGGCGACGCGTACGACGGTGCCGGGCATGGGGGCGAGCAGCGACCCGGGGGCGTGCTGGGCGGCCGGGTCCGGGAAGCGCGGCAGGGCGGTGAGCGCGGTGCCGCCCACGTACACCCGGTCGCCGTAGCGGGCGACGTCGAACTTGCGCCGCACGCCGTCCACTTCGAGCACGACGAGAGCGGCGTCCGCGTGCACGACGCGCACCCCGTCGGCGTCGGCGGTGAGACCGTCGCGGGTGTGCCGGTAGCGCGCCTCGTGCTCCTCGCCCGCCATGAGGTACCGCTTGGCCTGCGGCTGGGAGGGCACGTTGCGCCAGCCGCCGAACCGGGACCGGCCGTGGGCGTCGGCGAGCGCGGCGGCCAGCGGGGCGTACGGGTCGGCGGCGGGCGCGGTCAGTTCGGCGAGGTGGCGGTCGTAGAAGCCGGTGTCCATGCGGCCGCTCGCGAACTCCTCGTGCCGCAGGGAGCGGACGAGCAGGTCCCGGTTGGTGACCGGGCCGTGGACGGCGGTCCGCTCCAGCGCGCCGGCCAGTGCGCGGACCGCCTCGGCGCGGGTGGGGGCGTGGGCGACGGCCTTGGCGAGCATCGGGTCGTAGTGGACGCCGATGGTGTCGCCGTCGGTGTAGCCGGTGTCCAGGCGAATGCCGTCGGGGACGGCGAGGCGGTGCAGGGTGCCGGTCTGCGGGGCCCAGTCGTGGGCCGGGTCCTCGGCGTACAGGCGGGCCTCGACGGCGTGCCCGTGGGCGGGCGGCGGGTCGGCGGCCAGGGCGTGGCCCTCGGCGACGCGGATCTGGAGCGCGACCAGGTCGATGCCGAACACGGCCTCGGTCACCGGGTGTTCGACCTGGAGGCGGGTGTTCATCTCCAGGAAGTGCGCCCTGCCGTCGGCCACCAGGAACTCCACGGTGCCGGCGCCGGTGTAGCCGACCGCGCGGGCGGCCCGCACGGCGAGGTCGTACATCTCGTGTTCCAGCTCGGCGGGGAGCCCGGGGGCGGGTGCCTCCTCGACGACCTTCTGGTGGCGGCGCTGGAGGGAGCAGTCGCGGGTGCCGAGGGGCCACACGGTGCCGTGGGCGTCGGCGAGGACCTGCACCTCGACGTGGCGGCCGCCTTCCAGGTAGGGCTCGACGAACACCTCCCCGTCCCCGAACGCGCTCGCCGCCTCCGCGCGCGCGGCGGCCAGTTCGGCGTCCAGGTCGGTGAGCCGCCGCACGATCCGCATCCCGCGTCCGCCGCCGCCGGCCGCCGCCTTCACCAGCACCGGCAGATCGGCCTCGGTGACCTCGCCCAGGGGTTCGACGCCCATCAGCCGCTTGGCGCGGGTCTTGGAGGCCATCGCCTCGACGGCGTGCGGCGGCGGACCGATCCACACCAGCCCCGCCTCCAGCACGGCCCGCGCGAAGTCGGCGTTCTCGGACAGGAAGCCGTAACCGGGGTGCACGGCGTCCGCGCCGGCCGCGACGGCCGCCTTCACGATCAGCTCGCCGCGCAGGTACGTCTCGGCGGGCGTGACCCCGGGCAGCCGTACGGCGGCGTCGGCCACCCGCGTGTGCAGCGCGTCGGCGTCGGCGTCGGAGTGCACGGCCACCGTCCGGATGCCCAGCTCACGGCAGGTGCGGAAGACCCGGCAGGCGATCTCGCCCCGGTTGGCGACGAGTACCGTCGAAATCATCGGATCCGCAGTCACTGGATCGATCCCTCACATCCGGAAGACGCCGAAGCCGCCGCGCGCGCCCTCGAAGGGCGCGGTGTGGACGGCGGACAGACACAGGCCGAGCACGGTGCGGGTGTCGCGCGGGTCGATGACCCCGTCGTCGTACAGCCGCCCGGAAAGGAACATCGGCAGCGACTCGGACTCGATCTGCCGCTCCACCATCGCCCGCAGCGCCGCGTCCGCCTCGTCGTCGTACGGCTGCCCCTTCGCCGCCGCCGACTGCCGGGCCACGATCGACAGCACGCCGGCGAGTTGCTGCGGTCCCATGACGGCGGACTTGGCGCTGGGCCAGGCGAACAGGAAGCGCGGGCCGTAGGCCCGCCCGCACATGCCGTAGTGCCCGGCGCCGTAGGACGCTCCCATGAGCACGGAGAGGTGGGGGACCCGCGAGTTCGAGACGGCGTTGATCATCATGGCGCCGTGCTTGATGATGCCGCCCTGCTCGTACTCACGGCCGACCATGTAGCCGGTGGTGTTGTGCAGGAACAGCAGCGGTACGTCGCGCTGGTTGGCGAGCTGGATGAACTGCGCGGCCTTCTGCGACTCGGCGCTGAACAGCACGCCCCGGGCGTTGGCGAGGATGCCGACCGGGTAGCCGTGCAGGGCGGCCCAGCCGGTGGTGAGGCTCGTCCCGTACAGCGGCTTGAACTCGTCGAAGTCCGAGGCGTCGACGATCCGGGCGATGACCTCGCGCGGGTCGAAGGGGACCTTCAGGTCGCCGGGGACGATCCCGGCGAGCTCCTCGCCGTCGTACCGGGGCGGCTCGGCGCCGGGGGGAGCGGGATGGGCCTTGCGGTGGTTGAGGCGGGCGACGACCCGGCGCGCCTGCCGCAGGGCGTCCCGCTCGTCGACGGCGAAGTAGTCGGCGAGGCCGGACACCCGCGCGTGCATCTCGGCGCCGCCCAGGGACTCGTCGTCGCTCTCCTCTCCGGTGGCCATCCTGACCAGCGGCGGCCCGCCGAGGAACACCTTGGCGCGCTCCTTGACCATGATCACGTGGTCGGACATGCCGGGGATGTAGGCGCCCCCGGCGGTGGAGTTGCCGAAGACCACGGCGACGGTGGGGATCCCGGCCGCCGAGAGCCGCGTCAGGTCCCGGAAGACGGCGCCGCCGGGGATGAAGATCTCCTTCTGGGAGGGCAGGTCGGCGCCCCCGGACTCGACCAGGCTGACGCAGGGCAGCCGGTTGGCGAGCGCGATGTCGTTGGCCCGCAGCGCCTTCCGCAGGCTCCACGGGTTGCTGGCGCCGCCGCGCACGGTGGGGTCGTTGGCGGTGATCAGGCACTCGACGCCCTCGACGACGCCGATCCCGGTGACCAGCGAACCGCCGACGGCGTATTCGCTGCCCCAGGCGGCCAGCGGGGACAGCTCCAGGAAAGGCGTGTCGGGGTCGAGGAGCAGCTCGATGCGCTCGCGCGCGAGCAGCTTGCCACGCCGCCGGTGCCGTTCGACGTATTTGGCGCCGCCGCCCGCGAGCGCCTTGGCGTGCTCGGCCTCGAGGTCGGCGAGCTTGGCGAGCATCGCCTCGCGGTTGGCCCGGTAGTCGGCGGAGCCGGTGTCCAGGGAGGAGGAAAGGACCGTCACAGCAGGGCCTCCGGGATGTCCAGGTGGCGGGAGCGCAGCCATTCGCCGAGGGCCTTGGCCTGCGGGTCGAAGCGGTGTTGGGCGGCGACGCCCTCGCCGAGGATTCCCTCGACGACGAAGTTCAGCGCGCGCAGGCCCGGCAGGACGTGCCGGGTGACGGGCAGCGCCCGGCTCTCCGGGACGAGCTGCCGGAACCGGTCGGCGGTCAGCTCGCCCGCCAGCCAGCGCCAGGCGTCCTCGGACCGCGCCCACACGCCGACGTTGGCGTTTCCGCCCTTGTCCCCGCTGCGGGCGCCGGCGACGAGCCCGAGGGGGGCGCGCCGCGCGGGACCGGGCGGAGGGGGCGCCGGCAGCGGCGGCTCGGGCACGTCCTCGAGTACGCGCGTGTCCCGGGCCGGTGGAACCGTGACGCGGCGGCCGTCGTGGAGGACGGCCACGTGACCGACGGCGTCCTGGGGGACCGCGGCGGCCTCGAAGACGCCGTACGGGGCGCCCTTGCCGGGCGGCGCGAGCACGTGGAAGCCGGGGTATCCGGCGAGCGCCAGTTCCACGGCGGCCCCGCTGAAGGACCGGCCCACGGCCCGCGGGTCCCGGTCCCGTACGACCAGGCGGAGCAGCGCGCTCGCCGTCTCCTGGGTGTCGGCGTCGGCCCGGTCGGTGCGCACCAGCTCCCAGCGCACCTCGCCGGGCGGTGACCCGGCGGCGTCGAACGCGTCCTCCATCTGCTGCCGCACCAGGGCCGCCTTGCGCTCGATGTCGAGTCCGGTGAGGACGAAGGCGACCTCGTTGCGGTAGCCGCCGATGCGGGTGAGACCGACCTTGAGGGTGGGCGGCGGCGCCTCCCCGCGCACGCCCCGGACGCCGACCCGGTCGGGCCCGTCCTGGCTCAGCCGCACGGTGTCCAGCCGGGCCGTGACGTCGGGCCCGGCGTACCGCGCGCCGCCCGTCTCGTACAGCAGCTGGGCGGTCACCGTGCCCACGTCCACGACACCGCCGGTGCCGGGGTGCTTGGTGATGACGCTGCTGCCGTCGGCGTGGATCTCGGCGAGCGGGAAGCCCGGGCGGCGCAGCCGCTCCGGCGCGTGCTCGGCGAAGAAGGCGTAGTTGCCGCCGGTGGCCTGGGCGCCGCACTCCAGCACGTGCCCGGCGACGACGGCGCCCGCGAGCCGGTCGTACTCCGTGGGCCCCCAGCCGAAGTGGGCGGCGGCCGGACCGGTGACCAGGGACGCGTCGGTGACCCGCCCGGTGACGACGACGTCGGCGCCCGCGCGCAGGCACTCGGCGATCCCGAAGCCGCCGAGGTAGGCGTGGGCGGTGAGGCTGCCGGGGTGGTCGGCGGTGCGGTCGTCGCCCTCGACATGGGCGACGCGCACGGGGATGCCGAGCCGCGCGGCCAGCTCCCGGACCTTCTCGGCGAGGCCGGCCGGATCGAGTCCGCCCGCGTTCGTCACGATCCGCACCCCGCGCTCGTGGGCGATCCCCAGGCACTCCTCGAGCTGGCGCAGGAAGGTGCGGGCGTACCCGGCGGTCGGGTCCCTGAGCCGGTCCCGGCCCAGGATCAGCATGGTCAGCTCGGCGAGGTAGTCGCCGGTGAGGACGTCCAGTTCGCCGCCGGTCAGCATCTCGCGCATGGCGTCGAAGCGGTCGCCGTAGAAACCGGAGGCGTTGCCGACGCGCAGTGCCCGGGTCACCTGGCCTCCACCTCGGCGGTCTCTCCCTCGGCGGTCTCTCCCCTGCCGGTCTCTTCCCCGCCGGTCTCTTCCCCGCCGGTCTCTCCCCCGCCGGTCTCTCCCCCGCCGGTCTCTCCCCCGCCGGTCTCTCCCCCGCCGGTCTCTTCCCCGCCGGTCTCTTCCCTGGGCGCGCGTCCGGTGCCGGGCGGCCCGGCGAATGCCTGGGCGATGTCCAGCCACCGGTCGGCGTCGGGTCCTTCGGCCCGCACGGCGAGGTCGGCGCGGTGGGCCCGCTGGGTGACCAGCAGGCAGAAGTCGAGGGCGGGGCCGGTAACGCGCTGGGACGCCTCCTCGGGTCCGTAGGCCCACACCTGTCCGGACGGGGCGACGACCTCCACCCGGAACTCCTCGCCGGGCACGGGCAGCCCCCGCGCCGCGAACGCGAAGTCCCGTGCCCGCACCCCGATGCGCACCACGTGCCGCAGCCGGCCGCCGGGCTGCCGCACCGCCCCCAGCGCGTCCGCCACGTCCTGGCCGTGGGCCCAGGTCTCCATCAACCGACCGGTGGCCACGGAGGCGGCCGACATGGGCGGCCCGTACCAGGGGAACCGGACGCCGGGCGCGGCCGCCCGCAGCGCGGCGTCGAGGGCGGCCCGCCCCTTCCGCCACCGCGCGAGCAGCTCCTCGGGCGGCAGTCCCGCCCCTTCCGCGGCTCCCCGGTCGACGTAGGAGCCGGGCGCGGCGAGCGCCTCCTGAACCAGCGAGCGGAAACGGTCGGCGTCGGTGACGGCGAGCAGCGCGGACCGGTCGGTCCAGGCGAGGTGGGCGATCTGGTGAGCGACGCTCCACCCGGGCGCGGGAGTGGGCAGCCTCCACTGCCCGGGTCCCAACCCGGCCACGAGCCGGTCGAGTTCTTCGCTTTCGTCACGCAGATCATCGAGCACGGGCGTCGGATCGGCCATGGGAGGGAGCATGGCAGCGACCCAAAAAACAATCAAGCATGCTTGCATGAATTACTGCGGAGGCAGACGGGGAACTACCGGGAACCACTCGCACTCGGGCGCTCCGCCGGCAACGGCGGCACGGAACAGGGACAGGGACAGGGGCAGGGGCAGGGGCAGGGGCAGGGGCAGGGGCAGGGGCAGGGACAGGGACAGGGACAGGGGCAAGGACCGGGGCAGGGGCAGGGGCACGGGCACGGGCAGGAAGGCAGACGGTGTTCCGTGGTGCGGGGGATCGGGTTGGAGGCCGCCTCCCGCCCTGGCACCGTGGGGGCCGGCCGCGCGCCGGACCCCATGCCCCACGCCTTCGGCACCGGCACCGCTGCGGGCCGGTCCCGCTCCGGACCCCTACGCCTCCGGCACCGCCGTGGACGCCGGTCCCGCTCCGGACCCCTACGCCTCCGGCACCGGCGCCTTGGCCTGCCGCACCTGCGTGCGCACCGCACCCATGCTCGCCGCGATGACCAGCAGGATGGCTACGCCCTCCGCCGGGGAGAGCGCCTGGTGCAGGACGAGGAAGCCGGCCGTTGCGGCGATGGCCGGTTCCAGGCTCATGAGGATCGCGAAGGTGGGGGCGGGCAGGCGGCGCAGGGCGAGCAGTTCGAGGGTGTACGGCAGGACGGAGGACAGCAGCGCCACCGCAGCGCCCAGCCCGAAGGTCGTCGGGTCGGCGAGCTTCGCGCCCGACTCGGCGATGCCGAGCGGCAGGAACAGCAGCGCGCCGACCGCCATGGCCAGGGCCAGCCCGTCGGCCTGCGGAAAGCGCCGGCCCGTGCGGGCGCTGAAGACGATGTACGTCGCCCACATCGCGCCCGCGCCCAGCGCGAAGGCGACACCGGCCGCGTTCAGGTCGCCGAATCCCCCGCCGCCCAGCAGGAAGACGCCGCCCAGGGCCAGTCCCGCCCAGACGAGGTTGACCGCCCGGCGGGAGGCCAGGACGGACAGGGCGAGCGGACCGAGGACTTCGAGGGTGACGGCGGGTCCGAGCGGGATGCGGGCCACGGCCTGGTAGAAGAGGCCGTTCATGCCGGCCATCGCGACACCGAAGGCGACGACCGTGCCCCAGTCGGCGCGCGAGTGCCCGCGCAGCCGGGGCCGGCAGAACAGCAGCAGCACGATCGCGGCGACCAGCAACCGCAGGCTCACCACGCCCAGCGCGCCCGCTCGCGGCATCAGCGTCACCGCGAGGGCGCCGCCGAACTGCACCGAGATGCCCCCGGCGAGCACCAGGCCGACCGGCCCGAGGGAGCCGAAGCGGCCCTGACCCATGGGCGCGGGCGGGCCCGCCGGCGCGGGGGCGACCGGGTTCGCGGAGGACGGGGCGGCGGTGCCGGGGGTACTCGGGGTGCTCACGGGCGATCCATCTGGCTCGGGCTTTGTACATCGCGATGTACTACTAAGTCCAGGGTAGTGGACCGCGTCAGGCGTGTGAACCCATACGGAACTGTCACCGTCCTCACGTCCGGCATGGATGTCAGCTCCGCTCCGTCCGGCCCGCGGCCGTGCGGCCGGGTTCGAGCGCGGCCGCCAGCACCTGCGCCAGATGCCGCCCCCGCACCCCCGCCAGTTGCTCCAGTTGCGTGCGGCAGGAGAAACCGTCGGCGAGCAGCACCGTGTCCTCGCCGGCCCGCCGTACCGACGGCAGGAGCTGTTCCTCCGCACAGGCCGTGGACACCTCCCAGTGGCCCTTCTCGAAGCCGAAGTTGCCCGCCAGGCCGCAGCAGCCGCCGGAGAGCTCGCCGGTCAGGCCCGCCGCCGCGCGCAGCCGGCGGTCGGCCGAGTCGCCGAGCACGGCGTGCTGGTGGCAGTGGGTCTGGCCGGCGACCGTGCGGTCCACCCGGGGCGGGGCCCAGCCCGGGGCGTGCCGCTCCAGGGTCTCGGCGAAGGTCAGCACCCGGTCGGCCAGGCGCCGGGCGCGCGGATCGTCGGGCAGCAGTTCGGGCAGGTCGGTGCGGAGGGCCGCGGCGCAGCTCGGCTCCAGGACGACGACCGGGGCGGTGGTCTCCAGCACGGGTCCCATCAGGTCCAGGGTGCGGCGCAGCACCGCGCGGGCCTGGTCGAGCTGGCCCGTCGAGACGTATGTCAGCCCGCAGCAGACCCTCCCCCGGCCGCGCAGCAGGGACACCGGATTCAGGATCGCCGACCGGCCGTCGCCCACCGGTGGCCGGCGCAGCCGCAGGGTCGGCGGCAGCGCCACCCGCAGTCCGGCCGCCTCCAGCACCCGTACGGCGGCGCGGCCCACGTCGGGCGAGAGGTGCTCGGTGAAGGTGTCCGGCCACAGCACGACCAGGTCGCCGCCGCCCTCCCCGGGGCGGTGCGGACGTCTGCGCCACCATCGGGTGAACGGCTGCGAAGCCAGTCGCGGTATGCCTCGTTCGGGCGCCACCCCGCCCAGCCGCTTGGCGACGGCGGCCAGCGGGCGTACGGCGGCGAGCGCGTTGACGACCGGGGCCGCCCGGGTGCGGGCCGCCCAGCGCAGCCACACCGGCAGCCGGCCCATGACGTAGTGGGCGGCGGGGCGGCGACGGCCCGCGTAGTGGTGGTGCAGGAACTCCGCCTTGTAGGTGGCCATGTCAACCCCGACCGGACAGTCGGAACGGCACCCCTTGCACGACAGGCACAGGTCGAGCGCGTCCCGGACCTCCGCCGACCGCCAGCCGTCGGTCACCACCTCGCCGGCGAGCATCTCGTGCAGCAGCCGGGCGCGCCCTCGTGTGGAGTGCTCCTCCCGCCCCGTCGCCCGGAAGGAGGGGCACATCACCGCCGCGCCCGGCGCCTCGGCCGTACGGCACTTGGCGACCCCGACGCACCGGCGGACGGCCGCCGAGAAGTCGCCGCCGTCGGCGGAGTAGCCGAACGCCACGGGCACCGGCCGGCGCGGCAGCACGGCGAAGCGCAGGTTCGCGTCCAGGGGCGCGGGGCGGACCAGCATCCCGGGGTTGAGCAGGTCGTCCGGGTCCCAGACGGCCTTCGCCCGCTCGAACAGGGCCACCGTCTCCGCGCCGTACATCCTCGGCAGCAGCTCGGCCCTGGCCTGCCCGTCCCCGTGCTCCCCGGACAGCGAGCCGCCGTGCGCCACCACCAGCTCGGCGAGCTCCTCCGAGAACCGCCGGAACCGGCCGACGCCCCCTTCGGTGAGCAGGTCGAAGTCGATGCGGACGTGGACGCAGCCGTCCCCGAAGTGCCCGTACGGGGTGCCGCGCAGCCCGTGCGCGGCCAGCAGCCCCCGGAACTCCCGCAGGTACGCGCCCAGCCGGGCGGGCGGCACCGCGCAGTCCTCCCACCCCGGCCACGCCTCGCTGCCGTCCGGCATCCGCGTCGCCGTGCCGCTCGCGTCCTCGCGCACGCGCCACAGCGCGCGCTGCGCGGACGCGTCCGTCACCACGAGGGCGTCGACGGCGTCGGCCGCGCGCACGACCGCCTCCGCACCCGCGCGTGCCTCCCGGATGGTCTGCCCGCCCGTCTCCACGAACAGCCAGGCGTCACCCCCGGGCAGCCCGGCCGCGGCGGCCGGCACCAGGTCGCGGGCCATCCCCTCCACCGTGAGCGGCCCCCATGGCAGCAGACCGGCCGCGGCCTCGGCGGCGGCGCTCTCGTCGGCGTACCCCAGCACGGCCAGCGCCCGCGCGCGGGGCGCCGCCACCAGTGACACCACCGCCTCGGTCAGGATGCCCAGGGTGCCCTCCGAGCCGCAGAAGGACCGCGCCACGTCCGCGCCCCTCTCCGGCAGCAGGGCGTCCAGCGCGTACCCGGAGATGCGGCGGGGCAGTTCGGGGAAGCCCGTCCGCAGCCGCGCGAGCTCCCCCGCCGCCAGTTCCCGCAGCCCCCGCGGCGCGCCGGCCCACTCCCGGCCGAGCCGCAGCGGCCGCCCGCGCGCGGTGAGCACCGACAGCTCCCGCACACTGTCGGCGGTCGTGCCCCAGGCCACCGAGTGGGAGCCGCACGAGTTGTTGCCGATCATTCCGCCGAGCGTGCAGCGGCTGTGCGTGGACGGGTCGGGTCCGAAGCGCAGCCCGTGCGGCGCGGCGGCCTCCTGGAGCCGGTCGAGGACGAGTCCCGGCTGGACGACGGCGGTACGGGCCTCCGGGTCCAGTTCCAGCAGTGCGCTCATGTGCCGGGTGAAGTCCAGCACCACGCCCGTGCCGGTCGCCTGGCCCGCGATCGACGTCCCTCCGCCCCGCGCGACCACCGGCACCTCGTACGTCCGGCACACCTCCAGCACGGCCGCCACGTCGTCGGCGTCCCGCGGGGCCACCACACCCGCCGGGACGCGCCGGTAGTTGGAGGCGTCCATGGTCACGAGCGCCCGGGCGGTGGCATCGAACCCGACCTCGCCCCGGACGACCCCGCGCAGCTCCGCTTCGAGACCCGAGAGATCCGTCATGCGTCCAGGATGCATCCGATCACGCACAGTCACGGCGACTTTTCCACAGCCTCACGCATATCGTCGTACGACCTCATGAGTTCACTACTCGGCGATCTCGTCTCACCGGACGGACATGGTTCCGTCCGGTTTCACCCAGCCGATACCCTCCGACTCGTGGCCGACATCCAGATCCCCGCTGACATCAAGCCCGCCGACGGACGTTTCGGCGCTGGCCCCTCCAAGGTACGGATCGAGGCGCTGGACGCCCTCGCCGCCACCGGCACGTCCCTCCTGGGCACCTCCCACCGTCAGGCTCCGGTGAAGAACCTGGTCGGCAGGGT